>CAZABQ010000001.1:0-43057 GCA_964483485.1 uncultured Methanomicrobiales archaeon
ACGGTTTCCAGACGGGATGTTCGCTGCCATCCAATACCGAACCAATGTCTCTGCATAGTCAGTCTTCTCATCGTATCCTTTTTTATCCGAATTTCCGACATTCGTGAGACAGATACGGCGGCTGAACAAAGCGGCTGAATACTCCATTCCATACAGCGTCACCATCTTCTTAGAATCACCGTAGATGCGAGTGATGATACACAACCGCCACTTATTGAGGACATGCACTGCCAACATAGTCCCGATGACGAGGTCCAGCTTCTTGAAATCGTAGGTGGATAGTGACACTTGTATCTCATCGCCATCCGAATAGCTCCGAAAATACCGGACATACTGAACCCTACTCAGTACCGCAGTAGTGACACCAGCGCTTGATATCACCCGAATAGGGGCAGTTTTTCTGGTCTTGGTGGAGGATGTTACAACTCTGATTATCACAGGGTTAGAGACTGCGATACCCCCAACGCCAGTCACGACACATCGATATCGATACGTCCCAATTGCCAGCATGACTGGGGAATAAACAGCGTCGGATGCTCCGTCGACATACGTGAACGTCTGTCCATCGGTAGACAACTGCCACAACCAAGAGTATGCATGTGTGGTGACGGCTGTCAACGTCACCACACTCTGCGTTGTGACATCGGTTTTGTTGGCGACTACCGACACTGTTGGGATTGGGCTTTCCGAGATCGATATCTGTAATGGTTCTGAAGTCGTGACTCCGCCAATGCCAGTCGCAGTGCATTTGAACAGATAGTTCCCGACATCATCATTCGCGCTGTAGTGGCGTAGAATGAGATTCTCGGTCTCCGGCAACTCAACATACGACACGCCGCTATCAATCGACTGATACCATACTATGTTTGAGGTATTCGTAGTGGCGGCGTTTATTCTGACGCTAATCGGCACGACACCACCTGCGGGTTCAGCAGTCAGGACGATTGTTGGCGGACTGGGGATAGTGATGGCGATGACATTCGAACTCGACGATCCAGTTGAGTTAGTGGCGACACACTGATAGGTGTATGTTCCCGGAGCAGTGAGTTCAACCGAGTATGTCGTCGCATTCCCACTACCGAGCGCACTGGATACACCATTAGCAATCTGATACCATTGGAGGCTGGTATAGTTTTTCGCGTATGCAGTCAAGAGAGCAGTAATGCCCGGAGTCTGATATTCCTGCTGGAGCATTACGACAATTTCGGGCAAATCGTTCTGTCCACTTCCACCAACATTTTCACCTCCAGAGGGCGTTGATGTGGATGGGGCAGATGGACTACTTGTATTGTCTCCTCCCAAACTCCCTCCGCCGCTTCCGTCTGTGCCCGGGTTTGGAAGTTGGACTGGTGCAGGGGAAACTGGGAGTGTGATGTAGACCGTCTTTGTGAATGTTCCATATGTCGAAGTATGGTGAAAAGTTGCATCTACGTAGATTGTAGTGGCGGCTGATACTCTGCCAATATACCAGCTCGGAAAATTAATTCCACCTTCTATATATGCTGCGGAATAGGTGATGGTTCCAGCATATCCTTTGTTGCATGTCCACGAAGCTGATGCTACCCTGATCCTATAACCACCGTCTGAATCCGTGGTATATCCGAGGGTGATGGAAGTATAATCCGAGTGTGAAGTGCCCCCACCTCCGCCACCCCCACCACCAGAGGGGCAAGTGCACAATTACACCACCCCAAGGTAATTGAGAAACTGTAGCTCGATAACCCCTCTTAGTGGAACAATACCATTCAGTCGTATCATGTTTGGAGAGTAGATGACTTGTGGGACCAGATCAAATCGACTAAACCATATGTTCATGTGCTCAGACTCGTTCTTCGGAGGATGGTAGTCATGGTAATCGTCCGTGTGAGCTGGGGGGTAAAACGAAAGGATTGGCACTGTTGATGGAATTCGATCTGATACGTTTCTGAGGATACACGCCCCAATAAGTCCGAAATCAAACGCTGACAATTCAGAGACAGAGTCAACCCATGTATGATTGGGAAACGCCAAGAGATATTCGGGGGGAATCCATCCGTATATACCAACTGAGATGTCGGAAAACAATGGAATATCCCACTCTGCAATCATATCCAGTGAAACCAAACCACCTATATCGATAGGTTCATCAGGGTTCACTTTGTTACTTGTCGCATGAATGGGGTCGTCGCCAGGATGTAGTAGTTCATTCAATTTATCGACAGGTATGCACAACGCAGTCGGAGAATTTTCGTCGACTCGGCGAGAAAGATACCAGCTTGGGAAATCAAATATACCAACGTCATACCCCAGTGGTATATTCGAACGTAGCAAGGCGAGGCTGTCAAACGCATTTGAGTATGTCATAAATTCTCCGGGTCTGAATTGGCATGTCTCATAGTTGATGCGGGTTCTCGGAAAGCCGCATACTTTCTCACCATTCGCCTCTAAATTGGCTCGTAAACGAAGGATGTATCTATCCCTATCATCAATGCTGGAAATGAAGTAGCATCGCATCAATAACCTCTCCCGTGATAGCTGTTGCAGGCGATTGCCCGCACACGTCCGTCTTTCTGGCGGAAAATGATCTGTGGAAGTGGATGATTGCACCCTGTATCCGTCAAGTTTCTGCACCCTTCACAGACATCTGTCATGTTCGCCATAGCTCGTTTTTCAGCGCAGCGACGGCACTGCACACCACATTTCCTTTGTTCAGTTGTTTTCCATCCTTTTGTCGTCATAGTCCACCCCATTTGGGTCGTATTGTCACACCCAACGCGCCTGTAATCTGATTATCGCCGGGTTCTATTTGGAAGAACTCAGTGTCCAAATTCAACTTATACAGGACGTTCTGCGTCCCGTCAGTCGCGGTGATACTGCTATAGTCAGTAATCACAACAATCCCGGTCAGGTTGTAGTCTGCGTTTGTCGTCGGATCAACAGCTGGTTTGATGGATTGTCCCGTCGTCTGATTTGTCGCACCCTCACTCCCGAGGACAATCGTTGCACCGCAAGGGAGATCGCCAGGGTTGTTGATTACTCCCTCAGACATCGACACGGTGGATGACAGATACCAGCAAGGGTCTGTCGCAGTGAACTGGAGATCTGCCTCCCATGTCTTCTCGTCTGGGGCAGTGCCGCGTGAGAACTTCGGATACCCCGATGCAGTTCTCACGGTGAGATACTTGACTTCCTTCTGTTCCGAGCACGAATACAGGCGAAGTTCACCGGAATACGGGTTGCAGATCCGGTTGAGTTTCTGTCTGCGGAGTTCGAGCTCTGCTCGGTTCTTACCCAGACAGACCACCCGCATTGTTACAGGTCGTTTGCCGTATTGAGTTGCCTGATAGAGTTCACCAATGCCGTAGGGAGTTCCGACGCTGACCACTTCACCAGTAGTGCCTGACATACCCGTGAGGTTTTCCCGCAGGACACCGAACTCGATGTTATCGAAGAACAGATATTGACTCAGCGGTGGGCTGTAAAGTCCCCATGTAGGCGAAAGGACATTGATCGTGACGGAGTCCGATGATGAACCGTAGTCGTTCGAAGCAGTCGCAGTAATCGTGACTTCGTAAGGGACACCATAGTGGTAAACGTGTGTCACTGTCTGCCCGATCTCCGTAGTGCCGTCACCACAATCCCATGTGATTGTTGTCGGGTTATTGAGAACATCTGCTGTAAAGGTGATTTCATTCTCAACGATGCACTCGGATGTCGGCAGAATTTTGATAGTAGGGATTACTCCGATCTCAAGATTGATGGTCGCTGTTTCTGTAGTCTCGGTTAGTGGTGGTGAACTGGATGCGGGCAGAGTAATGGTATTACTCGCCGATTTCGTACCAAAGTGCGATAGAGTAATTGTTACTGAAAACGTTGTTTCTTCACTCAGAGGCCCAACTTTCCAAGACATTTCTCCAATCGCTCTATTTCCAGAACCAGCCCCCCATGTAGTGGTGGTGGGGGAGGTGATGAGCGTAACAGTTTGTTCTGGAGCCGAGCAAGCATAAGCTGTCAATGTGAATCCACCATCTGTACTCCCGTGACCACAGCTGAACGTAGGGTTGCATGTGATCGTGTAGGTGCCGTCTGAATTGGGAGTATATGTCAGAGGTATGATCAGTTCGTCGGAACCATAACAAGTAGGGTCATCTGGGTCGCACCCGCCACCATTGACTAACTCATAATACCACGTTGTTGTTTCACCCATCGTCACCACCTCATGATACCATAACCGTCAGAGATGCAATATCTACAAGTTCCTCCCACAGTTCTCCGAGATATCCTCCTTTCAGGACAAAGGCATATTCTCCGGGTTCCTGCGGGACAAATGCGTAGGTACTGTCAAGATATGCTCCCCGAACGCGGGAACATGTTCGGGCGCTGTCCAGAAGCTCGCCATCCAGCCAGAATGTTATTTCTGACATCCCAGTTCCATCCTGCATGATCTTCGGGGATACTCCCTGATAGGTAATAGTCGTAGCCTGTCCTACTGCGAGGTTATTCCCAGCAGAACTTACAATAGCGTTTGGAATGTCAATCGTCCCAACCGTTCCATTTACTTCAATCATCATGTTTGACCTCCTGTTTCGTCGGAATACCGAGCAGTAACCGTCACTGCATATGTTCCAGTTGCTCGGTAAGCATACTCGACCGTCTGACCGGTGAGGGTTGTCTCATCACCCATATTCCACGTGTAACTGTCTGCCTCTCTTGGCCCAAGCACTGAGAATCGCAGTTTCGTGCCAACCCCGGATTTCACCACAGTGGGTGAGACAATCGTGAGAACAGACGGTAGAACAGTCACGGTTGCGACGGAGGTGTATCCTGTTCCACCCGCTGATGTGTGGGCGCACCGGACGTAATACGTCCCGTAAGAAGCATGGTTAAGTGTCACTGATGTTCCAGTCTCGCTACTTATATCCGTGAAGTAAATTCCGTTTGTGGACATCTGCCACTGGTAAGCGATGGAATCTGTGCTCTCTGTCGAAGCAGTGAGAATGTAATTCGTATCTTCTACGACAGTCTTTGCCGAGGGAGAAATGATCACAACCGGTAGGTCTGTCTGGAGGATGTAGATCACAACTGGGTCTGATTTGGTTGTCCCTGCTTCATTTTTGACTGAACACCTGACATAGTAATGCCGTGCGTCAGCGTTTGAAGCCGCAGCGATTTTGATACCTCTTGTTGTGATGCTGGTGGACGCGAATGTCGATCCATCCGTTGAAATTTCCCAATCGTAGCTTGTTTCGGTGTTTTCTGAGTTTGAAATGAGAGTGATGCCATTGGGGACATAAACTTCAGTATCACCACGAGCATAGATGCTGACGGTTGGTTTCCGTAGATTGACGCGGGTTGTAATCGAGTTTGTTGTAAGGGGTGTCCCACCGCTGGACGTCACCACACAACGGTAATAGTATGTCTTCTGTGTCGTGTCCGTCCCGTCGAACAGAGTTGGGTCGTATGTCAGAGACAGTGTAGGTAATGTTTCCCCCACTAACGTCTCAAACGTAGCACCGTCTGTAGACATCTCCCATTGTCGACTGGCAGGATACAGAGATGTTAGTGCAATGATGGTGTAATCTGGAGCGTCAACTTCTTGCTTCCGAGTAAAGATTGCAGTTGTTGGGGTGGGGGATGTGACATTTACAGTGATTGTATCGGATTTGTGGTCCAAATCGTGTTGACGCCAGAAATTGTAAGTCCCAATCTCCAAAGTGACGCAGAGCGGGTGGACAACATATTCCATTTTCGCTATATCATACACAGTGCTGTATTCGTAATACCAAGTATCTCCAGAACCATACCCAGTTCTGTTCGCACTCGATGGCCCGGTTGAGTAGAAACCATCATAACACATTGAATCGTCGATTCCGAGGATTTTGATGGTGTCACCGGGGTAGAATGTCCCAGTTGGAACTCTGATCCGACGATAATATGGACTGACAAGATACTTCTTTTCGACAAACGAGTCAGTCACGACAATTCTTTGTGTGTTTTCAGTGGGGATATAGAGAGAATCATCAAAGTAGAACAGCGCTCGGTAATAGTATGTCCCAACAGGATTTGACGCTCGGTATATCAGATCGTTGGCACCGATGATATTCGACCACGTTGAGTTATTAGTTGATACCTGCCACTGTATCTTGTTGCCAGTACTCCCGTTACCCGATAATGACAGTTCCACAGTATCGCTGCTACCGATGACATTTGCAAACTTCCCTTTGGAACTGTGACAGAGATTTGCGGTGAAGGTATAGCTTGATGTCCGGTTATACTTCGTTTCCAATTTGGTTATGACGATGGAATATCTCGGAATTTCCAGAGGTCTTACGACGATATTATGTTCGACTCCGCCCTCGTTCCCAACTGGGGTATAGACCAGCGACATTATGCCGACCTCACAGCTTTCTGATTATTTGATTCAACGTCCCGAATTGTTTCCAGAGGCGTCATCTCCATCCCGTTGAAATTGTTCGTCATCTGGACGTTGTAGACGTTACCGAACTGACCATCATTACCCACGACTTTGATGCTTTCAGCCTGAACACTGACTTCCTTGTCGGTCTCGATCTTCGCTCCGTTCTGGAACAACGATCCCAAGGCGCCCATGACTCCTTTGTAAGAAGGGGTCATCGAAAGACCGTTTGTTAGCACTGCGAGGAGTAAATCCGAGCCGTTCATTTCCTCTGGACTAGCCAATGATTTACTTGCATGATATGTCACATCACTTCCAAAAGCAGTTATGGCAGACAACGGAGTTTCACGCATCCTAACATTCATCGAGTTATCAGCTGCTACGAGTCTCGAATTTCGGATGTTTCGTAGATCAATATTCTCTGCGACTCTCGCTGCACTTTCAGCTCGGTTAATATCCCCGAATAAATCAAGCGCGGACTCGCTGTTTGCCCCACCCAAACTCATAAACCGAGACCAGACTACATCTGCTGACATACCCTTGTCAAGCGCTGTTTTCATTGCTTGTTCCAACCCACCGTCCAAAAACTGCTTTGCTTTCGTGCTACCCAGTTCTTCGTAGACAGAACCAGCAAAAGCCATTCTGGACTCCAGACTGTCGAATCCATACCAGTTATAGACACGTTGCTTTTCAGAAAGAAGCTTTGGTATTTCTTCGACGTCACGCGGCTGCAATTTGTATTTCTGAAAGACTGTTGTGAGTTGCCCGAGGAACTTGATTTGTTCGTCGGAACTCAAGTCATAGTCCTTCGCGATATTGTTTACTGATTCCACGAGAGCACCGACTTCATTCCCTGTCGCAGTCGAATAATCCATGTATGCCTTCCCCATTTCCGCCAACTCATCCATACTTGCATCAGGATAGTAGTGGCCAAGAGCCCCTACAACAGTCTTGATGGAGTCGCGATCGTAAACTGAACTCGTGGCTTGGAGGCGCTCCACTACCCCCATATAAGGGGCAACTTCATACTTCGACGTCGAGCCGGTGTAGTAGGCAATGTCCGCCTCAAGGGTTGAGTAAGCATCATGAGCATCAAGTAACACTGCCACCAAAGCTCCTATAGCACCGACTGCGGCAGCTGCGTTCGCGGGAATTCCTACTAAGTCAGTTATTAAGTCTCCCATTGAATCGGAAGCCCCTTTGCTACTCGAATCCGTCTCCTTGATTGCATCATTAATGTCATCGACATCAGATTTGGCATCGTTCGCTGAAGAACTGATATCTTCCACTTTTTCAGCGTAAATCTCCATCGAATCGGTGACACCATCTGCCCGATTGCCGGTGTCGTCAATGCTATTGCCCAGTTCATCAACAGATGATCGAGCGTTATCCGAATATCTTGACGTATCTTGGATAGACGAATTAAGATCGCTTACTTCATCAGTAGCATCCTTAATTGGCCCGGAAACTCCTTCAAAAGTGTCACCAAGGGCGTTTATGTTCTCTTCATACTCGCCGAGCTCATTTGCACTCTGCTTAATCTCACTACTGATCTGTTCAAGACCCTTTGTTAAGTCTCGATAATCAGCTTCAAAAGCAACAACCAGTCGGTCAATTTCCTCGCTCATATTCCACCGTGAATTGTTTTCTTAAGATTGGCGAAACCTGCTCTATCAGGGGCGTCGTCGTCAACCGTTTTCAGTCTTGAGGGAAGGATAGGCACAGGAGTCCTCACGACAGGGAGTTTGGGAGCATCCTCGTCAAGAATCCTATTCATTAGTAGAATTTCCCCTTCACCAAAAGCGGTGATAATGAGCCAAGGGCTCTCGTGATAATGGAGAGCTAATCGATATACAGCCCGCGTCAGGCGGTCACGGGCCGATCCGAGTTTTTTCCAACAGGTTCCTTTCCGCACTGATTCACACGCTCCAACATGATTTTCGCGACAGCGAATATGTCCTCCTGAGTGAGGTGTTCCAGAACCCATCGTGCATCGATTTCATGTGGTGTTGCACTGCCTGATGCGATTGTGGATATGATGGCAGCGCCTGTGATGGCATCCATCTGCTCTTTCTTTCGGGGTTCGAGCAGATTGAGTAGTTTTAGCCGAGTATATGCAGGCACAAAGGTAAGGTCGACAGTCACAACGTCGCCCTTGGAGCCGATTTTTATCGTGAACGGCTCAGATTCACGCGTATAGTCAAAAAATGGGGTCATACCGTGACCTCATCCACGGTGTTATACAGCTGGTCATTTTCCGCCCGGCTGGAGTCGATACGGCCAATCATTGCTACTGGCATGGTGACGAGGTCTTTGGCTTTGTCGGAACCGAAACTGAGCTCTGCCGATTCTATACCAGTCACTCGATAAATTTCAAGGATGAAACGCTTTCCATCTGCCTGTTTGTTGACGAACCAAACGTGAAGGTATTTCGCCTGATTGATAGAACCACCAACAGTGAACTTCTTGGACGCGATTGGGGTGTAGGTGTAGCTCACCGACACCGCAGTTCCAGAAACAATACTGCCTCCTGACAGCCGCTGTAGGTAAGTTGTCCCGTCTGCAAGGTAAGTGACGTAATCAGTGCCGGACGTGTAGGTGGTATCCCCAGTGCTGTTTTTGACAACGATAGTCTGGCAGATGGTCTTCACACCATCTGGTATGTGGACGTGAGCCAACGGTGCAGGGACAATGCCCATCAGAACGATAGATTCGTCAGATACGTTGACAGATGTGGCGTTTGTGACTGAGTATGTCCCGCTCTGGAGCAGAGTATGGAGCACTTCCAAGTCGATGTTCTTCCACTGCGACGCTCCGATTTCCGCAGTCTCGTTGCTGAGACCTGCGTCGTAGTCGTCAGTGTTGTCAGTTTCGATGATTTTCCGGGTTGCTTTGTATCGGAAATAAGCGCCGTCAAGCATCCCGATTTCAGTGGCTGTGTTAATCGTCGCAGTCTTGTCCTCGTATGGGGCGACAAGGACTGTGACGGAACCCAGTTTCAGTGGTTTTGAGTTGATATACTGGTTTACCATGTTAGTTCCTCAGATTCACATACGTCACCTCGAATGACACGATACGGGTGTAAAGTGTCGGCGACGTTGTTTCGGCTCGTTGGGGTATCGTTGACATATGTCGAATGTCGTCAATGCCCTCACAACCCCATCCGTCGAGTGCTTCACGCACTTGTTCTGATAATATCAGAGACTCCACGTCCGAGTTCGCGATGCACGCAGCGGTGAACGTCATCTTCCAGATTCCTTCCCACACATTGCCAATCACAGCAGTGTCGCTCAAGACGACAACTGGTGGTTTTTTGATCGGAGTAATTGATATGGCAATGATAACATCAGCGGTGCCAAGTGACCTCAGTCTCTGTTTTATTGTCTCCAAAATCACGATTTATCCCTCAAGACGGATTTGACTTGTTCAACAATCTTCCTCCGAACGATGTCCTTCTTGCTCTGAAAAGCAGGCGTCAGGGATGGACGCGGAGGAATAACCGCAGTCCCGCCCCTACCAAACGCATTTGGAACAACACCGCCGAGTTCATGAATTGGAAAATACGAGAGGTTCGAACCAGTTGTGGCAACAACGACACCAGCCTCTGGTTTTTCGGATTCGGTCGTAATGGAACGTCCAGCATTGCCCGTCTGCCGATCCAGATGGTCTGGATGACCAAGGTAGATTATCCGCTTGGCTTCGGATTCAACATGGAGCATACCTGCTTCTACAATGTCGGGCATCTGCTCGTCCAGTTGTTTCAGGGTTTTTTCGAACCAGCTCTCGTTCTTGCGATTCATAGGAAGATTTTATCAATGGGTATTCCAAGCATCACCATGATGATGACTATCAGCCCGACTACGAGGATGAACAGGTGTTTGGGAGACAAGACATATCCGTCAACCCGCGTGTGTTCGCTGAGTTTGATTTCAATTCTCGCGACTGCTTCGCGTGTGTCAGCGAGCCGTTCGTCGATATCCGAAATCTTCTCCTTGAGGTCAGCAATGTCTTCCTTCATGGCGTTGATCTTTTCACCTTGAGCAGCGAACTCGGATTTCATGGCAAAGGCTTCCACGGGCATCACTGCTCAACCCTCACAACACCAAATTCCACGTGATGCGGAGACCGGCGAGCGGGAATAACTCGCGGAGGGTTCTTCATTTCAAACGTTTCGACACAATTAGTCAATGATGCAGCGAGACGAACTGGAGTAGTCATTTGCATGTGACCGTCGTCCTCAACCGAAATGAGTTCAACATACCTCAAATCAGCGAAGACAATGTAGTCAACGCGTTCCACGTTAGCCCCGGTGGCAATCTGCGTCAAAGAGGTGTTGGGTTGTGTGAAACGGCATTTTACCGTCCCAATCTCTTCCCATGTGACGACTTCTCTACCCATATGTTCGGAGGTGACGGGTAGATAGACAGTGGCCATCTGGTTCAACAATCCGTTCATTTCATCAACCTCCCACCGAGTTTCAAAAATTCGTAATCGACACGTTTAGAGCTGTTTCGACCTCCAGTCGAAGCAAAGGGGGGTAATGGCAGCAAAGCACGATACCTGTCGACCCAAATGGACAGCCCGGAAACGGAGCTTGCCTTGCTGTAGGAATACCCGCCAATGCTTTCGGATTGATACTCTGAATCTTCGCTTGCTCCAGAGGCGTATGAGGCAATGAGGTAGCAGAGTGCCTGTGTTCTTCTCGGTTCGGTGAGGGAGCCCCCTCCGTCCTCTGCCAGTTGTAATTCAGCGGCTGGGAGATAGGAGGAAAGAGCCGTCTCGGTGACGGATAGTCCCGTCCAACTTTCGACATCGCTCACTGATACCATTGAGCATCACCTCACGACACAGACAAGCCTGTAATCTTACAGGATGCGTCAGTCTTGCCCGATGCGTTGGTCCGCTTGAAATACGGGCGAATCAGTGAGTAGACCACTCCCTCCAGCGGCGAAAGGCTTGGATACTTCGGGTTTGCGAACTCGACGCGATAGTCAACCGGGTTTTCGAACTGGAAGTGCTCGCGGCTCGCGTCGACTGGCAAGACAAGAGCACCGTCTTTTGCGTTGCTCGTTCCGTTGTTCTTTGCAATCAAGTTGGATACGAGAATCTGCCCGCCGTTGAGAAGTTCGTTGAGCAGTGCATACTCGCGGATACCCGATGCGGAATAGATATTGGCCTTCAATGCGGAGTTGATTGATGATGGCAGAACGACGTTGTAAGCATCGTTATCGCCGAAGACATCATCATCATTCAGTTTGCCGATTGCATCAGCGACATAGCCGTAGAGATCGCCGACTGTGCTGACTGACCCGCCTGCAACGGAGTTGTTCGCAGCTTCCCAGAAGCCGGGAATCTCATACTTAGTTCCGTTTGGAGCCCAACCGACGATGATGGTTGCTTCCTCCTTCTTGGAGACCTGATACGTAGCTGCCTGAGCAGTGATGGAATCAATCGAGTTTTCCTGACCCGGAGATACTTTGCGGTTTTCCCATGCAAGAACTTCTGATTTCTGAATCTGGAACTCTTTGTGGAGAACTGGAATTTTGATGATATCAGCAGTGGAGGTCAGAGAGTCTTTGTGGCTACTTCCATCCGGCAGTTCGTACGAGATGAACGCATCGGACATCTCACCGATGGAGAAAATCTCAAGGGACGTGATTCCGTCACCGTTTACTTTCGGGTCGATAGTCGCGAGTCTGCGCCCAATGAGCTTCGTCCGCAACGGCTTGGTAATCTCATCGTGGATTTGGGTTGCAAATCTTGAGTATGGTGTTTCATTAATCTGTGGCATCTTATCACCTCAGATAAGCGAGAGGACATGAAGCCTCACGACACCCGCTGCGGTTGAATTGGCAGGGATGGATTTGTATTCCTGAGCGATTGCGACGATTCTGTCAGCCTGTGTGAGGGTGACAGTGTATGGGGAACTTTCGCTCTGTTCCACTGAAGCACCAGAGGCGATTTTGAGTGTTCCATCACCGTTATCCGCCATTGGCGTTCCGGGATAAATCACAACCTCAGCGGTGGTCGAGCCGGTTGTGAGAGCGTAAATCTCAAAGCTGCCACCTGCAACGATCGAAGCAACATCACCGGAGGCATACTCCGTGTCAAGAGTGTCCGGACGAGTTTCGAGAGGACTACGCTCATATCCGAGCCAACCGTAGGGGCTACCGGAACCATCGCTCTTCTTGCAGGTGTAATCGTTCGAATCGTAGACGACGAGCATGCCGGGCTTTGCAGCAGCCGACAGAACGCGTTCATACTTGCAAATCGGGTCGCCACGAGTGACAATGAGTCCGTTCGGGGCCGTGTGCTGATTATCTGCCATTTTGTATCATCTCATGGTTTCTGGTTGTAATTCTGTGCATGCGGCGAGAGGTTTCCAAGCCCGCGCTGAACTGCCCTGCTCGTGTGAACAAACTGGTCTCCAACAGGGGATGTTTCCCCTCCAGTTGCCCGGGTGTTCAGAATTTTGACTGTCGTCCCGAGCGGATCTTTTTCGAACTCTGCACGAAGGGTGTTCCGCTGTTCGGGTGTCTTCGCCATACCCTCTGGCAGGTGCTGAACGAGGTCGTCGAACTTCCGATCATTTTCGGATGCACGGTAGCTCTGGAGCTCCTGCGATGACGTGTCAAGTTCTGCTTTGAGGGCTTCAACCTGACTTTCAAGCGATGCGATCTGATCCTTCAAAGCGGCGATTTCAGCGTCTTTCTGAGCAAGTTCGTCTGTGAGCGGTTGCCCTGCCTCAGTGGGGGTTTCAGAGTCGGCGTTTTTTTGAGGTGTGTTTGCCATAGGTAGTGTTTCCATGTGGGGTTCAGTTGGTTCCTCGTCTGCCATGGGCATGTTGAATTCAGCGAACAACTGCTTCAGGCGAGAGTAGAATGACTTTAATTTTGGTTTTTCGTCTGTCATAGCATCTCCAAGGTCGGTATGGACGAGCGCTCCGGGGTCGCCCGGTTGGGCTTTATCCACGATTTCCCGAAAGAGCAGGACGTGATTTGGCTCCGGGGGTGAGGTGATTTTGTTACCATCGTGGTTCACTCGAAATCCGGTGCTGACGCCGAGTTCGCCTGATTGGTAGAGTTCTTCAGCCCTGTTGTCGGTGATTTCAAGAGTGGCCATCAAACGGGGATGACCGTCAGTTTCGATGTGTGGCTTTCGGACATACCCGATGAATCGCCCACCAATCGAACTGGCGACTCCTTCAGGGTTTTTAGTCACTGCTTCAAAATCATCGGGGTGGATACCATCTTCCTGAATGAATACAGGAATGCCATCCCATTCATCGACGGACTTCTCAAACTGATCTTTCACGAGGACGAGATTGTCCTTCCCTACCCGACGATTGAGCGTTTGTAGGGTCGTGTCTGCCCAGACAACACCCGGAGCAGGTGTTTCGGAATTACCAAAAATCGTTGTTTGTTCATCCATGTGGTCTGGCACACCAATAATTGGATGCGAACACAAATACCCAAATAACCCCCTGCAAGGTTGGAAAGGTTGGAAAGGTTGGTTAAGTTCCCCAAGCGATCCACCCAAATCCATAGCGAGAGTGTGTTCCAATCAGTGCTCGCGTGTGTTTGCATGTTACGTTCAAACCACTGAGATTGAACGTTTATCCGCGTGCAAAACAAGGGTTCTCACAGGTGTTCATAACCACTGTAAAGTGTTTGTATGTGCTGTTTCAAGCGGATACACCGCAACCACAGCTCAAATTCAACCACGCTGACCTCAAGAAACAGATGTTCCAGAAGATGAACGTCGATATCACGACGGGCTCGATAGAGACAGGTATACATCCAGTCGCGAAGGGCATTCTGTAATGGTAACGAGTCAGGGACATGCTTTGCAACACAAACCATGAAGTATCCGATATCCTCACCCAACAGAACGTTCGCCCTTGCCCCCAGACGGAATTCGCCGTGATCGTTGAAATAGACACGACGTGTCTCATGAAAACGCAGGCGAACGAGGTTTCGCTTCGAGAACTCAGAACCAGTTATGCCCAGCTTCCGTCGAACGCGGTAGGTGTAGAGGCGTTCTGTTGTCAACGCGACGTCTCGGCACTCGTAGAGTATCTTGAACATCACCGCATCGTCCTCGTGGATACAACCTACGGGGAACCTCACTCCGTCGAAAATACTCCGGTGGTAGAGTTTGTTCCAGACGACGACGGTTCGAATCGCGTGTTTCCGAACAAAGAAGTCGCGGCAGACTTCAAAGCCGTGCTTACGAACGATGCATGTCTTCTGCGAATTTGGATGCTGTTTCTGTTGGTAGGATTCAACGTCACTTCGAATGGTGTCGTAGTTGCACATCGAAATGCCTTGATTCACGACACACATCTGATGGAGGCGTTCGATGAAATTCGGCTGAACGTAGTCATCTGGGTCAACGAAGGAGATGTATTCTCCTTTCGCTTCATCCAACCCAGTATTCCGGGCGAACGAGACACCGTTCGCAGGCTGTTCGATAATCCGAATTTTGGAACTCTCATTTGCCAAGCGCCGACAGACGCAAATTGACTCATCGGACGATTCCGATACAATGCAGATGATTTCGATGTTCTCATACGTCTGGTTAAGGAGCGAGCAGAGGCACGTCTCGACATACGGCTCAACGTTGAAGACGGGCACGATGATACTCACGAGATCAGACGTCAACAACTTCACCTTTTTCTGGGAAATATGGTCGATAATCGCATCTACAATTCGGATGTATGGGAATATGCGGCTCACTGCCGAGCTTGTATTTCCGTCCGATGAGTTCCATGCAGGCGTCGCAGGCGTCGGGTGCCCCTAAGAACTCCACGTATTCTACGCCTGCACGTGCATACCGGGTAGATTCGCCTTCGTAGTAGCAGCGGGCTGTTTCGGAACGAGCGACAGTTGACGCTTCGCTCTTCTTCGTGTCGAAATATCTATGAAGTTCCTCAGCGATTGAGCCTTCTGGATACTTCCCATTCTTGCCGATACGGACACCAGCTGCCTTTCCTTCTGCAATTCCGCGTTCGATAATCGACGCGATGTCATTGCGAGTGTCAGCGGATTTTGTGGTAAGCCACGGATACTCGGTATCAACAGTGTAGCCAATCACCTTGCCGGATGAGTCCAACACTTCTTTGGTGATTGTGATGGTTCCTGTGTCCGTGAGCTTCTTCTTGTAGGTCTTTGCGTATTCCAGTGCCTCTTTTTGAAGCACATCAAAGCCAACACCCATTTTGAGAAAACCTGTGGCGTGAAATGATCCACTGGAATACGCCGTCGCAGCCGCTTCGGACATGGACAGTATCATTGATTTCAGCCACTTGTCGACCGCGATTTGAATTATCTCACGTGTCTTCGACTTCATTTACCCAACTCGCTTTGTTCCAGTTCGCTCCGTATCGCGGAGTGTATCAGGTGTTCCAGTTCATCCGTGGCGTCATTGATTTGCAACTCACATTCCTCAGCCGCCGCCTGACGCTTTCGATAACTACTCCGGTTAGGTTTGCTGTGGAAGAGGAAACCTGGCTGACCACTCGTGCCCGGAGATGGGGGTGATGGGGTGTTCGGGCTCACCAGATTCCATTCCTGAACGATATTGGCCAACTCGTCGTCGCCCAACCCTTCGCGTCCGAGCAGTTCACGAACCTCGTTCACAGTGAGGGTATGAGTGTTCGCTCCGAGCTGAGCCTGCTGGAGTTTCATGCTCTGATCTTCAACGACCGAATGTGGGATGCGGACGTCAGCGTAGTAGGTGGCAGGGTATCCGTTGTGCTTGAGGTAATAGTTTGGTATCGCAGCCAGTGATGTTTCCAACAGGGCAATCCAGCCTTGAATTGAGTTGTTGAGCAAGCGGAGTGATGCATCAGAGTTTCCAGAGATAAGAGCGCCATCTTTTCCCAACATTCCATTGGGATTGAGGTAGTCGCGGATAGTGTTTTGGGCGAAGTCAATCGCTCTTACTGCGAGCGTGCCCTCCTTCACATCGATGTTGATGAGTTCAAAATTATCGCGAAGCGGGAACACCGTGTCCTTGCCCCAGTTCTCCATGAACTCCCGTGCGTAGTCGACATCGCTCGGAATTTTCTCTCCGTTGACGATGCGCTCAGGGCGGGGATTGGAGATTTTGATGAAAATGATCGGCGCGCCCGTCCGATACATCTGCTGACCCAGAGCATTCCACGAGTAATTGATGAACTCGATGATCGGAGCGATTGGATAGATGACAGAGTCGCCGTCAGGGTGGTCGCAGGCGGAATCGCGAATCACGAGCAAGTCTCGTTCCGGGATTTCGAACGGCGAACCAGAGTCTTGACGGTGGTAGTAGTGAACTGTCCGGTCAGTCCGGTCGTAGACGATACCTTGTAGGATTCGTCCGTATGACTTCCCTGTTGCTCCACCAGTGGGGCGGGCTGACAGATTGAAGGGGTGAATACGATTGAGCGCGGAGCAAGCCAACCGTCCACTCTTATCCCGCTGCCAGACCCAGTTGTAGACGCTGATGCCCCAATTCATGAGATCATGCATGGCAGAACGGCTGATAGCCGACAGGGAACATCCGGGGCGACTGAACATGGCATTCAATTCGCGGGACAATTCCTCCACTGGGTCACCGTTTTCATCGTAGACTTCTATTGTGGGTGTTCCGGCGATGACGAGATTGGTTGTCTGCGTTACCGGGCCGACGACGTAGAGGTTATTCGTCAATTCGTAGATTGACTCCGCGTCGATTTTGCTGACGTGGTAGGGTTCAACGGCGGACGACACAAAGGTGTATCCTGTCTGTGACGTCATACCAGCGATTACTGGGTTTGGGGTTTGAGGGGTGTTCTGGTTCATGGCCTATTGCCTCGTCCGAATATTGGCGGGCGGTTTGAGTTACTAAATCTGATGTTCGGTTTCCGAGTACTCGCGCTTTTCGAGGTCAGGATCGGCGATACAAGGGTGTTCCCAGTCTGACCGTCCATCATGGATGAGATGGCCCAAACAAGAGCGTCCATGCGGTCAGGAGATCTGTCATTGGGCGTCCAGACTGTCAACTGGCGTTCAAGCTCATGATGCCTCCCGACATGATGGACACGCCCCATCTCATACAGGGCCGCAACTGGCTCCGCCCGGACGACTTTGCCCCGTGTTGCACGGACGCCCTCGTAGGGCAAGTCCGGAGCGATGTTTCGGAGGTTTACTTCCACCAAATCGCCGCCTTGGTTGACCTCTGCGACCACCCTGTCCGCCTGCCAGCGGTTGAAAGCGGCGACGACAGACTCGCCCCACGTCTTCGGAGAAGCGACAAGGGAGCAGTCATCGAGAACATAGAAGTGCCCATCGTAACTGACGCCGACTACCACAATACCCGTCATGTCGCTTGTTGCCCCAGATGTGACGGCAGGGTCAACTCCGACGACGATACGCCTCAACTCCGGTGCGGTTGAGACACGGTAAGCGTCGATCATGTCGCGAGTCCACAGAGCACCATCTATCTCTGCAGCCCTGTGACCTCGGTAAACGTGCAGATAGTTTTCGTAGTTCTCGCGTCGCATCGAGTAGATCATCGCCAGATACTCCAGCGGAATGTTATCGATATTGTCTTCGTAGGTGGTGTGAATATACCGCCCGTAGACGTTGACACCCAACTCGTCCGACCGATGAAGAACTATCTGACCGTTGAACTCTTCTGGTATATCGTGAGGGGTGTAGAAACGGTCAAAAAGCCAGTGCTCGCCCGGAGGTTTGTTGAAAATCAGGATGATACGGTTCTGGATTCCGGCTTTACGGAAGGATCGATCGATGTCGTCAAACGTCCGCTCATTTGGAATTTCATCTGCTTCGTCGATAATCCACACAGTCGCAGCGTTCAGCGATTTCAGGTTCGCAGTCTGGTTACCGCTACTGGTCTTGATACCGCTGAAGATAATCGACGACCCTGTTTTCCGGTGAGTAATCGAACTTCTTGACGTGATGAACTCGTCCTCCAATCCGAGCAGACGGACTTTTTCCATGAACTCCGGGATAATGGACTTCTCCGCAGAGACGAGGGTATATCTCGTGTAGAGGATTCTATGCCCTACATCGCATAGCAGACCGATAATTAACAGGGCTATGGTGAAGGATTTCGCGGAGTTCCGCCCGCCGGTGATGAAGAAGTATCGGCTTTCTGTGTCTTCCAGTATCGGCAGATACTTCGGCGAGACTGTCACCGTTGGCGTGTCCGAAGGGGCGAATGCTTCACTCATCCTGTTTCTCCTGTGGGGTTACGTCGACAATGCGACTCCGGGATTTTGGTTCTGCGAACATGATAATCGGGCGAATTGGTTCACCTTCTGATACGACGTCGATGTCGCGTCTTTCTTTCCACTCATCAGACCGCAGGTTCTTGAGGATGAACATTGCTGCTTGGACGTTTGGCGGCTCTCGGCGGAGGGTTACTTCTGTCACAACCGTTCCGTCGGGTCGGGTAGTCGTCTTCTGCGTTTTTGAGACTGCCCCACGAGCTGCCTCAAACAGTCCTTCCAGACTGCGGTCGACTGCAACCTGACGAGCGGACTGATACGCCGTTTCGAACTCCGGGTGTTCAATCCGCCATTTGTAGACTGCTCGTTCAGTGCATCCAATAAACTCAGCAATCTGACGGGGTGTGGCTCGGAAGTCTGCGTCGGATTCTGCCAATGCAACAATCAGGTCACAATACTCAGGCCGCCACGGAGTCCGCTCCCGCTTCTGGATATGAGTTCGTAACTCAACCAGAGCTGTAGGTTCGTCCATGTCGAGTTATTTACTCCGTATTGACCTTCGCAAACGCTCGTTCGATGTCGATGTGGCCACAGTTAGGGCACCGGCGCATGGTGTTATCAGGTTCCTGATACTCCTGAGCTAATTCCGCCTCAACGTCCTCGGCTGAGAGAGCGTCGGCGACTGAAACAGTCTCTTTGGCAGGTAGCGGGTTCTCCATGCCCTCAAATGAAGCGAGTGCTAAGTCAATCTCGTGATCGTCAAAACCAGTCACAGTGAGATCAAAGTCAGGAGCATAATGGTAGAGTTCTGCCATCAAGGAGTGGAGTTGCTGATTGTCCCAATCGTTGCTGATTTTGTTCAGCGCGATGTTCAACGCCTTTTCTTCCGTCTTGTTCAGATTTACAAGAACACAGGAGGCAGTCTTCCAGCCCAAGTCACGCATCACCATGAGGCGTTGGTTTCCGCCAACAACCGTCATATCTGAGTTCACCACGAGCGGTTGGACAGCGCCAAACTTTGTCAGCGAGTTCTTGATCTTTTCGTAGACAGGGTCTCCGGGCTCAATTTTCATTCGCGGGTTATATTCCGCGAATCTGAGTTCATCGAGGTTGATTTCTCTGATAATCATCGATTTACTGGTCATGTTCAATCCCTACCAAGGCACGCCCATTTCTGGTAGTAGTGCTCTTGGGTCTTCATGGCGTCCAAATACGCCATCACGATAGTTGTTTTGTAGTGCATGCCTGCGGGTTGGCGGACTTGTTTGTTGATCATCTTTCGGATGCCCGACTGCTTCCAAGACGAACTATCGACGTAGTCGAAGGGCACGGTGTTGAGGATTTCACGTCGTGTCATTCCAAGACAGTGAATCCGACAATCATTCGCCCATGCAACTTTCCGGAACATGTCGAGCTGGTCGCGGTTTATGTCACCACCCAGAGCAGTCACAGAGACAACCCTGCCGGAGTATTCCTTGCATGTTTGAATGTAGTCAGGAATGCCACGATTCCTATGCCATACAGGGATGATCTTGTCTGTGACTCGTTCCAGAATCCGGCGGAGTCGTTTCACTTCATCATAGGATGTGACGTTGTCGATATCCATTTCGAAATAGCCGATGTGATTCGGGCGATCATGAGTGGAAATCCAATTGGCATACTCCCGGGTGTAGGTTTCCCATCCCTGTTTCGGGGCAAGGCCGCGCCGGAATGAGTGGGCTCCGGAATCCACGAGTATTTCCTTGGAATGAGTCGACAGCCAGTCGATGTGATTCGACGCTTCCTCAGATTTCCGGTTGATGTAGAAGAAACTCATCAGATTCCAGTTCATCCGGAGTTCCGGATACATCTCACGAAGCTGATAGCACTCCGCTCCTTCGACGGCGGATAGAAAGACTTTCATCGGCCATTCTCACCGCCGCGAGTGAAGAAGTAGAAGAACGGAGTCACCATGACGGACGTCAGGAACTTGAAGAAGTAGGACGAGAGGATCATGATCCATAAGTCGGGAATGATGCCTGCGAACGCGATTACTGCAAAGAGAGTTGAATCTGCCATCTGCGAAATGACAGAACTTCCTCCGGAGCGAATCCACTTCGGGGAGTAGCGGTTCTTGAAGAAGTGGAACAACCTGACATCAAGGAGTTGAGATACGAGATACGCCATCAGTGATGCGACGACGATACGCCCTGTGGAACTGAGCACTGTCGTGAATTGATCAGAAAAGGCAGACACGTATGGAGAGCACGGTAGAGCTATCGAGCAATACAACAACACCACTGCTACTACCTGCAACGAGATGCCCGTGAGCACCGCTCTCTGCGCATACTTCTTTCCCCAGATTTCGTTGATGACATCGATGCAGAGGAACGTCAGTGGATACGCCAGCAGACCTGCGTCGAATTCGAATGCCCAGAATGTGCAGACCTTCGCAGCTGCGATGTTTGCGACGACGATACAGACTGCGAATATTGCTGTTATCGCAGCGAGCGAACCATCCGTTTTTTTCACGCGGGTGAAGTCGAGCGCTGTCAGAAGACAGTGCGGTATAATGGTCATTTGAACCTCAGCCAGTCTATCCGCTTCAAACAGTCCGGGCAGCTGTTCTCCTTCGCGACGATGATGTCAGGGTTCCACCGCTGAAAAGGGATGTAAGGCTGAACAGTACGACCGCAGAGGCAGCGTCCTGCTTCGTAGTCTTCTTTCGTTGCGTAGAAGTGCACTTTGTTCGTGCGACCATTCCCTGCCGCCCAGATACCATTGGTGAAATCGATTTTTTCCTCAGACATAATCCCGTCTATTTCTCCGTGGTGAACGTCGACAGAAACTGAGTACCTTTTTCGGCGATTGCCAGTTTCTCAGCGCTTGTGAGCTGTGAGTCATCAATCGCATCAAGACAGGTTTTGATGAAGTCTGCGAACGCCGCAGGTGTTTCCTCCGTCGGTTTGATGCGTTTGGCGAGTATGAACATCGCCATGGCGATCATTGCTACGACGGCGATGATGGATACCATCAACCAGAAGTCACCGAGGGCGATCACGAGACTGGCAAGTTGTTCGGCGAGCATCAGTCGCTGTCTCCTGGCATTGAGACGTTCAGCTCAAGAATGCGGCTGTCGAGAACAGTGTTGGACTGGGCATCCGAGAGCATAATCTTGAGCGAGTGCTTACCGAGCGTCCAGCCGTTTGTTCCGGGGAAGGAGATGTAGTATGCAGCGGATTTGCCGATGTTAGTCTTGGACATGATGCCCTGAATATCACAGAGGACATACTCGTTTGAATTCGGCTGACGGTCGTAGGTCTTGAACTGGTAGACTACGTCCTTGTTATCCACACGCAGGTTCACCTTGACGCGCTCTTTCCGGACAACATCAAGCGACTCAGCGATGGTGGCAACTGTTGCGTCAGCTTCACCAGTGTAGATCGCGACGATAGCCCCTGTTGCGTTGATGATTTGGGAAGATGTTTCCGGTGTGGTGATTGCCGGAGCAGAAGAGGAAGGTTCAGAAGTAGGTGGGGTTGACATCTCAGTCGACACAGGTGTCGTCTGGAACGCCCGAAGAAATGCCACGAGGGCATTGACAAGACTTGCAAGAAATCCCATGATAAATTATTGATATCACAATGATAAAAAGTGATAACATGACTCGCCAAAAATGAGTAGATACGCGCGTGTGTGGGCACGTGAACGCAGATGAACGAGTGACACAGATGTGACAGATTCCCGGAAGTTGAGATGAGTTTCCACTCACGCGGATGTCACACATTTTCGAGTGCTACTCTCCCTATAGATGTATATTTTCTCGCGTATGGAGAACATTAAAAAAAGTATAGTAAGTGTGTGACAATCACTACAAAACGGAGTTGTCGAGTTCGTATAAAGTGTGGTATCTATGCCACGTCACACACTTGTCATATATTTGGGTGAGTCGGAGGAAGAACCTATTCTCAGACAAATTCCATGAACACCTACTCGTTCACATCGTTCATCACCCCCACCCCACGCCCTTCACCCACAGGGGTGATGGTCAACCGCGCGATAGTCTCCCACGAACCTCCCGGTGTGATGCGAAGATTCTTCCTCCAGTCCATGTGCCGAAGGATGTCTCGCCTGTGCTCTTCGCACACTGACTTACTGGCAGTCACGAGAACGTGGACTGACCCAGCAGTCGTTCGGCAGACGAGGCTATATTTAGTGCAACCTGGAATTGTCTTGACTGCCAGCTCCACGACGGAATCGTAGAACACGAGGGCGTTTCCCGCCGTCATCAGATACCTCCTATCAGATGTCATTCCACCCGCTCCATCGAATAGGTGACGCGGTATTGGATGTCCGAGAGTCCGTCACCGATGAATCCATATGCGCACTTATCCCTGCCACCTTTTCCACCGTTCGCCAGCTCACATTCTTCAAAGATGCTGCATGGAAACACCCGGCTAACCATCTTATACATCCACCCATATCGCCCATGCTCATCATTGGCAATGGTGCGAGCCCAGCATTGATGTTTCGGGCACTGTAGCCCGATTACATCGCGACCGTCTGAGTAGTGGTGGTAGAATTCGCACCCTGCGCACTGCTTAGGTCTCATGGTCCATCTCCGGTATTATCTGGTTGTTCCAGCTGTCAACCGCATCTGCTTTCGTCGGTTCACCGGGTCCTCTTGCACCACAGGAGTAACACTTTACGAAGTGGAGATCTGCAGTCTCGCAATAGCACCAGCAAAGAGCGGGTGCTTCACTACCATCGATCTCCAAAAATGTATCGGTCTCTTTTGCCCTGCAGAACGGACATGGTTTGAGCGGAGTTGTCATTCTCCCTCCCCAATGGGTTCGAAACACGAACGAATATCGTTCGGCTTCACCCACGTCTGGCATTTAGAACAGTTGAAGTGCGATTCCTTCGGATGCGGGATGAAGCGGCTGCAATCACCACACGTCTTTTCCCCAGTCATTTCTTCGCCTCTTTCATTACCTTTTCGTAGACACAATCCTTGCAATCGTCCTGAGTTGCTGTCTTTTGGCATGGTCTACACATCCAGACGTATTCGACCATGTTTGGTTCGGTCATTTCAATTAACCCCCGTCGCTCGTCATTCGTTCGCCTCAAGCACAATCCAATCTTCCGCGAGGAGATCCGTCTGTGATGCCAGCCACGGCACGAACTGGTCATCGGTTGTTTTGATGTAGATGTATGGCAGAGTCATCTTCGAATGCTCATCGGGCCGCTGCACCTCCAGATACATACCCTTCCTATTCCACCCGCTCCGTGTGACTTTAAAGCCCATTTTGAGGGCGGCAAGCGCCGCCTCAAATGTTCCACTATTTGCACAAATAATCTGGCACTGGTCGAACAGAACACGACAGCACCTCTCTTTCTTACTGAAACTAAATCTCATTTTATCTCTCCTTATGCCTTTAATTCGAATCTATCGCAGGTGTTGCAAGCGGTTATATTCCAACTGTATTTCCTACCCTGCTTATCGCAGCAGTAGATTCTCGCTCCGAACTTCCGGTTCGGCCCTGCGTGCTTGCAATATCTGCACCACCTAAACCGGAGCTTGTCAACAGTCCGCATCTACACCACCTTGTCCATGCGGACGAAAATATTGACATCTTCCATAGCCCCAACTCCGGCCCAGATTGACGCGGCAAGTTCCAACATTCTCACTTGGTCGGATGTTTGGGGGTAGTATACCTGCCCTTTCTTGGTAACCACCATTAGAAGCAATGGAGTGTATGCGGTGTTCTTAAGACTGGCATACGCGATGTTTACAACCGGGAGTTCAAGGCGTGAACCATCCTCAAGATCAAAGGTCACAAATCTGCTGCCACCCATCTTTCTTTCCTCAACCGAAATCATCAGATCACCTGTTCACGCTGAACCCAGTGATTGCACACCGACCGTTCGCTGACTACGACTGATGTTTTCGCACATCTGGCGTAGACGGTGCAACCATACTCTTCCTGAATGATATATGCAGGATGATGTTCATCAAATTGTTCACATCCTCCGCAAACAACAGTGTGACTGAACCAATTGCAGCAAGTGTCTCCCTCCGTGACGATTTTGCTCAAGCTCCCGTGGTAAGGGCAGGAATAATGCCCTTTGGTTGTCCGTCTTTGTTGGACATGTTCCCACCGATGGCAGTTCTTGCAGATGACGATGTCACTCTTCAGTTCATCCCGTTCTGGAACTATTGCCCATTCACTGAATGGCAACGGTGGAACTCCTGCCAGATCAAGCAGGGCTTCTTCCCTCCCACATTCGGAACAGATGTAGACGTCGGCCCGTCGACTGAGTGCGTTCTGCGTCGCTCGTTTGTGAGTCATCTGACGACCGCAACGAGGGCATGGTAGGGCGTAGTTGTCCGGTTCTTCACTCTGGAGTTTCCCGCACTCTTCGATAATACGTTTCGCGACTTCTTCGCTCATGGCTCAACCTCCTCCACCAAACTCTCAAACATGAGGTTCGTTAGCTCCTCCACCCCATCTGCTATTTTCTCAATCTCCTGTTTCATCTCCGGAGTAATTGGCTTTTTACAGAACACTGGGCAGCGCACTACCTCCACGGAGGCAGAATTTTCTTCGTTCATATCAACAGCGGCGCAAATCATCAAAACGATACAATCGTTTTTTGTGAGTTTTCTTACCATCGATTGGTATATTGAGTCGTTGACTGGTGCGTAGCTCATTCCTTTCACACCCTTGCATCATTGCATTCGATGAAACTCTTCTTCGGAGGGTTGAGAAGGCAATGCACAAACACACTCAGGGTGTTGAACTCCTCAAACGAAATTCCAGTAGGGGCTTGTTGATATGCACCCTTCAAACACGCCATCAGGGCTTTTTCAGTGTCGCATGCACTGCATTTCTTTTCCAGATGCGCGATGTAGTTTTCAACAATCCACGCCGCGTAATTCTCAAGACACCCCTGACTCATTCCTTCAGCACCTCCATCTGCTGCAAAACGGAACGGGCAAAACCAAACACGTCCTCCGGCGCACCGGACTGATAGTCAAAAGTCAATCCTGAATCCATCCTGATTTGCACTGCAAGTCGCATGTGGTTGTCAGTATAGATTGTCACTTTCGCGATTTTTTCGACGGGAAGTCTCAGCACAATCCCGTCCGTAGTTTCAAATGATGTGGTCATTGTCATCTTTTTCATCTCCGTTTCAATGGAACTCTTCGATGCCCCATATATCCTTCTTCAACCGAGTGAACTCCTTCACCAACATATCCTTCGCGTTGTCGTCGAGATCATAATCCTGCCAGATACAGTGTATGATGCCAATCTCTACTCCCTGCACTTGCTGATGAGTATCTGCATCGCGGAGCGATTCTCGCATCGCTGCGAGGTAGAGTTCAGCGTTCATTATCCAACTCCTGCTCCGGCAACGGAGAATAGTTGTCTCCGAAATCCTCGTTGTGGATGCATTCCGAGCAGTGGGTCAAGAGAAAATCCCGAGAGTGACAACATTTGTCACAATCAACACCCTTTCTCGCAGTTGCGTCTGGAACCCAATAGCGATACACCCTGAAATTACCAGGCAGATATGTTTTGATTACTCGGCCTTCAGCATGCAGAGCAGTCAGGTGATACTTGATAGTCGTATATGGCAGTGACAGGAGGTTTGCAAGTTCTGTCCGTGAAGATCCCGGATGCTTCAGAACAGCGGTGAGTATTTTTTTCTCTATCAGAGAACTCATTCCGAGTCACCCCCGGAAACCCCACTCTTCACGTGGCTCTTCACGCGATACACAGTTGGCTGATGTCTACAGTCACCGTTACTATCGTGTCCCCTCCGAACAACCGCCAGATACCCCCGATTGACCAACGGTTTCAGACTACTGGAGTGAACACCCGGAACATCTGTATAAACGAAATCGTTGTGTCCAACTGTTTCCAGAATCATGTCCAGAACTAAGGGATTCTTTGAACCAGTCATGGAAGTTCCCTCCGTTGTTCAAATCTGGAGCAGCTGATAGGGTTCCAGCGTGTGAACCCGTATTCCTCGGAGCAGTATCGGTAAATACTGCATTCTTTACAGCGTTTTACAGCTTCTGCGAACTTATCAGGCAGCTGCTCCCACTGTTCCTCATTTTCTAAGTATTCCATGTCAGGTTCGAGGGGCTTGTCGTCGAAAAAACCGCTCTCGTCATCTGTTGTGATCTCGAAACCAGCATAGGCGAGTGCGTTAATTGCATCTTCCAGCGTCTCAGCCTTCAGAGTCACGCACTTGTGGTTGACCTCACGGAAATGGTATCGCCAGAATGTCATGAGAAGTCCCCTGCTTTCACACGCCGGATGACGAATTCCATGCCTGCTTTGGTGATGAGGGGCTGACCGTATTCTCCCTTCTGGAGATATCCTGAGTCAACCCCTCGCTGAGTCGGCTGGCGGCTGCCTTTGTCTGTCGTCCGGACATAACCTTGAGCTATCAGAAATTTGGTGACGTCTCGAAGGAGGATATCCGAACGATTCGTTCGTTCCCTGACCAATTGAGTCGACTTCCGCACACTGGCTATCTCAGGCAGCGAGTCATCCGCAGTTGTGTTCTGGGCTGTTGGTAGGACTTTGAGCGGACAGGAAGCAGCGAAGTCACTGTTGCTCTTGCACAGGAAGAGGTAGTTCTCGTTGAGAACTACATCAGGGTGCTGACAGATTTGAATCTCCCCGACTTCTCGGTGAAATGGGCACATGTCTGGAGTGGGGATTTCGACATATCTCATTCCGACCCTCCAACCAAGTGCGACTTGATGCACTCGTAGTCCGTCCAGTCACAACCGACCGACTGAAGGGAAGCGGTGAGTTCCATCGCAGCCTTGCTCTCTGCTTCTTCCGATGATTTTGCATCGACGAACACTCGAAGTTCGCCTTGAATTTTGAAATCTACCCAATATTTCATTTTTCTTTCTCCAAATTTCCGATAGGGACTGACCGGCAGTGATGACACGTCAGACACATCCCAAGTTCCCGTTCAAACGGGCATTTTTCATCCGAATCGCACACGAGCACAACCTGACGTCTTTGCCGCTCTTGTCGCGTTCCAAACTCGGATGGTTCATGCGGGCACATTCAATCCCCCGTCGTATCAAGCGGCGTGTCTATGATAACACAGAAACTCTCTCCGTTCTTCAAAACGGCGACGATTGTCTTCTTCCCCGGACTTGCCATTGCCAGAATCACACGAAGAAATACCACGTCCGTCACGATTTTTTCCCGCTCGCGACTGCAGAGATCTGTTCTACGGTCGTGATGTGGGCAGGAATCGCAGTCCTGACCTACAATACCTTCTACACAACAAATGGGGACACTACTACTGTCTCTACTATACGTCTTCGTCCAGACATCCGAGAGGATCAGATCGCGGCTGTAATGTTCTGTCAACATATTGCCTTGAAAATGAACGCTCACCGCTGCGATTTTTTTCGGACGCCAACAAGGATGTCCTTCTGCTGCTGCCTGCTCTTCCGTCAAAGCGTTGTCCGGTTTGATGCAGGAGCCCCATTGAAAGGCACTTTTCTTGTCAATGATCCGGAAGTCCATGCACGTGCCGCATGTCCTCTTCATTTCTCGCACCCCATGACTGTTTTAACCATTCTGGATTCCTGATTGAGCCGATACGCAGCGGGAATACGTTTCACATTCGCAATTTCATGCACTGGACGGGTGATCATCACGAGATGTCCATTGTCTGATAAGGCGCGGAGTTTTCGAGGGTGAACAGGAACGTCCTTGTAAGTGAACTGAGATGTCCCAGCGCTTTTGTATATCAGATCCAGATGGGAGAATATCGACGTTTTCTCGCTCATTTTGCCCTCGTTGAATTATCAAGGCATCTTTGCCTCCATTCATTCGCATATTCGATATCTGTGGGGGTGAGCATACGAATCAGTCGTGCTGGGGCATGCGCTTCGTTCGGCCCCATCGTTTCGTCAATTTCCTTGTATCCAAAATTGTAGTGGCTACGAGAATCGTGAGATGTGAGCACAACACATCCAAAGACCGTGAAGCTATCATCACATTTGTGGACGGTTTTGACGGCGAGGTAATGGACGTTTCCCCGACGAGTGTGATATACTGGAAATTGTTTGACGTCATCGTCCTCCCAGTCGAACTCTCCCATGATAAGCTCCTGCTCCGCTTTCGGATTACAGTCGCAGTGCGTGAATGTCCAGCCCATTATTCCTCCTCCTCTATATAGTCCGTGACTTCGTTCCGGAGAATCTCTCCCGATTCGCACTCGAAGTAGTGGGAGAATGCACATCCAGTCTCGTCCACGTAGACGGCTGCGTTGAGATTGTATTTCTTAGAAATCTCTCGGAACCCATCTTCATCCAAGTCCCAAGCACACTCAATCTCGATTTCAGTCCCCCACGAGACACAATTTTCCAGAAGTTCAACCTCTATCTCAGCCTCTCGCACAAAACAACGGTCTGTCCCGCAAATGTGCCTGTCGTTATCTTCCCCGCCCAATCTGACAATGTGCCGAGTATCTTCTTCATTTTCCCGAATCACGACTCCATCGAAGGATTCCTTAAAAAATCGGAGGATGTTCTCCTCACTTCCCCGAAGCATCATGCTTCCGAACGCCCAGTTTGGCATTAGTAGTCCTCCGGGAACAGCACAGTGGTGGATGATCGATCCCATTCCGTGATAATCCAGATTTTTCCCTTAGTGGTGTTGAATGTGCTAAAAATCCGGCTTTCTCCAGACTCAATTGCAGCCTTGTTCGCTTCAACGTCTTCCGGGTGTTCCATGTCCGAAAAATCACCAGCACGGTGCCTGTCTAAGCAACGAGCGACTTCGTCCATGAACATAGAATCTTCATACGCACGAGCATCTATCGAGGCAGTGAGAAGGACTCTTCCAAGACGGAAGAGTCCAGTTTTGTTCCCAGTCATTTCTCGCAGCTCCAGTTGTGGTAGTCTTGGAAATCTGAAAGCCACTTCATCCAACCACCACGAGAAAGCCGGAGGGCTGAGAGCATTCCAATGTCAAAGTTATCCGTTGTTTTTGGAAACATGAACACGAGAACTGTCAAATCCTCTGAACAGTTATAGGGACGACAGTCGCAGCGGATTACTTCCGTGAATATTGACGGTGAATCCGTGACTCCGCGTTCCACCATATCGCGGTTGATGCCCGTGATCCATCCCTCAACCGGCCCGGGGCAACCGATACACACGAGTCCTTGGCCCGGTGTGTCCATGAGTCTCTTCCACGAGACATTTTTTATGGTCGTTGTCATCTTTTTCGTCTCCATTAAAAGGAGGGGGTGTTGTCCCCTCCTATTTCCTCTGCAATAATTATCGCAGAAGTGTTCTGTGGTCTTTTCCATGTGCCGAACATCTCGTTCTGCACTTCATCCGCGTCGATTATCGGCGCTTTGTTTGTGGTCGTTGTCATCTTTTCTGACATACTTTTTCGACAACTCTTTCTTTTGTAGTGCGATTATGCAACTACAATATTACATTAGCGTCTGAGCATATAAGTGTTACTTATTGCATACAGTATGCACACATATCACCCATCTTCTTGTGATTTTTGACCATCCCTTTATCCGCCCCGTCTGTCCACGACTCAAAACCAGCGCGGAGCAAATATGCTCCGAAACGGGGATTGAGAACCTCCAGCATCACAAGGTTCCGCTTGTCGCGAACACACGAGTGTTCAAACCATTCCATCGTGTCCCGAAGATGACCGTTATGAGGTTGATCATTCGCGATAGCCAGAATGTAGTAGTTCTTGGAATCGACGGAAAACAACCCGTGGCACGTCCCAACCCGGAACATGATGTATCGTCGTTTGTCGCCGCGATTGATCATGTCGAGAAATGGATTGCTCGATGATACCAGAAACAGGAGATTATGAGTGGTCTGAAAGTCCGGATCGTAGTTTTCCAAGCGACGGGTTTTTGCGTCCATCTCAAGTCTCCAGAAACAGTTCTGGGTGATCTTTTTTGAAGTCACCCATTGCACGGATCATGTCCTCATACATCGAACATTCGGTGCAGTCTGCACCACAATCCCGACAGTGTTTCCCATCCCATGTGGTCGGGTGAATGCAGTCGTAATCCGGGCAGCATCTACCGGGTTTGTGTTGTATGCGGCAAGGGACGTCGCGCTCGTAGATTAGCTTCATCGCCAGTTTGAGATGTTCTCCTGAACACGAGAACGACACTGGGGAACTCATATCAACCTCCCCCATACAGCAGTTTTCGCATGCTGATGGTGTCAGTGTCGCAAGGGGGCAGTCACCGCAGTTGTGGTCATGATCGAGGCAGACCTCCATAACCCGCCCGTCCAGTTCTTCCATAAATTCTCGGTTCGTCAGAGGAGCTACATCATCCAATTTCTGTGTGGTCGTTGTCATTTTTTCCAATTTTTTATTCAGTCATATATCCTCATTCCAGCGATATGCCCGATTTTAGGGGTAGCGCAGATTATTAGGTCAATGATTCTTCGAGTAAGTGGGATGTAGTGGCTCCGAATGATACGTCCGAGCAACGACCGGCGTAGTCTTTTCAGATTTCGAATTTCAGATTTCGCACCCTTTACTTTCGTCATCTCGTCCCACGTCCACATGCAGTCGAGGCATAACCGATGAGCCATGAGATCGGCTATTTCAGCCTCTTGAATTTGGTCGTAGTAGTCCAGCCTGTTCTGACCGAACCAAATGTGATTCATCCGGTTCGTGTCGAAAGGGCGGCCTGTGATACTCTCAGAATGTTCACGCCAGTAATAGAGTTTCGTCTGCACTCGGCAGAATGACTTTGCTCGATAGAAGATACGATGGACAACATCTTGTTCCTCGGAAATATCCGTGTCGGGGAACACAATTCCGGAAAATAACCTCCTTCGCCAGAGTTTGTTCCAAAGCACGGTATATTCAAGCCAGTCCTTTCCTGATGACTCAAGGAGGGCTTGTCGCCCATCCATTAAATCCACATACACCGTGCCGATTGTTTTGAAAACACCCAAATCGTCCTGTGAGCGAGTGAACTGGCACTGAACGATGTCGATGAACTGCGAGAACGTCAGGCACGTCATCATATACATGAGGACTTCGTAAAGCCGAGGATGGACTACGTCATCCGAATCTACAAATCCGATGAAATCCCCGGTGGATACTGAAATGCCAATTTGTCTGGCATGGGCAACGTTGAGGCAGTGCTCGCGGTAACATACGCGGATACGAGGGTCTTTCAAGGCGTATTCGCAGACGATTTGCAAAGTCGTATCCGTGCTGGGGGAGACAACCACAACAATTTCCAGATTGGAATAGGTCTGGTTCCGAACCGAGTCAAGACATTCCCGAAGGTATGCGCCGGAATTTTTGACAGGGATGATCACACTGATTAAGTCCCCGCAATTGCCCCGATTTACTTGGTCACACCGAGTTGACATTCCTGTTTCTCCGTTCCCGGCTCAACAATGGTGATGTGGTAAGCCGTCCGCAGATATGCCTGAATCGCTGTCCGGACGAATTTGGACTCGGAAATTTCGAGTGCATCGCAAACGCAGCCCATCTGACTCTTTGTTTCGCGATTCACACACGCACTCACCTTGCGATCATATCTCATTCCGGATCCCCTCCGAACGCGACGTAGATCGTATCAGCTTTCACGGAGTTGATCTCAACCCCGTGCACCGGGGAGTTCTTCCATGCAGCGTTCATGACATTAGTCACATCCTCGACAATCCCATCTTGAACGTTGCCGTGCTTCTCCCGAAGGGATACGAGGGATTCCAAATCAAAGACGGCTGTGACGGTGAATGTCACAGTTGATTGGAACACTTTCTTAGTTGTTGGTTCATTTTCGGTCATTCTTATCACATTAAACTGCTATTTTTCGTTTCGGCGAGGGAATACAGGGCTCCGATTTTCCACTTCAACCCGACGTATGCCTTTCGCCGTTTTCCACTTCTCTGCACCATGCGGGTGTTGTAACCATATCGCAACATGGCTTGGCTTAATGCCTTGAGTGTCAGTGGTGACCTCCTCTGTCGATGTAGCCGCTCCTGCTCCGTCGCGTCTGAATTGTCCTTCCACTTCTGCATCTGGGCAAACACGTCCTCGATGTAGATGTAATCGCTGTCGGTCGAATTTATCGTGTTTTCGTCGAGGAACTGTCGGAGCGGAGTCGAATCCGTTCTCCACAACTCCTTGACGTCAGCTCCTTCCGAACGAATTAACAGACAGTCATTCGCCCACATGTATTGGGCATACCTGATCACCGACAGCAGAAAGCCCTCCAGAAGTTCAGCTGTGATGTTCCTCTCAACCCACCCATCCATCTTCTCGAAAACAGTTGGGAACAGGATATACTCCCACCGACCCCAGAACGCATCATCGGTTTCTGCGATCCCGCGAATCTCCGGCGGGCGATTGCAGGTGAACACGTGAACAGCGGTTAACTCCGCGATGTGCCTGTCCTTTCCTTTTGGATTCACTTCGTGCTCTCGCAGTCCCGTAACCTGCTTGAGACACTCCGTCGAATCGACCGGAACCGCCTGCAAATCATCGCATACGTTCATTAACTTGCCAACGATAGACTGTTTCCAGAATGTATCCTTGGAACCCATCGTTTGTAGCGAGACACCGGAGAAATTTCTGTGTCCGTTGAACAACCGGCTCAGGAGAACGATGTAAGTCGACTTGCCTCCGTTGGACTCTCCCATAATCAAGTATGCTTTTTTCGACGGTTCGCGTCTGGGTAAAGACTGTAGAATTGCCTGAGCGGGTATCTGATACAGGAGAATCTTGTCCTTGATGACTTCCACCTCCTCACCAAACATCGTGATGTGGGTCATGTTGCCGTTGTCGACCCACTGTTCGATGATCCGTTCGGCCAGAGTTGTATCCGCGTCAGGATTGTATCGAACGGGAATCTTTCTGGTGAAGAACATATTCGGCTCATACGGGATGAGCTCGAGTGTTTCCCCAAAAACAACGACTCCGTTGGCTACGGGGAACCCGTCAAACTGGTTGAATGGGTAGTCAGTGACGACATTCAAGTCCCGCATCCGTCCGAGAAGTTCGCGCTTGAGCGATTCAATCGGCTTGTCGTACCCAACACGCTCACAGAATGCCTGAATACACGATTGAACTTCGCCCTTGTTCTCCTGATACAACGATTCCTCGTTGCAGATGTAGAGCGTGTTGTTATACGTGATTGGTTCAAATTTGGCCGCGAGAGTCGCGGCAAAACAATTGAGGTCTGGCGTGAGAACTCCTGGGCGCGTCTCGGTAAAAAGCAGGGTTGCGAGCCCCAATTCGTCATCGTTCATTTTCATGTTTCCACCTTGTCAGGCGTTCTTTTCGCGTATACGCGAGATATACGACTTGCAATTCTGCTGAGATTGGATGCGTTACGGTTCACCCACCACTGCTTCGTCAACCGATCATGCACTTCGGGATTCAATCGTCGAAGAACAGCGTTGATCTGTTTCCACTCCTCTTTCGAGTATTTTCGGCCCGGATATGATTCTGAGCAATCAATGATGTTCTCGGAGACAGCGAGGGCATCAATCCAGTTGCCCCCACTGCCACAGCGGCGGCACCACCATACCGAGCCATCCTTCTTCACCGTCAGATTATTCCCCGTCGAGCTACCGTGAATTGGATGAGCTCCCTCAATCTCATCGCCCCGAAGTTTCGCGCCTTCGGGCATGAGAAAGTCTAAGACCGACAGGTTGTAGTCATCCATCGTCCCAGACTGCGGGTCGCGGGGTTCCCAGTTCAGGGATGTTTGAACCCCTGCGATTTTTATCGTCACGCGGTTGATTACCGAATCCAATTCCTCCCAACTCACCGTTGTGATAGGAACATCGTTGATGATTTGGTAGGGATTTCCTGTTGGATGAATGCAGTTCGGCCCGACATTGTAGAATTTGCTATGGGGTAATCGGATGTCTCCAAGCTCTTCCCCTCCAGTGTCATACAGGTATATCTTCGTGCCTTCCGGTGGGTTCGATAACCGGTAGTAAAGATGGAGACCAAGGCCACCCCTGCCCGACATCACAGTGAATGTCTTAGGGAGGTCTTGGATAATCCCTAACTCGATGAGGCGTTCGGCGCTATCCGCGTCAAAGACGCAGAGGTCAGTCTGGTAGATGACAGCGTAATTCCAGCCATCTTGCAGCCACGGACGAATACCTATTGCAGTATACTGGTGCTCGGGCTGAGACCACTTCTGCACAGGTGTCTTCCCACGGGCAGACAGAACAATGAATCGCTCATTTTCCAACTGGCGCGGCACGTCAATCATCCATTCGCCTCAGTAAGCCGGTAAAATGCTCTCGTGCCTGCCCAGCGTTCGAAATGACATCTCTTTCGCAGGATGGCGTGGATTTTCAGACCGGTTATGCCAGCTGCTTTCGCGGCATTGCCACCGTGCTTAACTCGGAACGACGGATGGTAACCTGCTGCTCGAATGACATCAGCGGTGTTGAACCACCTGCCTCCTTGTCCCGCATCTTTGATGAACTCAAAAATCTCATCGTCGGTATATTTCAACTCAACTTTCTGCATTTACACACCTCTTTGCTGCATCAAGGCGTTTTCCGAACCGGCACATCGCTGTAGTCATCAGCGAGCAGCGTCGGTAGTGGAGATGGAGTTTGTCCAGACTCAAGTAATACGAAACAAGGCAGATTTCCGTCTTGTATGCCCGTAGTCGCTTGGGACATGTCGCACAACCTTCTGGGGCAAGGTTTGGAACTATCCGCCTCACCGCCAGCACCTCGATGTTGTTTTCTTCATAATCACTCCATTTTTTGCACTTGTCCGCTCTGCGAGTGGTCGGCGAGTCGCTGGTAACTATGCCTCGGGTATCCTCTGTGCATAATCCCAGCGACTTGTCCGGGTGGACTGGATTGTGCCACCACCATTCGCACGAGCCGCAGTTCTGTTTCAGTGATACCAACGACTATCATCCTCAGATAGAGCTGATAATGCACAGTCGCTCAGACCAGAGAATTCTTCAAACGTCCATCCGTCGCCCAGACGAGCAGTGTATGTTTCAGGGAAAAAGTCCGCGCAGGTCTTGCTCTCAAGATACACCATCTTATTCTCCATGTCAACTATCAGGTTTCGATACTCGCTCTCGCAGTGGTGAGGGGTTATCCCAACCGATTGCATGCCGCATCTGTCGTAGATGTCGACGAGGAGTTTTGGCATGAGGTATGCAGGATCGTCCCAGAGGTCTCTCGGCGTGTTCTGGATTGCGCGAGACAAATATGTTGGCAGTTCCAACCCACACCAGTGAGAATAGAAGTAGATGTCGTTCTTCCCGAATCGGAAGACAATTTCGCGTCTATCGCCCATTAGTCACACCACCAGTTCTTTCGAGGACAATGATTCAGACTATTCAAGGCTATCTTTCCTCCATCGAACATGCAGAAGGATTGATTGCCTTCTTCGTCCAGTTTGGGGAATTTCCGGTAATCAGCGCATGTATTACATTCAGATGCGTCCATGTTACTTCCCCATACATTTCTTGCAGAGGCAGCGTCCCATGAATAGCGTAGATACATCCTTCTGAACTTTCGTGATGGTCACTCCGCAATTGGCGCAGATGTACTCCGCAATTGGTTTGGTAGCTGGTGCTTTCTCCTCCGCACCCTCGGGTGTTTTTTCGGGCACTGGAGCGGGTTCTTCCACAGGAGCGGGTGTTGGTGCAACTGGGGGTTTGGGTGCTTTCTCTACCGGGTTCTCAGGAAGCGAGTTGGGTTTTATCTCCTGCTCTTTAGGGGGATGTGGAGTAGTAGGTGGGGTTGAAGCAGGTTCCGCCTTCGGCGTTTTCGACTTGATTTTTGTCACATTTGGTTTTTGTTCTTCCACAGGAGCAGGCGTTACTTCTGCCTTGGTCTCTACCACCGAGGTGGGGTGTTCTGCGGTTTCGCGGAGCGCGTTTGTCATCTGCCTCCACATCTTGCAGTCAGTGTCAATCGCATCGCGATCATACGTGTCCTCGTCGAATTTGGCTGCGTGGATTGCGGAAGTATCCCATCCGTTCGCAGCGTAATTCTCGAGAATGCTCCGGAACTCAAACCCTGAGTATATCCGTTCGGGCCGCTTTTTCGCAGGGGGTGCAAACGATGGCACTGGATTGGATTCCAGGGTTGTAGTTCCAGATTCCAACCAATCCCGCAGAACAATGCCAGTATCCATACCAGGAATGAATGGGCCCTTTGTGTCGAACAGACCCGTTCTGTCCTTCGAAACAGTCGCGAGATGACCCATTTGAGTCTGATTCATGTTCAGAACGACAGTGAACTCATAATCAAATCCGTCACGCATTTCAGGTTTCAACCCGATTTTGACTGGCACTTTCTTCCCAGATTCATTGGTGCTGTCCGTGTCCCACGCAGTCTGGCTCCGCAGAGTCACGATGACATGAATCTTAGATGTAACAATCGCCTCGACAAATTCTTTGTAGTCGCGAGCAACATTTCGCCACGAACTGAACTTGTTCCGACATGTCTCCGCCTCAATCTCCTGCTTTTCGAGCAAACCACCCGTGCCTTTCCACACAGGGGTTGCGGAATCAATGATGAGAACATCATACCCTGCTTCTTCTGCAGCGTGGATGACCGAGATATATTTCTCGACTTCATACGGTGCGGAAATTACACATGTATCAAAATCTGTGAGATGAGAGTAGAGCGCTGCTGATCTGTTTTCAGTGTCCGCAACTGCGATGCGACCTGTATCACCAGCGAGACCGCGTCCTATAAGTAACGAGGTATAAGTCTTGCCCGACCCACTTGTCCCAGCGATTGCCATCCGAAGTTTCGCTTTTCGGCGTTCTGCTTTTGAAAAGGTGATACTACTCACGCGGGCTCACCTTCTTCAAGCTCAAGAATGCTCTTTCTACCGAGTAATTTGGCATCGTGAATGGGCATCAGGTATGCCTCTCCAACTGGAGACCAGACGGCTTTCACACCGCCGAGTCTCTCATACGCCTCCAAGCCGTCGTTCCCGACGGTTTTCTGTAGGTCTGCCATCGTGATCTTTGCGTTCGCGGTGAACACCTCACCCCCAATCTTTCGTAGGAAAGGCTGGACGGCGTTGTCTCCGTTGACGTAGTTTGACAGGATGCGAAGCGCGACTTTTCCGTCAACTTTCGCGATACGTTCGAATGTGGATGGTTCGTGTTCCAGAAACCACTGGGCGTCGACATGCCGTTTCTTGTCAAGAGTCACTCCGGTGACGACATAATTTGCGTCGCGAATTCCGTTTCTCTGAATTTCCTTGACGATTGTATCAATCGCCTCCGTGACGTCTCCGAGTTCTTTTTCCGTCCGACGCAGTTCAATCGTCAAACGGTCTCGATCCCCCGTGAGTTTTTTCAACAGTACATACGCTTCGGTCGAAGGTGCCAGACCCGTTAGTTTTTCATCTTCAGGGTCGAATAAATAATTGTCAGCTCGGTTTGGCTTCTTGGTCGTTGTCATCTTCCGGCTGACATCAGTTTCAATTGTCATTTTCCTTTCCTTTTTCCAGAACTCCAAGGGCCTCTTGAGCAGAAAGAATTCTACCGCTGGCATCGTCCTTGAGTTGATAAATTCCATGTTCCAGCATCACTGGGATGAAATTATCGAGCATCGGATAGTTCATCTGATACAGATGATGCAGGTCGTTGATGCACGATACTGGAAGTGTTCTTCTTGCGATCATTCGATTTCCTCGATTGCTTTCAATACACACTCCCGCAGGAGCGCAGAGCGTGATAACCGGCGTTCCCCTGCCACGGTATCGAACATCTGAATGTCCTCCACCGGGGCACGGAACACCACCTGCATTTCGGTTTTTGCTATCACATTTTATCATTTGTGTTCATGGAATATAAATAGTATACAAATGCTAACATTCTGATAACAATGCACCAGGAAAAAGAGAAACACGACGAACAAGTACTTTTCAGGACAACGAAGGAGTTGAAGAAACAGATCGAGGCTGATGCAAAAGCGAACAGGATATCAACGTCCGAATGGATGAGGCGTGCTGTTGTCTATTACTTGAAGGCTCAGTCAGGAGAAACCAAAGAAGAAAATAAAAAAATGTTGATGGCTTGTCTTGATGACAAAGCGTTTCTGGATGAGTTTTTGCAGAAGCTCAATCTCGGCGGGAAATAAGCCCCCTCACCTTCTCAACAAATTCATCCGATAACATCAGTTCCCGACACCGACTCATCGTCAGGTTTGCCTCTTTTTCATCACCGAGTTTCTGGCAAGTAGCGAGTCTGTTCTGTCGCCCGTGGCTTTTGCGGTTAGTTAACCTTTGGTGCTTTACTTTACTCACCATGTAAAATTATTGGGTTGATTGAGGTTTCTTGGAAGATGTATCGACCTTACTGTCCACAACGAGTTTCAACACATCAGGATCGTTTAAATCCGAAGTCGTGTCTTTATAGGTCAACGCCAGCCGCTCGTCAAGAATGATTCCACACATTGAACAATACTTCGCGCCTGCCGAATTAATCGTCCTACATTGAGGGCATTGAACTACTGTGGCAGTTTCCTCAATCACTGTATCTTCGATCACTCCATTCTGCTGGAGGATGGTTCTCTGTAGCTGCTCTTCGGAAGTATGGACATAAGTCATCGGCATCTGAGAACGAGGAGACCACCCGTAGTAGGCGTTCATCTCCACTGAGGTCAAACCGCGCGCATTCAATGTCGCAGACAGATGTCGCATTGCGTGGGGCGAGGCTTTGATGTGCTTCGGAACTCCAACAGCCGTGGCGATTTCCCGGACATATGACCCCAACCTCTTTTTGCTAAGGCGGACATTCCCATGCCCGCGCGTGTTGTAGGTAACGAACAACGGAGCGTTCAAGTCGGGTTTTCCGTCTGGTAATCTGCACGGATGACAGTTAATCCACGCCCGAATTTCAGGCAGACTAATCACAAATGGTGCCTGCCTCCTGCCAGTTTTTCCATTCAATTTGATGACTGCATGAGTTCTTTCAACTTTAACATCACTCACGTTGGCATTATAGATTTCTCCTCGGCGGCAACCCGTCCCAAAAAAGATCATGATAATAGCCGCCCCTCGGACATCCCCTCGTTTCAATGCGTAGTCCCGCATCATCATAACCTGCTCGCGAGTGATATATTCATCGAGTGTTCGGGTGTTTAGGTGCTTCTTTCGTTTTATCGGGACGATTTTCCTCCCGACATTTTCGTCCCGATGCAACCAGCACATGAATTTCCGGAGGACGATGACGTCGACGTCAAGAGTCGCGTCCGAGTAGTCACCCTTCGCAACTCTGTCGAGTCTCGCCGAGTATGCACGGAGCACTTGTCGATCAGTGATATCAGCGGCGTCTTCGACCCCGATTTCACGCAACCACGAGACCATCTTCGCAACATCGGTGTTGATGGTAGTCAGTGCCAGACCATTTCCACGTTCGTAAACGATCCAATCCTGAAGATACTCTGAATTTTTCGTCGATATTCCAATATGGGACTTGGCATTCCGAAGGTATGCATAATTCTCAATCGTGCCCGTTTCTACCATAATTCTCGATAGGGCTGATGCGAATATATTCCTATTGGATGGGAAAAGATTCAGGGTCTGGTCTCATAGGAGTTCTGGGGTTCGAATCCCTTCCTTCGCACTTCTTTTCATCGTAGGATTCATCAGAATCAGAGCTTATTTTCTAATCAACAACCCAGCTGCAAAACAAAATCACCGTTCGCAGAATACCAGCAACACTCAGATGCAACAAGCACATCACCAGCCCCCCTCCTACTATAAAGATATCCCCTTGGAACGTATCGTATCTGACGACGACGTGACTGCTGCTGCTGTTCACACCTGTATGTAATGGGGAGAACATTTGATAGGAAGGTGGTCTCCTGCATCCACTTTGACTAAGTGGGTTGTTCCTGCGGTGTAGCTGTTGGTAAGTACTGTGGCAGAGCTGCCGGTACCGGATGCATAAATTGTAGGAGTCAGTGAGTATTTTCTCCAGAATTGCGAAGGAAAACCCCGTTATAGTATCTTTCGATGAACAGAGCAGTCACAAAAGGCGAGGTTGGGAGAGGAGATGGAAGCACTTTCAGATCGCGCGGTCCAAAGGATATATACCTGTGCGATCCATTACTTGTTTGTAACGTCTTTGAGGCAAAGAACTATTAGATGACACATGATATTATTAAGTAACGAGCAAAGGGAGGAGAGATAACCGTGCACGCAGTATCTGAGAATCTTAGCAACGCAATGGTATACGTTGTGCGCAACCACTCCTCATTTGGACGGACTCAGCTGATAAAAACGATCTTCTTCGCCGATCTCATCCACTATAACCTATGCGGTACACTGATGTTTCCCTCCCCCTACCTTAGAATGGATCATGGCCCTGCATCCTGCTGCGCACTGGATGTCGCTGCAACCACCGACACCCCATACTTCGTCGTAACACCCCTATCTCTCTCGCCAAATCATACAAAGTATACTTATGCAGCAAAGATAGCAGAGGATCTGAGTTCTCTTCCCCTATGGAAACTGGAGATGATCGCTGCCGCTGCTGAACTTGTGAGAAAGAAAAACACCGCAACTGCAGTCAGTGACCTCACCCACAAGTTCAGACTCTGGAGTGAAACTGATGACAACGCCGAGATCGATGAAGAACTCTTTAAACTCAACAACGAGGAACTGGACCTGCTCTATCAGGAAACCGGCATCTGTCTCACACCGTTCTCACGTGAATTCTGTACAAAACTTAACACCTATCAGACTATAGTGGAGATAGAGGATATTCTTCCTGTTCTCTCCTGCTCGTATCCCGATGACCCTAAATGGGACGAATGGCTGGATGCATACCTTGCCTGGGAAAGTGCGGTAAAATTCTGCTGCCGCACCTCGCCCCAAAAACTCGACACCCTGCGTTCATTAGGAATGGACCTGATTATCAGGATCTCCTGCTCCATCACCAAACCAGAGACGATCCGGCAGTTTGCTGCGAGGTATGAGCAGTGCTTTAATGAGATATGCGAAGAGGAATCCCAAAAAATCACCATGAACCTCTCGCCTGAAGAGTACGAGTCGGTAAATGAAGTGATGCGTTCCATGCGTCAAAAATTAGGACTGATAGACTGAAGGAGAAGATACCCTGTCGTTCTTTTTTGACAGTAATGTAGTTTTGGGATACTGTTTTGCCGGAACCGATCACTGGGGATCTGCTGCGGTTGCGGCGATGTATGCGCCGAATCAGATAAAGTACACCAGTAATGTGGTATGGGAGGAATGTTTTGGAGGCAGTGAGAGAGGCGGCAGGGCAGGAACGATACTTCAGTACATACGTAAAGAAACGCGAAGGCTCTGTGTGGATTTGAAAAGAAACAGTGTGCCGTCGTATGCAGCCCTCGTAACGGATTATCCGACGATCGGGAAAAGAGTTCATGCCCTGCGAAGTCAGGGAATGAACGCGGAGGAACTACAGGTGTGGGCAGAAACTCTGCGTATGAACATTGAAACTCTGTATTATCAGGCGAAAGAGGAGGTGAAGCTTCACCTGAGGGTGCACACACGACGGGATCCTTACTATGATATCTACCGGTGGCTTTGTAATGCCTATGATGCAGCGGGAATCGAGAGAGATCCTGATGATCTGGAAGTTGTTCTGGATGCCCACGACCTGACCCGCACGGTTAGTGAATTGACCCTCGTCACCGGAGACCTGCGACACATCGTTGCCGCAGCAGGTATCATCTGCAAGATAACCGCCATTCATGAGGTGAGGTCACTCGCGGACTATGCACCATAAAAAGATTATGCCAGATCAACCGTGATCGTTACTGCGACAAGGTTTGCCGCGAACGTTGAGGACCCAGTTCAGGTGAACTGCTATCAGCGTATATGTCACGCCCGGGCACGTTCAGGAACTGTCGGCGAAACTCCCCGTATCACCCTCGTACACCACCGCAAGCAGTATCACTGCCCCCTCCCATGCAATAACAATTCACAACTGGTGTGTAGATCATCAGATTTCCGTCTATATCGAATCAGGGATACGAACCACTCTGATGGGACAACAGAAGCTCCCGGGGTACCGAGACAAGCGTGACCGGTGGTGACACGTTCATGGATGATCCATTCGTTGAGATATTCAGCATTTGTGGAGGAGAGTCAGGTGAGGATTCTAAGGTAGTAGTAATCGTCGATGATGCCGGAGGTAACCATGATTAATGGGGGGGGGAGATTGGAGAATATAGCCCAAGTGTGGTAGTAGATTCGGGATTTATTCTCATGACGGTCTAGGAGTTCGAATACCTTTCAGCATATTTCATTTGGGGTGTTTTTACAGTATCAGTCACAAGCTGCGAAAAATCATCCCCTGTAAAGATTGGAATTATTAAATCGAAAAATAGAAGATTACTGATCCAGAAGTGTTCTGGACACAATATACTCACCATGTGCCTCGCGGGT
>CAZABQ010000002.1:0-38285 GCA_964483485.1 uncultured Methanomicrobiales archaeon
GCGATACCTGCCCAAGACACGGCGAGTCCGTTGGGCTTTTCGTTGGCATCATAGGTACACACGACGGTTACCGGGCAGGGAGGGAGGATTGAATTGGGAGGCAATTCCTCTTTCATGCTATATCTTAATTGTTTTTCAGGGAGAAATACTAGAGTATGGCAAAACCCCTCTACCGTTCTGTACAGAACAGATGGATTGCCGGAGTCTGCGGAGGGATTTCCGAGTATACCGGTGTTCCGGCAATTCTGATCCGTCTGCTCTGGATTGCTCTGTGTATCTTCCCAGTTCCGGTACTCATCGGCGGCCTTCTGTATGCCCTCGGATGGTTTGTGATACCCGAGGGCGAGAACCGAAAACCAGTCCGGGATCCGAATACGATTGATGCCGAGTATGAAATACGGGAGTGAATCGGATTTATGTCAGTACACCCCCCGGACAATGCGCAGGATCTGACCGATCCACCGTTTTATCTTCCCCAGTTTGAAGCAGCCTACCGGTATATCATTGAGGAGTATACAGTCTTTCCCCGGGAAACTGCAATATTTATACCCTGTGCGGTACGAAAACCCTACAGCTCCAGCCCGAGCCATAAACTGTTCCACCGGTTGTTTGCTGAGGTGTTCCCCGATCCGGCAGCGTATCATGTGGTGATCTTCGGAACGTGCGGCACCGTTCCCGCTGAACTTGAACTGATGTATCCGTTTGCCCATTATCATTACATGCTGGGAAATGTGAAGGATCAGCGGATCAAGGATGATTTTTTCCGTATTGAAACGCGGAGAATTGCCGGATATCTGGAAAAGACGCGTGATACCTATGAAAAGAGAATTGCCTACTGCATCGGCATTTTTCGGGCAGCTATGGAAGCTGCAGTTGCGGAGACCCGAATTCCTGTGGAGATTTATCCGACCCGACCGGTAATCAACCGGCTGTATGATGCAGACTGTCCGTTCCCGGAGGGTAGTCTGTCGATGCAGGAGTATCTGGACGAGTTTCGTGCGGCACTGGTGCAGGTGCGGGATCGCTGATGGCTGTTCGCGAGGTTGCGGTCGTGCGGCTGGATAAGAAAAAATCCAAGTTCTACGCTCATCTCTATGAGATTGATACTCCGGAGGATGTACTGGATATCCGGGAACTGCATGAAAAACTGTACAAAAAGGCCGCTCATCACTGCTATGCAATGGTCTGCGGGAACGTTTCCGACAGCCGTGCCGACGGGGAGGTCGGCTCTCCCGGTCGTGCGCTGGCCGAGGTTCTGGAAAGAAATAATCTCGGGTCGCATGTTCTGATGGTCTCAAGAATTTTTGGCGGGATTAAGCTGGGTCCCGCCGGAGTTGCCCGATCGTTTCGCGAAGCAGGGACCGGGGCGGTTACCGAGTATCTGAAGACACGGAAGAAGTTATAGAGTTGCAAGGAGATGTATGAGTATGGATAAAATACGCGAGTGCCCGATGAAAGGTTCGGCCTGCATTGCCGGGGCCTGCCAGTGGTGGAACGATGAGTGGAAAGAGTGTGCAGTGAATGTTCTGGTGAAGTATATGCGCGCTCAGGATGTCCGTGCAACGTTTAACCATGCTGTCCCGGCTGAGTTTCTGGAAGGCGAAAGGAAATAAAAACAGCGCATACTCCTAGGCGGGTTCGAACCGCCGTCTCCGGCTCCAAAGGCCGGAATGATTGACCACTACACTATAGGAGTTCTCCGCGAAAAAGACCAATACCCCAGCCGTCACATCATACTTTCATGGATGTTCGTCGCGTACTGGAAAAGCGTGGTCTCGCAGACCCAGATATATCTGTTGTGCAATCCTATATTGATTTTCGTTTCTCGGTGGCCGGTCCGGCAGTATCCACGATCAACAAGGACGCGGAATACCTGCTGATGTTCCGCAGAGGGGTTCCGTGCGACTCGCTGGCCGCGATGAGCACAGGAGACGTCCTGGCGGCAATATCAACACTCCGATCGGAATACACAGAAAACACGTTCAATTCCGTATGGAAGACCGTTAAGCCGTTTTTGAGGTGGTTCGACCGGGATCACCCGGGCCAGATCAGCATGGACACAATCGCAGAGGTAAGGCTGTCGAAACCCGGGCCGGTGATCACATCGGCAGACATCCTGACATACGAGCAGATCGAGATACTGCGAGACCACTGCTGCACTAGCTCCCGGGACCGCGCCGCCCTGATGCTGCTGTACGACTCGGGTGGCCGGGTGACCGAGACGCTATGCGACACGCGGTGGGGGGACTTCGTGTTCGACTCCCGGGGCGTGAAATTCAATCTCGCTGGGAAAACCAAGAAGCAGAGGCACGTGCGGCTGCTGCTATGCCAGCAATATCTGGCAGCATGGCGTGCGGATTACCCAGGAGATGCACATGGGGAGAATCCGGTATTCGTGCGCCGAGGATACAAGGGGAGAATCGGAGAACCGTATCAATACTCCACGGTGCAGATGTGGCTGCGGCGGATGGAAACCCGATACGAAGCACACACAGGGAACACGATACACCTACACGCACACATATTCAGGCACTCCCGGATCACGCACATGATCCGGGAGGGGTACCCGCTGGCCTACGTATCCATGCAGATGTGGGGCGTGCCGTCGTCGCCGCAAATACTGTACTATGTACATCTATGCGGGGATGACATGGACAAGATGTTGTTCGCGCATCTGGGGATGGATGATCCCGGGGAGGTCGCAGAGAAACCGCTGACGCCATCACAGTGTCCGCACTGCAGGACGGTGATATCGCCGGGATATGCATACTGCCCGGAGTGCGGCAGACTGCTTGCTACCAGCTCGCCGCAGGGGGACGATGAAACGACGATCGAGAAGATGATCGAGAACCCGGAGATGATGGCAAGGCTTCTGCTGCAGCTGGCCAGGAAGTGACACGTCTTTGATCGGCCGATAGCAATATATGACATCACGACAACCAAAACAGCATGAGCGAAGAAATTTTGGAAAAGATAGAGTATCGATTGAGGCAGATACAGTATCTATTGCTTGTGATTTTCATCTGCGTGGTGATATATATCGGAGCCTCTATGATCTCGTCTGGGGATATTTTCGTCTGGGCTACCGGATGTTTCGTGTTTTTGTCGGGAATCGGCGTATTGTTTGTGTACTGCATCGTCGCAGCAAGGCATGCCGAGTGATCGTTTTCGGGCACTTTCACACCGCGCGGTGGGGGGTTTATATCAGAGAATATCCCAGTAGTATTGTGGTCGAGATGAGCGACAACAACAATTCACAGGATTTTTGATCCAACCGGAGACGCAGCACAACTCATCGACGCAGCTGCGGAGGACGAGCCGAAAGGCAGCACGCCCCCTCCCGCCGGTAGCAACGTCGCAAAAATCCCAAAAAGGTATAGACGACAGAATAGAGCAGAGGATTATGGAAAATCCGCGACTCCGAGAAATGGCCGAAAGGTTACTCGGTTGGAGCAAGTGACACTTCCTCTGTTTTTTCTGTAGATACTTCTACTTGAAATATCAGCCATTTTGTTTCTCCTCTCTCTCTTTCTCTATGCGCCGGAGCACAGCCTCAATCCGCGCGTCGAGCTCGTCGTTGGAGATGTTCGAGTTGCCATATTCATCTCGTTCCAATTTCTCAGAAATTGCTTGCCGGATCCACGTCATACCATCCATGTTTTGTTTTACCGCAGCGGCCTGAAGGCGATCTTTCATCTGTTGTGGGATTCTTACGGAAAATTGAGCAGTATTCACTGGCTTTCGTGTCATGATATGTATTCTCATCACATCCATTATAATACAATCGAACACGTAATAACCCATTACAACCCATTAAATACTATGCAGTATAATGTGTTATCATGGGTTACGAACCCGAAAATGAGGCCCTGGTACAAACGTCGGTATGGCTAAAGGCGTCCGACGTAGCGAGACTCAACGAGATCGCAAGAATAGACAATCGAAAAAAGTCGGGTTTGATCCGCAAGATCATATCAGACTACATTAGCGGATTGAAAACATGAACGAAAACAGAATTGCCGGCACCAACCCCGGGTGTGGAAATCAGGAGTGGGACACCGGCACAAAACCATTCTACGGCAAAGATCATAATCCCATCGTCCGGTGGGAATTTGAAATCGAGGTTGTCGTGTGCATCCTGGAGCACTTGGCGCCGCTGCTCCGGGACGCGGACAACGTGCACCCGGAGTATGCACGGATGGCCGGAGAGGCCTGCAACCGAGCGGGGGACACTCTAGAAGACATGCGACAGGAAATTAGAAAACACAACGGGAAAGAGTGGGTAGAGCGCGTAAGAAACGCGCTTTGTACAGAGGAGGAATTGGAATGACCCGGCTCATCGTCAACGCCGATGCAGCCGGGAACATCCCGCCGGATCAGGCAAAGCAGATCCGCGAGTTCGTGGCGTCCCGGCGAGCGCGGAACGCGTCCTACATCGACGCGGACGCCCGGCAGGAAGCCGCAGAAGAAGAGCTCGGGCGGGTGGTCTGAATGAAGACAAAATACCGCCTGACCCCAGAGGGGGCGAAACGTCTGGACATCCGGATGCGGCATCAGGCTGGCCTGCTGGGGTTCGACGCAAGTGAGATCTCCGCGTCGCAGGTCGCGGTGGAGTGCGGTCTGCTTGAAATCGTGGACACGCAGGGGGTGCAGTGATGGAGCTCGGAGACGCCAACACCTGCAAGCAGATCCGCTGCGGCCACCTGTATGTGGTCGATGGCACCCCAGCCTGCGATCTGCACATGATGGGTGGAGGACTGTTCAGCTGCCGCCGCTTCGATGCGGCCGCAGAGAGAGCGGAGGCATACAAATGACCGACACCGCAATCTATCAATGCCGGAGGGGATGCACCATCGCAGTTCCGCGCGAGAGCGAGAATCCCGACGAGATCGTGCTCGTGGACTCTGCCGGAGACGCATTCCCGGAGTGCAAGGGATGCACGGAAACGGGGGATCGGCAAGACATCCTCTGGATAGGCCAAAACGACGAAATACGCCTCACACGCGGGACATGCACGTTCTGCAGCACGGAGGCGTCGCACCGCGATCTTGTCCCGCACCCGCATGTATGCACGTGCGAGCACCGGGAACCAGAGGCGATCCCGGAGAAGGTGGTCGAGGAGACCCCGCAGGAGCCAGAGCCAGCACCCGAACCAACAAAACCGGGAGACGAGCAGCCACTCAAATCCCCGTGGACCCCGGACGAGGACGGAATAGTCCGCGTATGCACCTCGCAAGACGGCGCGGTATCAGCATACGATGGTGCGTATGGGATGGACAAGCGGACACAGTATGCAATCAAACAGCGGTGGCTCAAGCACAACCGCGAGGGGACGCTGATCCGCCCGGGACTACAGTGCACAATTCGCGATAACGGACCGTTTTACGGATCGCACGGGACCGTGGCCGGAATCACCGATGACAAAAAATCCGTAAACGTCGCGACTAAGGACGGAGCCATATACCAGGTGGCCGCGAAGCACGTGGAGGTTGAAAAATGACCGAAGCGATCGCCATCCCACCGGGCGCGAACGTGTCGGACCCATATGTAGCCCTGCGACAGATGCTCAACCAGATCGCAGAGCTGGACATGCGTATCAAACCGCTCATCGAAGATCGTGCATCATTACAGGCAAAAGCTACAGATCTCGCGGGAGCGATTCAGAAATCGGGGCTCCAGAGCAAGGATTTTGTGTTGAAAGGCATTGAGACCAAAAAACGCCGGGAACTGGACGTCCAGAAACTCCGGGAAAAATACCCGGAGATCTACCAGGATGCAAATCCCTACGTGGACGAGAAAACCATCTGCGAGATCCTGATATCGATCAAACCGGGCTGGGATCTGCAGGAGACTGTACGGGATATGGCACCGGAAGCATTCCACGCAGCCGCAAAAATCAGGCTCACGGAACTGGACAAGGCGGTCGGGAAACACGACCTGCAGAAATTGGAAGACGATGGCATTCTGACAACCCACATATACACAAAGGGCGAGCCAGTGCTCATTCGGCGCAGCATCGTCGATGCGAAACCCCGGGCGAGCATCGGGGGACCGGACGACACGGGGGTGGATGACGAATGACCCCAAAACTCAGCCCGTGCCCCTTCTGCGGGGCGAAAACCAGGGATATTATTTCAAACGAATTTTTCGCGTGGGATCCGTATGCATACGTATACTGCCCGGTATGCGGCACGCGAGGTCCCCAAAAAACATCTAAAAAAGATGCAATTGATGCTTGGAATCGGAGGGGGACGTATGAAACTCCGGAGGCATGATGTATTCAAGTACGCGGAACGGGATGTCAAAACGGGCGAAACCCCCGTACTCGTGTTCGTCGCGAATCTCAGAGATGGCGGGATGCTGCGGGTGACAACGGTAATGAACCCCACCCTCGCGATACCCGGGCTGATGGACAAGGTCGCGCCGGAAAGGGAAACCGCCTCCCTCGCGATTCAGAATCTGGTCCGCGCAATCGACAGGGAAGTCTGCGGGGGAAAGCAGTCATGACAGAATACCCGGAACCCCGGGAACTCTGCGGCGTGTATTACCGCGTCAAGCGGGACGGAAAATGGAAGTCCATCTGCTTCTCGGACCTGACCCCGGCCGAAATGGACACACTCCTCGCCGAGATGTCATACGAACACGCCCGAGGGCTCGCAGAAGCCGAATTCAAGGCGGCCGCCGATCTCGTGGATTTCCTCCGGGAAAACGTCACCGACGGAGGCATCGAAAACCTACGGGAGATTGCCAAGCTCATCGCGCAGATCCTGCACCACACCGGCGACGCAACTGGGACAACCTGCCGGGACCCCTCGGAGGACCAATGACCGGGGAAAGCACATGAACGCCAGAGAACGGGATCTGGCGCTCGACGAGCTGATCGAAGCGCAAAACCTCGTCCGAAACGCCATGGACATATTCAAAAACGAGTATGCCCACTGGGACGACAGGCAAAACTTCGACGCCCGGATGCATCAGATCAAGGGAATCGACAGGCATCTGGGATATTTGATAGAATATGTGAAAAATTCAAAAATTGGTGATCGAAAATGACAATAACATTCAAAAAAGCAGAAAAGAAACAGGCAAAGCTCAGGCTCGCGGTGACGGGACCATCGGGAGCCGGAAAAACCATGACATCACTCCTGATCGGCCGTGGACTGGTAGGACCGGATGGAAAAATCGCGGTGGTGGACACCGAACGAGACAGCGCCAGCCTGTACGCGGATATCCACACGTTTGATTCCGTGTGCCTGGCGCCGCCATACACTACCGAGAAATACATCGAGGCGATCCGCGCGGCAGAGGCTGCAGGATACGATGTGGTAATCCTGGATAGTATCAGCCACGCATGGGCCGGTGCAGGTGGACTGCTGGATCAGCAGGATGCGATAGCATCAACCAAGGGATCCGACAGGTTCCGCAGCTGGGGCCAGATCACACCAAAACACCAGGCATTCATCGATGCCATGCTTGCCTGCAAAACACACCTGATCGCAACGATGCGCAGCAAAACCGAGTATACGCTCGTGACCACAGAAACCGGGAAAACAAAGCCGGAAAAGCTCGGGCTCGCCCCGGTCCAACGAGACGGAATGGACTATGAATTCACAACCGTGCTCGACATGGACGCGGCACATATCTGCCAGGCATCAAAAGACCGCACTGGCCTGTTCGCGGATCGCGTGTTCCGGCCGGACGAGTCCACGGGAAGGGAACTCCGGGAGTGGCTGGACCGGGGAAGCCCAGCAGCAACCCCATCCCCTACCCCGGAACCGGAACCAGTCGCCGCAGCAAAACCGGATGTCCCGGCCAAAACGCAGCCAAAAAAGATCGAGCACAAACAGCGCCCGAAAAACGTGTATTCCGCAATAGAGGTGGGTGTAATGCGGAAAAGCTACGAGGAAAAGGGATGGTCGACGACAATATTTGACAAGGCGGCTGTGGACGGTGAGGTGTGGGACAAGGACATGATCGCGGACGACTGGAAAAGACGCACGGCCGCGCAAAAACAACCCGTGACGAAGCAGACAAAACCGGTCGCGGATTCCCGGGATCTTGGAGATGCGGCAATGGGCGACACGGTCCAGAGATGCCCGAAATGCGGTGGAACTCCCATGTCCCACGAGCAACGATCTGAACTCACAGGCATGCTGGACGGGGCGGCGATCCTGCCGGAGAACATCTGCTGTGCCTGCGGAACGGCGATGTGGGACGAATACCGCAAAAAACAGGCAGAACCCGACGAGTTCTACTGGAATTTGGTGATCCCATACGGACCGTGCGACATCTGCGGGAAAAAAGTTCTTAGACCCGATGCAAAACGGAGCTTGAACAAATTTCACCGCGTCTTATGCCCGTCCTGCCTGAAACAGGAGCTGCAGATCGCGGTCGCAAAATCGGCACCCACCAAAGATCAGCCGGTGTGCAGCAAATGCGGAAAACCGGTCAGTATGGGCGTGAAATACGCTTGCGAGTTTGCAAACATGCCGATCCTGTGCCATGATTGTGATGGGATCGCGAAAAAAGAGGTCACAAAATGATTCCGGAGACATGCAGAACGTGCGGCAACTATATCCCGCATCCGAAAGAATCGGGGCACAACTGCTCCAAAAACGAGAAATGGGTTCGGCCAGATGAAATTCGCGAATGCCACTCGCGCATGGAGGGCGATGCGTATGAGTGATATCACCCTGGACATCAAGGTCAAGCGACACCCGGACGTAGATTGGGTTGCAACGACCCAGGTATACGGCATACTTGGCTCGGGAAAAACGCCGGAAATAGCAATTGGAAATTTCACATCGGCGCTCGAGGAACTATACACGGGAGACAAATTTCTCGCAGCGGGAAACAAGTCGGTGAGAATCGGCTACGAGATCACCGGAGTGTCGGCGAAAGTGTACCTGAATGTCCAGACGGACAGGTCCCTAGACGAATTTGGCGTAGGTGCGCCGGAGACCCCAGAGCCTATTTTTGCAGTTGTCGACACGGACACTCAGGCGCCCGCGATCGAGGGACAGGAGATCCTCGCACCCTCGGAACCGGAGACAGAAAACGATCAGCCAACATGCAGCACGTGCGCAAACTGGGACATGTTGGAAAACCAGGACAACACCGGAGAATGCCGCCCAAGACCTGGATACTGGTCGGCTGGATATTGTCTGGCGTGCACCGACTACGTCCCTAGAGCCGAGGAGGAGGGGGAAACACCGTCCCCCGCCCCGGATCCGATCGGAGGGACGCGATGCGCATCGTGCAAACACAGAATCATCAAGGAAGGGCGACTGGGCATGCACTGCGGCCACCCGGACCAGACCGACGAGAGGGTAGTATTTGGGTTTACGCGCGGTTGCGGACGATACGAAGCCGGAGACGGCGCAAACGCACTACGGGATGCATTCGGGATCAGCCTCGACCGGCAGGAAATTGCGGCGATCGCGGACGGGACACAGACGCGCCTGATAATGCCGTCGATGTCATCCAACATCGCCCAAGGAGACCGCATGATAGTATACGAGCGCGGAAAGGGTGGCGGCCGGAAATCCTACGTCGGGGAATTCGTCGTGGGGGAGAAAATCGGCATGGAGCGAGAAGACGCATGGGACGCGGAATGGCAGCAGAAGCTCAACGCAGATCGGGAACAAATCGCCGAAAAGTTCGGCAACGATCTCCGCAGGTTCGCCGTGGAGATTCTCGCATATCAGGAATACACCGATCCGGTAGCAGTGCCGTATGGGTGGAAGGCGCCGCGGGGGGTAAACTGGATCAGCCCGTCGCATCTGGAAACAATATTCCAGGAGGTGTAGGAATGACCAGCAGCCGGTCAGAAATAAGGATATGGGCTCCGATAATCGCCAAAGCGGTCGGCGAGGAAATATTTTCCGCCAGGGACGTGCCGGAAATCCCGGGAATGACGCTCCGCAAACTCGCAGATTTTGGATACCTGACGGTAGTCAGGCGGCCACACAATGAGGGGCGGACGTATATCCCGGCGCACTACCGGCTCAACCGGAGTAGCAAATACGTCAAAGACGCACTGAAGAGGGAGGGGGCGATATGATCATGGAGGTCAATACCTACCGGACGAAGTCCGGCCGCCACGTCGGTATCCGGTGCGGGCTTGGTGATGTCTGGATCACCGCGTACCTCGACCGCGATCAGCACAAGGGCAGCCGGGTCCGCTGCAACCAGATCCCAACCTCCGACGGGCCATTCAGGGCGCAGTACGAACTGGATAAATACGCCAAAGCACATGGGTGGGAAATCGCGGGGGTTCAGGAGGTCGACACATGACCACAAACCCATTTTTGCCGGGAGAGGTTTCTACAGCCCCGCCGCTCGTCAAATTCTGCCAGGAAATGCTCTTCGCAAACCATTTCGGACGGAAATGCTGCACCAGCAGATCCAAAAAGATTGGAGATCCGGGGACACTGTTCAGAGACGCGGAAAATCGGGTATACCGCATCATCAGAGTGCAGCAGATACCGCTCGGCACGATCGCAGATACCATGTACCTCATGGAGGGGTGCAGCTCACCAGAGGATTTCCGCAGATTATGGCGGAGCATCCACAGAGGGCATTGCTCTGAGGAGAAACTGTACTGGTCGCACTGGTACGCCAGAGCGCCGGACGAGTACTGCAACACCTGCATGCACCAGCACATCCCCGAACGATGCAACGAATGCAGCAGAAACGACATCTATCGCGATCAGTACTCGCCGAGGGATGAGGTATGATCCACAGGATCCGCGTAGCGTGGGACATTGACGGGACAATCAGCCTAAACCCAGGACCATTCCCCGACTGGGAGGATCCCGAAGCGCTGACACACACGGGAGAGCCGATATACGGTCCCATGCCGGAGTTCCGGGCGCTGAACTATCTCAATCCCGAAATGCAGGCCGTGAACATGGACATGATAGGTCGCGTAGTCACCGGTCGTGTCGGGACCGTTGAGGGGAGAAACCAGGCATGGCACGAGCTGCTGGGATATGGGATCACAATCGACCCCCACATGATCCAGATGTTCCCGGAGAACCTGCGGTGGACCAAGGGAGCATGCCTCCGCAACAAGTCCGCGCAGCTGAACGCGGCGACGCACTACGTCGACAACGACCCCCGTGTCTGCGAAATACTCCACGAATGGGCAGACGATCTGTGGACCGGATCGATAGATGAGTTTCTGGCGCTGGACCTACCTGGCTGGAAGCGCGCGTGAGCGAGCACACGGAGGAACGCGACACATCGCGCCGAAAACCGAGTGGTACACATGGAAAAAATCACAGACACGCAAATACTGACCGCAGCTGAAAAATATCTGACCACACGAGGGAACGGACACACCCTCGGAGTACGGGACGTGTACGACACGCTCGGTCTCGCAGCATGGAAAGGTGGTCGCGGCCGGAAATCGGCACAGAGGGACGTCACCCTGCACAGGATCTCCCTGATCCTGCAGCGGAACGGGTATGTCGTGGTATCCAAGCGCGGAGGATATGCCGTGTATCAAAAACGAGGGGGTGATGCCAACGGAGCAACCACCGGAAATCACGGGAACGTGGGAGGAACCGAAGAAAAAACGGATCCATGATCTGGGCTATGGATATACTCTGGAAACGATCGCGGAAATTACAAGCACCGAAGTGTGCGAGGGTTTCCTCGCACCCCCGCAGTACGAGCGCTGGCAACTCTCCCGATCTGGAGATCCGGTCCACACCTGGGAAACCCCGACGGAAACCCGAACCCCCGCAGAACTCTGGCGGACGATCGAACAGCACCTTCTCCCGGACGTATCCACAGATGATGGGGCGGTGTGGTCCATGCGAAACACGTTTCTGCGGCAGTGGACAGCCACAGCTGCGGCGGCAAACGCAGAACTTGCGAAACGCATCTGGGAACGCGGGACCATGCTGGAATATCTCTGCTCCTCCTGCGCCGAGGCGCATGTGGGAGACGACACAGCAATCCGGGCAATGATCCTGTCATTCGCGGCGACCTACATCCACAACTCCGATGGGATCCACATCAGCATATCAGGTCCGGCCGGAACCGGAAAATCCCACGCGGTGTCGACGGTAGCAAAACGGTTGCCGCAGGACGCGGTACTGCAGGCACGGCTGTCTGACAAAGCGATGTACTATCACGAGGTTAGATCCGGGACAGTGATATCGATGGACGACCAGGAACTCACAGAGGATTTTCAGGAACTTCTGAAGGTCGCATCAACGAACTGGTCGACCGAGGCGAGATACTGGACCGTGCAAAACGGAAAACCCGCAGAACTCAAACTCCCTGCCAGGTGTCCGTTCTGGATATGCAAAGCAAATCTCAACGGAGACGAACAAGTGCTGGACAGGCAGCTGATCATCTGGACAGACGATTCAGTGGTGCAAAAGCGGGCAATACAGGATGCACTGATGCGCAAGGCAGCCGACCCGGACGAGGAGGAGGAGGAGCGGGACATCGGAGTATGCCGGGCACTGTGGGCCAGTGTGCTCGCCGAAACGGTGGTGATCCCATTCGCGGACAAGATCGGATGCGACGCGCAGATGGATCCCCGGAACATCAAGCTGATGCTGGCTATGGTGCAGGCACACGCGATCTTGCGAACGCCAGTCCGCGAACGCGATGCTCGCGGGAGGATCGTGGCGATCGAAGATGATTTCCGGGATACGTGTCTGATCATCAATCCGCTCCTGGGCAACAAGGGCGGCAGCCAGAAACTCAAATTATCATCGGCTGGGGCGAAGGTCTTAGAATATCTGGCAACACAGTCGAGTGGAAACGTCAAATTTTCAGAACTGCGCCGCGAATGTAAACTATCACAGTCGTCGCTGTCACAGGCGTTGTATGGGAGGGCCGATTGCCAGACAGATGGGTTGATGGCGGTATGTCCGGCGATCGAGATTGTGACCCTCAGTGTCACGACCGGAGATGAGCGCGAGAGGGAGACCACCGGCAGAAAGGTCGTTAGGTGGTCGCGGGAAACATACCAAGCATGGGCCGGATCGACAGGGGCATTCTACCTCTTGTCGATCAAAATTCCATGATCATTTTTCACAAAACCGCGTAAAATCATCATCTTCTTTTACCCAGTGTCCGTAACGCAAATATGGCTTGTTTTTCAAATTTGACTCATGTAGCGGCTCTGTTAGGTGTACTTTACGATTTCACGTGTTTTCCGGGAGCACGAGCACACCCACACACAAGCAGGCACATACCACACACACCCGGGCGTTCCCTGTTTTCACGTGAAATACCTATATTATTATTATTATTATTATTATTATTAGATATTTTAAGAAAATAAGGAAAACGTGAGGTTTTTTGACTTTACACTATTGCGAGAAATTACGTAAAATAGGCGTAAAATAGGCGTAAAGCGTAAAGCACTGGACACGGACCGGAATCAGGAATTACTAAGAATTCCCAACATCCGAAAATTAGTAATGTGCGAAATCGTGCGAAAATATAACATACGCCCCGCCGCAGAAACTCTCATGAGTATCGCGAAACTCTTATCCAATTTCGTGGCATGGCTCTCAAGCCTATTCGGAGGTTCAGGGACGACCACGACCACGCCCAAACCGGACGACACCCCGGCAGCCCAGACGACCGAGACACCGACTGCGAAAATCACGGCCGTATACCTTACCGCCCATGGCGTGGATCTCGACCGGGAGATCCCGAGAAATCTGGTGATCGGGCGGAAGTCCAGGCTGTTCGTCAACATCGAGAAGTCACCCAAAGCAATGATCCGGATCAGCACGTACATCAACGGGGATCTGCAGAACAACGCCGTGTCTGCTGGAAGCCCCAACGATGATCCCGGAGACACCCGCCGCAAGGCGTATGTGATCGGACCGCCAGGAACCAACGGATACCCGATCGGACTTCACGCTCTCCGGATCTGCGTATCGGCCGCATCACGCGGGACACTGGACATCATCACCATCCCCGTGGACGTGCGGCTGACAGAACCTGTACCGGGAGAGGAATGATGGACCAAGAGAGTGGCTGAGATGATCGAATACATCCTCCCGTTTTTGGCCGGGGTGTGCATCGGGGCGTGCGCAATCTATGTGGTGTGCAGCCGCGTCGGCATCCCGGCGAGTATCATCCGACAGACGATCTTGATTCTCACAACGCTGTATGGGTACCTCGAAAACGACGGAAAAATCGACGAGGTCGAACGGAAAGCGCTCGCCATAGCGGTAGGGGATCTCATCGGGAAAATCAAGACCGAATATGGAAAATAAGGAAATTCTCGGGAGAATTGAAAAACTGCCGGTCGTGGACATCCCGGTCGACTTGGTGAAAACCGACGGCCAGAATCCGAACCAGATGACCCCGGAGATGTTCGCCGGACTCGTGCAGCACATCCGGGACAACGGAATCATCAACCCGATCATCATCACCGAGTCGGGACTTCTTGCGGACGGAGAGCACCGACTGCGAGCCGCGAAGGAACTCGGGATGACAACCATCCGGGCGCGAAAAATCCCGGACGACGAGAAGCTGCGCCGCACGCTCCGGCAGACGATGAACAAGCTGAAGGGAAAGCACGACTCGGTGCTCGATGCAGCGGAATACAAAGCGCTCATCGATTTGGACGGGATCGTACCACTCGCGGACTACCTAGGTGAGGACTGCGGCGACCTTCTGAAGGTCTTGGACGCGGCGATCGACAAAACCGCGACCAACCCCGACGACTACGATCTCGATGCAGCCATCGGTGAGATCACAGAACCCACCACACGCACGGGCGACGTGATCCGGATGGGAGACCACATCCTAATATGCGGCGACTCCACCGATCCTGGGATCTGGGACACGCTCGCGGCCGGAGAACCGTTCGCGATGATGATGACCGATCCGCCGTACAACTGCAACGTGGAGGGGATCGGGGACAAACGGCAGAAGCTGACCATCAAAAACGACAACCTCGGTGCCGAAGAGTTCCGGGACCTGCTGCTGAAATTTCTGCAGCAGGCGATGCGGTGGGTGGTCGGGGCGCAGTACATATTCATGTCATCGGAAGAATGGCCAGCGCTCCACGAAACGTTTGAGGCTGCCGGAGGACGGTGGAGCACGACGATCATCTGGGTGAAAACCCACTTCGTACTCAGCCGCAGGGACTACCACCCGCAGTATGAGCCACTGCTCGTCGGGACGGTAAAGGCACTCCGGTCGAGGAAGGGGGCCAAGGCGTCCGCGTCGCCGATCCTGTACGGATGGAAACGCACCGGAACCCGGCAGCACTACGACAACCGGACAGAGACCGACGTCTGGGTTGCGGAAAAACCGAGCCGGAACGAACAGCACCCGACCATGAAGCCGGTCACGCTGTACCGGAAAGCCATCCTGCTGAGCAGCAAACCGCTGGACACGGTCATCGACCCGTTCGGGGGTTCTGGATCCTGCGTGATCGCGTGTGAGCAAACGCACAGAAGATGCAGAACGATCGAGCTCGATCCGGTATACTGCGACGTGATCGTCAAGCGGTGGGAGGGATTCGCCGGTCGCACTGCAGAGAGGCCGCAAAGATGATCCCAAAAGACGACATCAAACTCCCGGGTTTCGGGTTCGAACTATTCGACACAAACGACAAATTCGAGACCACACGAGGGATCACGCCGAAATCGATGCGTGCACGGGCAAAAACGAAGCTCGTGAACGGGATGAAAAAACAGAGCCTCGAGGAGCTGATGCCGGATCTGCCGGAGGACGGGGAATACATCCACATCATCAGCAACGGAAACTACGACTACTATGGGTTCGTCCCGCTGTTCGCGGAACGGATCGGGGTAATTGACGAGTTCTGGGGATCGACATGGACGATCAACCGCGCCAACGTAGAAAACCTCGTGGCGCTGTACGACGCGGGAAAAATCAAAGACATACACATCATCACCGGACTGTATTTCAAGCACCGGGAGACATCGGTGTATGCGACCCTCGTGCAGGAAATGGCAAAACGCGGCCAGAAGTACATTTCCTGCAACACCCACGCCAAGGTGATGCTGTTCCGCGCAGGGGACCGGTATTTCGTCGTCGAGGGATCGGCGAATTTCACAGCAAATCCGAGAATTGAGCAAAACATCGTCTGCCAATCAAAGCCTCTATGGGAGCACCACAGAGGGTGGATGGGGGAATACTTTTCGGTGGGGACATGACGACCCCACAGAGGAACCAGCGAGAAGAGTCCGCGACAAAACTGCGGATCGACGAGGTGTACAGGCTGCTACTCTGCGGAGCACGCCGCCGGGAGATCATCAAGTACGCAAACCACGAGGGATGGGGCGCATCCTCGCGAACGATCGACAAGTACATCGCAAAAGCGAAGGAGGAACTGGCAAGTGTATCGGAGGGGGAGCGCCGCGAAGCGTTCGGCGTCGCGCTGAAACGGCTGGATACGCTGCTGTACAAATCCATGATGATCAACGATTTTAAGACCGCACTGGCCGTAATCAAGGAATTCAACCACCTTCACGGACTCGGGTTGGAAAAAGTGGAGCACACAGTGGAGATTTCAGAATCGGAGAAACTGTGGAGGGTTATTGACGCGGCGATCGCCGCAGACCCGTCAGCGCGGAGTCGCCTCGCAGAAGCACTGAGCGACGAAGAAGAGGATGGGGGAGAGGAGGAATGATAGAAAAAACACTGCTTCTGTCACATTTTGACCTGCCGACCTACCTCAGTGCCGCAAACCACGGGACATGGAAACGGGCAGAACACCTCGACATGCTATGCCATGCACTGCACGAAGTGGATTCCGGGGCATGCACCCGGCTGATCGTCAACATGCCACCCAGGCACGGAAAAAGCGAGGTCATCAGCAAGGGGTTCCCGAGCTGGTATCTCGGCCGGCACCCGGACCACGAAGTGATGCTGATCTCATACGGATCGGATCTCGCGGAAGACTTCTCCCGGATCAACCGGGAGAAAATCCGGGAATTCGGGGAACATGTGTTTGGGATACGACTATCCCGCGAATCGGCATCGGTGAACCGCTGGGGGATCGAAGGACACCGTGGCGGCTTGGTCGCGGCCGGTGTCAACGGACCACTCACCGGCCGGGGCGCGAACGTCGCAATCATCGACGATCCCATCAAGGGGTCGCTCGAGGCAAACAGCAACACATACCGGCAGCACCTGCTTGAATGGTACCAGACCGTTCTGCGGACACGCATGGCACCGGGCGGAGCCATCATCATCGTTCAAACCCGCTGGCACAAAAACGATCTGGCCGGCTGGCTCGTCGAACAATCCGCCGCCGGGGGAGAACAATGGACGGTACTCAACATGCCGGCGATCTCCGGAGAAGAGCCGGACAGCCTGGACCGGGAACCTGGTCTGGTACTCTGGCCGGAGCGCTTCTCAGAGGAGTATCTGCAGATGGTCAGAAAAACCCTCAGCCCGTACCAGTGGTCGGCATTGTATCAGCAGCAGCCGACGGACATCGAGGGAGCGCTGTGGAAATACGACACGATCGACCAGCACCGCCACGGACAAAAAGAAGATCTTCCGCAGTTCCGCCGCGTTGTTGTCGGCGTCGACCCGGCGGTAACGTCGACAGAAGACAGCGATGAGACCGGGATCGTCGTCGCAGCATCGGACGGTCTGAGACACTACTATATACTGGCCGATTCTTCCGGGGTGCGCAGTCCGCTCGAATCCGCCAAACAGGTGGTTGCCGACTATTGGCTGCACGACGCGGATGACATCGTCGCCGAATCCAACCAGGGCGGCGATATGGTATCCGATCTGATCCGCACCGTCGACAGGCGGCCGCGTGTAAAGATGGTCAGGGCAACCCGGGGAAAACGCATCCGGGCCGAGCCGATCGCGTCGCTATATGAACAGGGGCTGGTGCACCACGTCGGACGGCTCACAAAGCTCGAGGAACAGATGTGCACCTGGAACCCGCTGAGCAATGACTCGCCGGACCGCATGGACGCGCTCGTATGGGCGCTGACAGACTTGTCGAGTACGAAAATCATCCAGAAACCGGTGTTTGCATCGGGAGGAGGAACACAATGGTAGCACAAAAACGAACGAAACAGCAAAAACCAGCACCATCTGAGGGAGAAGCCATCGCGACCGGATACGGGCGGGAGGTCCCGGAGAAGGTGACCGCGGAAAACATCCCGAAATTCGTGAACAATATCCACTACGCGGACAACAAGCAAAACCTAATGATCCAGATTTTCCCGTCGCCGCCGGAAATCTGGACCACTGGCCCCGACGGGGAGACCGACGAGGATCGGACCAGCCGAGACAAGGAGACGTTCGAGGCGGTCCGGGGATACGCCGCGATGCAGATCGCCGTATCCGACATCCTGGACTATGGGGCATCGGTGAAATCACCAGGGATCGCTCGCATAGATGGCGAATACACTCTGGCGGAAATCCGGAACCTGCCGGCTCGGTCGCTCGCGTTGAATCCCGGATCGGGCCGGGCGGTAAACCCGCTGATGCCGGGAATCACGGTCCGGGACGGAGAAACCGAGGTGTATCAGTTCGACGCATCCCGGGGAACCACGCAGCAGATATGGAACTTCGTGATCGTAAAACAGGCGGAAACCCCGGAACCGTCCGGCAAAGCGTACAGCCTGCCGATATACCCCGTAATCGCCGAGATCGACTTTGCGAACAAGGCGGCGACCCAGCAGGTCAACCGCGTCGGAGCGCCGATCATCATGCCAAAGGCAAATGATGAAATATCAGCAGACGACTACCGGGATCTGATCGAGTGGCATAGGAAATTCGGGACAAAGTGGGGCAAAGACACCTCGTTTCTGATACCACCCGGGGTGGAATTCCCGGATTTGAAAATCAAGGAGGGAACGACAGCCAGGGACTTCGTTGAGGAACGCGTGAGATGGGTTCGGTTCTTCTTCAATCCAACCACCGACCTCGATAGCTCAGGAACGGCGATCGGAGCATCCGATAGCGGGAGGATGGAGATCTGGGCAAACTACATCGCCAGCTGGCAAAGTCTCGCGGAAACATGGCTGGAACGGCTCTTCGACGCGTGCCACGCGTACAACGGCCGCGATGGATACCACACGCACATCCAGCTCAAGCGCCCATCGGTCGACAGGTCCGCGGCAAAGCTGCAATACATTCAGGGGCTGGTCTCCGCGAAGGCGATCACGGTGGAGGAAATCCGGGACAACGCAACAGATATCTTGGATCTCCGGGAGACAAGCGCGGAGATGCTGCTGCAGCTGCGGGAACAATATCCGGCAAGCAGCATGGTTGGACTGTTCGGAAACACCACCGAGGGATTCACGCGCCCGGAGGACCAGATCATGGCGGAAACCGAAAAGAAGATTCTCGCCGCAAATGATGCGAGCAGAAAGGCGATTGCGAAAATCATGAACTACGCGGAATGATATGCCAACAGACGAGCAGAAGCAAAAGATCGCAGAGGTTATGAAGGCGCGCCAAATCGCAATCGCGGGATTTCTAATCGAATCGGCAACTGGGATGTCGGTGATCGCGGCGCAGGAAGAACTTGCAATCCTGGCCCGGAACAAATACACCATAGCGGTGGCCGACGGAATCACGGATAGGATCATCGCAGAATATGCGGAGGATCTGCTGGCCGGGGGAACGAAATGCATAGAACGAGTCCTCGAGGAAACGCCGAGTGGGATGTTCCGGGCAACGACACGAAGAAAGTTTGTCCCGTGGTTGGATGATATGACGGAGAAGGAGACCACCGACATCGTCCGACTGATCGGGGATGCGGAGCAGGCGGGGATGCACCCGCGAAACATCGCAGAACGACTCGGGGGATACTTCGAGGGGACAGCGCACAATGCCATGACCGCAGCCAGAACCGAAGCCGCAAAAATCCGGAACGACGCACGTGCCGAGACTATGGTCAAAAACGGGGTGCAGTATGTCCAATATCAAACCGCGAACGACGAACTCGTCCGACCGGAACACGCGATGCGGGATGGCAAAATCTACCGGCACGAGGATGCGCCGTGGATGGGAGAGTACAACTGCCGATGCGTACTCAGCCCCGCCGACTACATGGTTGAGGAGAAGGGCGCCCGCGTCGAAGAATCGCAGGCAGAATATCTGACACCCGATCAAGCAGGAGAAAAATCATGATCGACCGAGCAAAACCGCTTACACCAGAACAGAAACGAACCATTTGTGAAAACCGCGAACGATTCCCGGCAGACATAGCACGTATGCCAGGGATGGACGGAACAACCACCCGGCAGATCTCAGATTACCTCCGGCTGCACCCTGCCGGGGAACCGAATCCCCACGCAGAACTCGCGGACCACCTAGAGGAATATATCCGGCAGTTCGGCCTCCCCTCGAAGTACGGGAACGTGATGGCATACGTCAGGTACATACGCGCCCAGTCATAGATATATATCGGTATATACCAGTATATACTTATATATACTCAGACGACGTATATAGTAATGTAGTAAGACACTACAGGAAACCACAAATGGAAATAAAAATCGAAGGAAAAACATACAGCGTCGGGGATGCAAACATCCAATACATCGGAACACAGCCATACACCGGAGAACACATCTGCGGGTATTTCGCGGACATTCGGGACGAGAACAACGAGAAGAGGGGAGACCTCATCTGGAAAAACGTTGACTGGGAATGCGAGGACGAGTCCGAGGCATGCGACTGGGACTCGCCAGACGAGGTATGGATGAACGACGTAGAAATCACAAACTACGAGGTGATCTAAGATGACCCTCTGCGGAAATTACGATCCCTGCCTGCGATGCAGGGACAAATGCAACCGGGAGACGCAGGAACCATGCGAGCGGTACAAGAGATACGATGAACTCCTCTGCGAGATGGAGGAGGTTCTGGGAAACATCGAGGCTCTGCGGCACATCACCCGGGGCGAGACCGAGGAAACCACAGCCCGGTGCATCAAGGAGGCACTGGACAAAAACATCAAACGCCTTGAAAAGATCGAAGGCGAGATCAGAACAATCTGAAAACCTCTTTTTTCTCCCTTATTTACGTTGTGGCTTTCGTAATTACCCACAGCGCGCGCATAATCTGGCATGGGAGAACCATTTTACCACGACGCATCCCTGCAGCGGCTTGGAGTATTCCACCCGCACGACGGGAAAAACGTGTACTACTCTCCCGAATCGTTTTCAAACGCCGGAGACTGGGAAAACATCCCGATCATTTACCAGGCAACCACCGGAGACACCATCGCCCACCCCGACTTCGACGCGGTGATCAACGGCACACTGCCGGCCACGTACACACGGGCTGGATATGTTGCCTACGGATACATCCCGGAAGAGGGGGAGCCGCGGCTCTGCTCGGTCCTTGCCATCACAGATCCGGCAGTGGAACAACTCGCCCGCGATGGCCGGCTGGCAATATCCACCGGGTTCGCGGCATCCAGGATCGGGACCGGAGATGGAACCGAGATGATCACCGGCTCGGTGAAACCAAATCACGTGTTCGTGTTCGAGCGCGGGGCGTGTCCGAGCTGCTGGAGCAACGACGGAGGAGCAATGTTCCTGAATACGGCGGAGGAAGAAAAACCAATGACCGCACCGATAGACACCGAAACACGCGGCTGGATCAAGCAGATCAAGGATGTGATCTGCAACACCGCAGAAAAACAGCCCCGGGAAACCCCGGAGCAGCCAGAGAAGCAGAACATGGACGAAACCAAGAAAATCGAGGAGCTGGCGGCAACAAACGCACAGCTCGCCGCAGAAAACGCGCAGCTCAAGGCTGCAGCGGAGACTCGGGTAAAGGACGAGATGTGGAACACGGTGAAAGCCACCGCAGAGATACCGGCCGGGTGGCTTGGGGTCAAGGAATCGGAGACACGGGCAAAATTCGAGAACAACAAAGACGCATTCTATCTCGAATTGATGCAGCACAAAGCAAAACTCCCGCACGCAAACACTGCAGAGGGTAGCTGCGCATGCGGGGATCCCGAAGAGGAAAGGCTCGTAAACGTGCGGAAGATTGAAAAAGAGGCGGGAATAGTATACCCGGAGAACTAGAATGGCATACAAATACGTAGAAACCCCGTCTGCGGCGGGAGAAATCATCGGGGACGACGCATTTGTCGTCCGTGCGGAGGAAAACAACATCGCCGCAATCACCAAGGGGGATGTCGTGATCTTTACCGGCGGAAAAATCATCAAAGCGGACACCGGGGACAAAACCGGAGCATACGGGGTTGCGCTCGACGACATCCCGAAAGCAGGAACAGGACGCGTGTGTCTCGAGGGGATCGTCTCCGTTGCATCTACGGCGGCGGCAATTGCAATCGGGGCATACGTTGCAGCATCTGCAACCGCAGGAAAAATCAAGGCTGCCGCAGCAGGAGACATCGTCTGTGGGTACGCACTGACACCAATCACCAGCACCGGGGGCTGCGTAGCGATCAAGATCATCAACGGAAACGCCGTTGTGGTGGCATAAGGAGGCAAAAATGGCACACGGAATTACCACAGCGGACATGCTGAAAGACAAACTGTTCCAGCGGCAGCTTGTGGCGGAAATCATCGTCGAGGCAAACAAAACCGGGAACCTCTCACACCCAGCGATCACGAAGAGCATCTCGTTTGAGGGACTGCACGCACGCATCCCACTCATGGAGGCAGTAAAAGTAGAGGAGGACCTTGGAGAATTCGAGGAAACCGGAGTGCAGACCGCCGGATTCAGCGCGGTCGACTTCGATCTGTACAAGGATAGATTCAAGGTTAGCATCTCCGACGAGTCTCAGATGGCTGCAAACATTGCAGCACCATTTGAGATGCAGCGTGCTGCCGGGATCGACAAACTCGCCGCAGCGATGGATCGGAAGATCGCCACGGCACTGGCGACAACCCCGCAGACAACCAGCTGGGATATCAGCGAAGAGAACATCGCGATCACCGCGATCCCTACCGCAATCGGCGATATCTCCCCACATCCGATCACCGGAATCGGGATGAACGGGGCGACCTATGCAAAGGTCGTCGGATTATCGGCTGCGAACGGCCTGAAGTCGGGATTCAACAATTTCAACGCCGACGGGACCCTGAACGGAACCATTCTCGGACTTCCGCAGGCAACGGTAATCCTCTCAGAAAATCTCGCGGACAACAAAATCTATGCCGTATCCAACAAGGTCCCGGGCGTGATCTCGGGGCTGCACCAGCAGCCAAAGGTCCGTCTGTACGACGATCCAAAATCAGGAGCAACAATTCTGCAGTACGACGTCTGGCGCGGGGTGAAATCCAACATCAAACAGACATCCGACAACAAAAACAAGGGCGTCGTCGAAATCAGCATGGTATAGGGATATAATGGCACCGACCCCGTACAACACCGGGCCGTTCAACGATGACGCCCGGGCCGCAGAATACGACACGGTAAAGGGGATGCTGCCGCTGATCACTCCATACACACTGGCCGATGACACCACCGGCCAGAGGTACTATCTGTACGCAGCCGACCAGACCACGAACGACGCACCGACGATATCACCCGCACAGCGCGTACAAGCGATATGCTACTACATAGCACACCTCATGGAGGGCAAAAACGGAGGATACGGAATCACATCCGAGAAAATCGGGCAGTGTGCGGTGACCATGTCCGCGACACAGGGGACATCACAATGGATGGCCGTATACAAAAAACTCGTGAACTCGTCGGGAATGTCTGCGGCGATCGCATCCTCCGGGGCCGTGATCCACGAAGACGCGCTGCTCGCGGCCGCGATGAACCTCGACACGACCGGAGGAGGCTTATGAGCGAGGGATTCGAACGGGAGGCAATCGACAGACTGGCCAGGATAGAGACCAAGCTGGAGCAGATCGTCGATCGTGTCGGGGATCTGGAGCCACGGGTGGACGGACTCGAGGCTGACAACAACCAGCGCAAGGGGAGGCTGACGATCATAGCATCCCTCTCCGCCCTCGTCGGGGCATTTCTCAGCGCTATTTTCGGGAAGGTGGTCTGATGATCCCCCAGCTGATGCGCATGCTGAACCAAACGGTTGTGATCGAGCGATTGGTTGCCGAGGATTACGAGGGCACGCCAACATACGGACCACCGGAAACCTACCCGGCCAGGATTGAGGTCACGCCGTCACGCGTGCTCGGCATCAACGGCTCGGAGATCCCGACCTATGCAACCGTATACACGGATGCAGAAGTCGGGGACCGGGACCGGATCACCCTCCCGGACGGAACCATCCGAGTGGCAATCTCGGTATCCAGGCTCCCGGATCTCAGAGGAAATTTCTCTCACTCGGAGGTGAAGGTGTGAAGCCGACGCTGAAACTGAAGGGAAGCGAGAAGCTGGCCAAGAGACTCGAGCTCGGAGGGAAGAATATGACAGATGCGGCCGCACGGGCCATGGTCACCTTCGCCGGGGAGATCGAGCGGCAATCAAACGCACTGATCCCTGTGGACACCGGAGAGCAGAGAGCACGAAGCTTTGTGGAGGGACCACTAGAAGACCGGGAAGGAAACTACGTCGTAATCGTCGGGTACGAGAAGCACGGAGCGGAAACCGGGATGAAGAACCAGGATGTCCGGGGAGACTTCTACGCGGTCGCACTGCATGAGCGAACGAACGTTCGGCACACCAACGGCCAGGCGAAGTTTCTCGAAACTGCTGTAAAAAACGCCATGCCTGAGTATGCGACATACATCGCCAAGAAAACCAAGAAGGCGGCAGAATGAGCGCGGCGGGGGACATCTGTGTGTACCTGGAAAACCTCGGACACACCAGCATTTTTCTGAACACTGTGCCGGTCGCAAAAACGACATGTATCTGCGTGTACGATACCGGAGGATATGAGCCGATCCGGTATCATGGAGCATGCCAGCCGCTGGATCGACCAACGATCCAGATACGCATTCGGGATGCATGCCCGGCGACGGCCAGGGAAATCGCATACGAAATCTATGCGGAGCTGGATGGGATGTCGAACGTTGAGATCAACGGCACCGAGTACATCTCTCTGAACGCGGCCGGAACCCCGACGTACATCGGGACCGACCAAGTATCGATCATTGGACAAGCGCATGAGTGGACGCTGAACCTCTACTCTATCAAGAAAAGGAGTTGAAAATGGCAACAAAAGGAAAAGGAGTGACCATTACCCTGATCCCAGAATCAGGAACGAACATCATCGAAGGATGCTGTATAACCAACATCGGAGACCTTGAGTTCTCGGCAGAAACCATCAATAGGGTGTGCCATGGAAACGGAAATGTGACTAAAAAAATCAAGGGGGTCGTCGATCTTGGGTCGCTGCCGATCACTATAGATTACAAAGACAAGACTGTGGCCACAGCACTATATACAGCACTAAAAGATGACATCTCGTACGTGGTGGAGATCACATTTCCGACAGTTCCTGTGGAAAAATTGACATTCTCCGCATTGATAACAGGGGTCGGAGAATCACACCCCAAGGACGACGTGATATCACAGAACATCACGCTGGAGCTTGATGGAGAAATAGAACCAGGATGGACATGAGAGTCGTTCGCGTGTTTGGAAAGAAGTACTGGATCAACCCATCCCTGAGAAATATGTGCCTGGTAGAGGAGGAGACCGGACACAATCTGGCAATGGGCGTGCCGGTGGTAAAACAGGATTTACGATTCGTTCGCGCGGTGGTTTCCAATTTGCTTGAAACGGAAGCAGGAGACCACGTGCCAGACGAAATACTCGAACAATTATTTTTGTCGGACGCGTCCATGATCCAGAAAATATTCGTAGCATCCATGAACGAAATGTATGTGGTGCCACCAACAAACGGGGGTGACTTGCCAAAAAAACGAGTGCCGCGTATCCTAGAGGCATTGCGCAGATTGCTGAATGCATGATATCGTCCGGATTGTTCGAGAATTCAAGAACCGTCTGGGAATCATCGATATATGACCTCATCTTGATGATACGCGGCAAAAATGAGGCGTTTGAAAAACAAATGCAAATCGACAACATTCGATTCGGAAGCATGATGGCGGCAATATACAACACAATCCCGAGAAGAGATAAACGGAAGTTCCAATGGACTGATTTCTACAAAGATCGGTCAATGCCAAAAACGATGACCGATGAAGAAGTGATCACGAAGATACGCTCAATGTTCGGGGGAGGAAACCGTGCCGCTTGACGCTGGAAAACTACAAGCAACGCTGGATATGGATACAAACGGCTTTACAAAGGGCGTTCTGACTGCCCAAAAAACCGTTAAACGGCTCGGATCCGACGTAAACACATCAATGACGCGGCCTCTTGGGGACGCCGCAGGAGCGGCCAACACCGCAGCACGGGCCGCAGAGAGACTTGGGACAGAAACCGAAGATACCACGAAAGAAATCACAGACATGAGTACCGTGGTGGGCCGCCTAGATACCATCATCGAAACGATGTCCACAAAAACAGACAAAGCCTCGAAAAACGTGAAAGACCTCGGGGACATGGCTTCCGAGTCGTCAAAAACTTTGGACACGCTCAAAGGAGTCCTCGGGGCAGTTGGAATTACAACCGGAATCACTGGGCTGATAGCCGCAATAAAGAAAATAGGAACCACAGCACTCGGCGCAGCAGATGACGTTGACGCATCTATGAGAACCATTGCCATCTCGACCGGAGCATCGGATGTGGCAATAGAAAAATATCAGAAGATCGTGGACAAACTTGTCCAGACTACCGGATATGCATCCGCAGAGGTATCACAGACCCTTGGGACGGTTGCAACCTACAATCCAGGAATATCCAACGAACAACTGGAAGAATTGACCCGGCAGTATCAATCAATTATTGGCCTGCAGCGGACAATCGGGAACACCGTCTCCATTCCCAAAGTGGACGCCGCATTCAAAAAGTGGGGAATCTCCGTAGACGACCAAGCAGACTATCTCGCGTATTTCCAGGAAATCGCAGAGCAGACGAACATCGACATAGACACCCTGACAGAAACCATGTCCAAGGGGGACCGGACCTTGGTAGCCATGGGCATGTCGGCGAAGGAAGCCGCCGCATACATCGGGCTGGCATTCAGGAACGGCGAGTTTGAGGACATATCCGCTCTGATGGACGCCGCAGAAACACTGCAGGCCCAAAAATCCACAGTAGAGGTGAACGACGAATCTTTGGGAAAGCAACTGGGCGACATTGAGTCGCGGCTGAAAACAGATCGGGAAGCCGTATCATACTTCGGGAAAGAACTGAATATCAGCTCGGACAGCGCGAAACGGCTATGGACCGTGATAAAGGACGGGGACACGGCGATAGAGCTGATGGGGGCATCATCGAAGGACGCCGCGGCTAAAATTCGTGACATGGGCTTTGCAGACACCACGAACGACGTGAACGACCTGGTGACGGCGATCGGAAAACTACAGGGACTTTTGGCCGAAGGAGTCAGATCGGAGGCCATTGACTCTGAGGAGAAGTTTGCAGAATACCTGCAGAACGTGATTCGAGCAGGTGCGGCTATCGGCGATGAAAATAAGGCAACGTCCTACTACATCGGGGAGCTTGGTATCGGAGTGAAGGTTGCAAAATCTCTGTCTGCGGCGGTATACGCCAATGCAGACGCCTATAAGGATCTCGCAGACGAAGCAGACAAGGCGAAAGAGGCCGCGGCAGACATCGATAAGAAAATGCAGACCGCGGACAAACAGAACGCGATCATAACGGAAAACATGAAACGACACCTGCGGCCGTTGGGAGATGAAATACAGGGCATTCGGGACAATCTTGAAGCAATCGTGACACAGCAAAACTCGATAGATGTGCTGATAGATCTCCTAAACATCAGAGGATGGGCATTCTCCGATTCCGTGGTGAATTTCTCCACAAAGCAGATTGGAGCATCGACCAAAACAGAACCCCAAAAAACGGTCCAGATCACGCAGAACTTCAACGTCCCGGCCGTCGACAGCTACGAGATCGGGCAGGCGGCAAAACATGCCCAGGCAGCAGAAATCAACAACCCGAACAACCAGTAGGAGATCGCAATGACAACACTACAACCAATGTACACGGGAGCGGTCGGATCGCCGGCAACGCTCCTGGCGGCGGCATACATCGCCGGGACCAGCACACAGATCACGCTCATCGACGCATCCGTGATGCCGGACGCTTCTGCGAGCGCCCCGAACTACATCACCATCCGCAAACCGGACGCATCCGGGCTCGTGACCGTGAAATACACGTCCAAAACCGGAAACATCATCGGCGGGCTGACGGTGATCGAGGCATACCCATCGGGTGGAAGCACGGCCACATACCCGATAGGAAGCACGGCAGCACGAAAATTCAACAACGCCGACCACGAGGCATTCCTTGAGAACATCGAGGCCGTGAACACCCAGCTCGAGACTCACGCCTCCCGCCACTCCGGCAGCGGTGCCGACCCCATAGCCGTGGCCACCCCGACGACTGCAGGTCTCGAATCGGCGGAGGACAAATCCAAGCTGGACACCGTTGAGACCGACGCCGACGTAAATATCCTCGAGGGGATCAAGATCAACGGCACAGACGTTGCCATATCAGGCAAAAAGTCAAACATCCCTCTCGTAACCACCTCCGCCCCGGGAGTAATGTCAGCCGCAGACAAAGTAAAGCTCAATGGCATCGAGACCGCAGCAGAAGTGAACATCGTCGAAATCGTAAAGGTCAACGGCGCAGCACTCGCCCCAGCATCTAAGGCGGTAGACATCCCGCTGGCATCCGCAACCGTCGACGGAGCGATGGCAAAAACCGACAAATCCAAACTCGACGGCATAGCCGCAGGTGCACAGGCAAACGTCCTTGACGGTATCCAGATCGGTGGAGTAGAAGCCCCGATCACATCCAAGAAATCCAACATCCCGCCGGCCACCGCAGCAACACTCGGTGTAATCAAAATCGGAACCGGACTGACCGCAGCAGCAGACGGCACAGCATCCCGGACAAACTACGAAACCAGCCAGGGAACATGGCCGGTACCGGCTGACGCATCAGTACCGGAATGGCGGAGGATCTGCCGCATTGACAAAAACTACGCCACCGTAAACGCCGGGCTGTACATCTATGGTAGCGGACTGTACAGCATTGTCGACCTAGCCATCACCGCACCGTATACTCCACAATCATCTGGTGCCTACGTAAAAGATCTCCTGGTACAGGCCCGCAAACACGAATACAGCGCGAAAGGCATCCTCGCGATTCGTGCCGTCGTACTGGCGAACAACGCAATCTACCTCGACGTAAAAATCGACAGAACCGCCGCATACTGCACCTGGATATATCAGTCGGACGGCCTGGGCACCACATTTGCAGGAGCAGAAATAGTAGGAGACACCGACTATGCCACCCTCGCCTACGAATATTCCCTCCCGGTCGGAGTGTCCGTGAACGGCATCTTGGTAGGCACTATCGCCTCAGAAACCAAACTGGGGTCGGTAAAAGTCGGCGCCGGGCTGGACGTCGACGCGGACGGGAGAATCTCGGTACAGCAACCGCTATACCAGGGCATGCACGGAATCAAGAACAACTGGGCCAACGACAACCCGGACACCAACATTGCCTATACCCTGATGTCCTCCCTGCGTACCCCGGCCACCACCTACAACGGCACAGCAGCGCGGGACACCGACTACACCGGCGACTGGGACCTCAGCTGGCTCTTCGACGATGACCAGCGGTACTGGGTACTGCTGCACAACATCACCTCAGCAACCGCCGCAGGAGATGCGACCCTCGTCGGAACCGAGAACTACCGACTCAACCCGAACAACATCTTCCAGAAAACCGACGGGACCAGCGCGGTACTCGACGGCTCCGACGGAGATCTCATGGTCTGCCGCCGCTGCATGTGGGACAAGTACATCAAGGGCACCGGCCAGGAAGACGAAATCATCGTGAGCCCCATCAAACCGTATGACAACATCGGCTGGTACGCCCGGGCATTCGAGTTCGAGGGAACCATCCGCGACCGTGTATACTACGGAGTATGCCATGCCACCAAAGACGCATCGAACCGGCTCCGCAGCGCCATGAACTACGCGGGAGACCTCAAGCCGCTGGTATCCACCACCATAGGCAACTTCGAGACCTACGCCACGGCCAACAACCCGACCGGAACCACAGGATACAGCCAGTGGAACGTCAACATGCATGATCTCATGCAGGTGCTGTTCTGGCTCAAATACCGGTCCATGAACTCGCAGACCGCGCTGGGATACGGATACTGCAACACCACCACAGCAAACCCGCAGCCGGACATCGTCGGTGGATCATTCCGCGAGTACAACGCGGGAGACGAAACCCCGTATGTATACGGAGGAGCAGCAGGAGGGTATGATTACGGCATCAAAACCGGAGTATCCAACCCGGCAGGAACCAACGGCGACAAAGTCCACATGCGCTTTGATGGCATGGACGACTACTGGGGCAACGTTGTCCAGTGGTGCAAGGGAGTCACGGTCGTCAACCGCACCATAGGCGACGTAACAAAATACTGGGTGAAACGTGCCGGAGGGAACGCCGAACCGCCAAACCCTGCATCATGGCAGGAAGCCGTCGCCCGGTACATCGAAACCGACTACACCGCGAATGTATCAGGATACTACAGCGAGGTAGCCAGGAATCCACTCGCCCCGCTGCAGGGAGTGTCCTTCGCCGGAGGATCATCCAGCAAACTACTCTGCGATTACGGCGGCCTCTATGCGGGCTGCATCGCGTATTCTGGCGGGGCTTGGGCGTACGGCCTGGGTGCGGGGGTTTCTCGGTTGCATGTGAGCTATGGGGTGTCGGGCGCGAGTGCGAGCATCGGCGGTCGGCTGCTCTACTATCCGCCGGAACTGGCGGATATGTAGGGCAGCAGCCCAATTTTTTGTATAGCAACATGAACACGGGGTAAAAACTCGCGATAACAGCAACCTCAATGCAGGCTACATCACGAATTCTGGCAGGAATTGGACGAACAGCCTGAATGCAGGGGTTTCTCAGTTGAATGTGAACAATGGAGTGTCGAGCACGAATGCGAACATCGGCGGTCAGCATCTGGAGAAAAAACAACCGCAAGAGCTATTGCCCCTGCCTCTCGGCAAAAATCCAACGTGGATGCCGTACTAGTACTCCCGGTCTGCTGCACGGGGCGGAACGTTCGGCCACCATCTCCAGCAGCAATGGGGGTGAGTGGCCATGAAGCGCGAGGGGCATCTGTATGCAAAAATCTGTTCTCCCGCGAACATCGCCGCAGCGCACCGGAACGCCCGGAAAGACAAGAAATTCTACCGGGAAGTTCAGGACATAGACGCCGATCCGAAGCCGTATTTCGAAGAAATCCGGAAACAGCTGGTAGAAAAGACGTTTCGGACGTCGGAGTATACGATTTTTGAGAAGTTTGATTCCGGCAAAATCCGGACGATCTACAAGCTCCCGTATTTTCCGGATAGAATTGTGCACTGGGCAATCATGCTGCAGGTCGAGCACCTGTTTCTGCGGGTTTTCTCCGCGTGCACACATGCGGCGACACCGGGGAGGGGAATACACTCGGCGCTCCGGCAGGTCAAACAGTATACCGACCGCGATCCGGCCGGAACAAGATACTGCCTGAAAATCGATATCCGGAAATTCTTCCCGAACATCAACCACGTGATTCTGAAGCACCAGTTCCGGCGCATCATCAAGTGCCCGGACACGCTGGCGCTTCTCGATGAAATCACCGACAGCATCGGCGGAACGACCGGGGTACCGGTGGGCAACTACCTATCACAGTACTTCGCGAACCTGTATCTGGCATGGTTTGATCACTGGTGCAAAGAGGTGCTGCACATCCGGTACTACACGCGGTACATGGATGATATCGTCATTTTGGCGGCAGAAAAGGAGACTTTGTGGCGGTGGCTGAACAGGATCAGAAACTATCTGCAGGACGAACTGTGGCTGCGGATCAAGCCGAACTATGCGGTATTTCCGGTGCATTCCCGGTCGATCGACTTCGTAGGGTACAAGAACTGGGGACGCGCAGACGACGGCGAGAGGAGCCGGGTGACGCTGCGGAAAACAACGTGGAAACGCATGCGGCGGACGATGCTGGACATCAGGGCTAAGCTCGACCGAGGCGGCTGCGTGAACCAGCACGAGTACTGCCAGTACAATTCGTACTCGGGCTGGAATCACTGGTGTGTGAACAGAAAAATCATGAACAACTACCTGCTGCCGCTGAAACCGGCGATGCAGGAGTACTATCGAACGGAGATCAAAAAAGATGACAAACGAATGGAAAAACACTGAGTATAGCGATGAGCCGGAACCCACTGAGATCTGCACGGACGTCGTGCGGCTGCGGCGGAACATCCACCACGAGGAGCGGGTGGAGGACGGAGAGACTCGGACCGTATGGGTGGCCGAGGAGAAGCAGATATCCCGGCTGGACTTTGAGCAGGCAGAGTGGATCAGCCGAAGCGAGGTGCTGGAATCTCAGCTGGAGCAGGATGAGGCTGTGGCGGAGATTGCAGATCTGGTGCTCGGCGCAGGAGGTGCATGATGGCGGTTACGGCGCTCGGCAAAACCTACGCCAGGCTGGTGTACAATGGCCGCAGAGTGTACCCCGACGACGTGCCAGCGGGGATCAGACAGGACGTGGCCGACAGCTACATTGAGATGTACGGCGAGCCAATCCCGGTGACGAAAGAGGTGTAAGCGATGCAAGCCGCGTACAACGTGGCCGGATTCGACGTCGGCGACGGGGGAGGATACCCCAGAATGCCAGTGTTTGCCTGGAAAAACGGACTCGGGGAATTGATTGCGCTTGACTGCGTGATCCTCGGATCCCGGACCGGGTGGTCCGGAAACACCGGAGACATCCAGGCAATAGCGAACGCAGACTATACCGGCGAGATCGTGACGCGCATCAAGCGCAACCGCCGCGAAATATCATTCCGCATCCCAGTCCGCGGGAAATCACTCGCAGACCGGGAGGCGCTCGAGCAGAAAATCATATCGGCATTTGCACAGAGCATCGGAACCGGACGTCTGTATTTCACACGGCAGGATGGGACGTGCCTGTATCTGGATGCCACCCCCGCCAGGGGATGCCCGAGCATCGATGAGGTCACCGATAGATTCTCATGGGCAGATATCACTCTAGTTGCAGTATCGCCAAACTGGACACTGTATGGCGAGCCGTACCGGCTGATCGATGGGTATGCGCACAACCCAGGAAACGTTCCAGCGGAGGTGTCGTTCGTCGCGACCGCCGACGAGGTGATCAACGAGACCACCGGCCAGACAATATCAGCAGCGACCGGTCAGACGATCGTGGGGATCACAATCTCGGTGACCGACAACTCGATATCGGCGACTGGATCGGGCGGAAGCAACGAGATCTGGAAATTCAGCGCAGACAGTGAATTCTGGATGATCGCGCCAGGGACAAACCAGATCGCTGGAACGTCAGATCTGCAGTTCAGGCCGAGGTGGGACGGAGTATGACGATATCCGTATCATTCCCGTATTTCTCGCCAACATTTGCCCCGCAGTACCCCACAAACGTCCGCGTGGACGTAGACTTCAGAAACCTATCATACAGAAGCCAGATCACCACCGTGCAGCTGTACTATAGGATAGGGGCCTCGGAAAACCTCGTGCTGCTGGATGTGTATGGGTACAACAACCAAGACGACGTGGTGACATATACGCCCGACCGGCTGATAGTGGCCCCAGACGATCCATACGGGGGCGCAACAAAAGAGGTTGCTGTAATTGTCCACTATCGGACGGAATACCAGTTTCTTGGGGCAGAATTCTTAGAATTCGAATTCCACGGGACCGTAGGAAGCAAATCCCAGACCGAGAAGACAGATGGGATTCTTGAGTACACCATCATCGACAAAGACACAATAGAATTCCGGAGAAAAGAAGGAGAATACACTTCGGAAAACCCAGCATCTGCGCTAATCTGGACAGAAACGCAATCCGCGTTTGCATGGTTCCTGAAACACCGGGGCGGAAATATGATAGATCTCGACACGGCCGCAAGCGAAAAACTTGTGTCCGTAGTCCAAAAATATGAATCGTACGAGGGAGTTCAGCGGCGAAGGTATGCGGTATTGCGCCTCACATTCCTAAAATCTGGGACATTTGAAATATTGCCAAGAATCACATGGAAAACCACGGACCAGCTGGGAACCGGATATTACACACTGACATATGTCAATTCACAACAATTCCGGGTGTACAACCCAGCGAAACCGACAATGGAAATCGTGTCAGTGGTCCCAAGCGAATACAAATCTGGAGACGCCGATCCACTCAACGGATCGCCGCCATACTCGGTGATATTCCGGGACACGTCGCAGGTGACCGACGGAGACCAGATCCCGCAGAAAACCATCGTATTTGATTTCGGAGACACCGAAAGCGGAACGTCAAACAAGATCTCCATATCAAATACGAGCGCGGACATAATATCAGCACCAAACCAAACACACCAGTTCGGGGGATACGGACCATACATCTGCGAATTGATGATAATTGACAAGCGGGACAATTCTGCGGCATATACCGTATCGTTTGCCCCATCGACCACTCCAAGGCTGATCAAAACCCCGACCCTGACCCCGCTTGCCGGCGACCAGCCGCTGCTCGTCGCCGGGAACGCACACGTGGCCGGGGATCCGCTGCCGACCGTGACATGGGCATACACACTGCAGGGAGGAGACCCGGACTACTACGCCGGGGACAAGGAAGGAGTGTTCGCAGAGATGTCGCTCCTGGCCGGAGGGACGTATGCGGTGACCTGCGAAACCACGGACGATGACACGACGATCGATACCACGACATTCTCCGTGGTCGTAAACCCCCAACAGATATACGCCGACGATCCCGTAGCGATGCAAAACTTCGAGCTGATCGTCTACGATCGAGAGACAGGCCAGGCCGCTGACCGGTGTCGGCAGCACATCACCCCGACATACACGCAAAACTACGGAAAACGAGACACGTTTTCGTTGCAAATTCCGCGGACATACCCATATCAGCATCTGATGATGGAGGGGGATGTGATAGCGATAGGATACCTGGGCAAAGCGCGGCTAATGCAGATCACCACCCGCAGCAGGAGCGAGGAGACCATCTCCATATCCGGGTATGAGTGCAGCCCGCCACAACGGGTGGCACTGATATCGACACGATCTACCAGCGACAACGGGTACGATGTGCAGAAATGCAGCGCGGAAGCACTGCTGCGATATTTCGCCACGACGAACCTCCGCACACCCGGGGTGGGGACGAATTACCGTGGCGCGCCGGAGTTCCGGGTGGTCGGCGAGAACATGGATCGCGGGGGAAAGGCAACGTACTCCGCGCGGTACGAAACAGCGCTGACGATCCTGGAGGAGATGTGCGCATCATATGGTCTCGGCTGGTCGACCGCGCTGCAGAACGGAACGACCAGGGTTGTCGGCTGGAAAGTTGTCGAAGGGGCAGACAGGACGCGGACGAGCGGGGGAGAGTACGCAGTTGTATTCTCCGAAACGCTGAAAAACTGCAGGTTTGGATATGACCAGGGATCGCTCGCGGACAACGTTGCCGTAGGGGCCGGGGCCGGGGACGGAGCAACGCGGGAGTATACGTTCTACGGTTCCCCGACGGCGTCGGGATTCGGGCGCAGGGAAATGTTCGTCGATGCCGGGGACGCGGCCGATGCAGACGAGGTTGCGCGGATGTGCAATCTGGAGCTGGAGCGGGCAAAACAGCTGACCATATCGCTGTCGGTGTTGCCGACATGCCAGTGGGTATTCGGGATTGATTACGCCGTCGGGGACTTCGTGACGGTAGACCACCCGGACCGGGGGAGTCTGGATCTGCGGATCACGTCGGCGACGTTCGTTCGGCGAGACTCGGGAGACGAGCTGGATCTGACGCTCGGGTACGACTATACAAATTACATGGCCACCATACGCCGCACGCAGCAGGCAAACTCATATGCTAGGCGGTGATGCGTTCAAAAACCGTCATTTTTTACACACACGATGCGAAAAGAGTAGAAAAAACATCATTTTTTAGACAGATCGTAAAAGGAGTATCCCCGCGTTTGCGGGGAACGTTTGGCTTTTTGAGCCTAAGACACTACAGTGTCATCCCCACGGGTGTGGGGAATTGACTTTCAGAGACCATCATTTCAATGATTTTTCTGATCGTTTTATTCCAATCCACGCCCACGCACGGGAAACCACTCTCGCGCGTGAAACGACAATATCCTATTTCGCTTCAATCCGGTATATATGTTTGGCCAAATACCCCGCGACAACGTATATATAGGTATATACCAGTATATACTTATATATACTCAGACGACGTATATAGTATTGTAGTAAGACACTACAGGAAACCACAAAATGAGCTATGAATTCCCAACCCTGAAAGGAAGCGAGAAACAAGTCTCATGGGCGACAGACATCAGATCAGAATACATCGGCGAGCTCACTCGGTGCGGTGTTCTGTTTGATCAACTCGTGCGCGGGGAGTCGCCAGAAGATGACTTGATCTGCGAGTGCCTCGATGCAGTCTTCGGCAACGACGATGCAAAGTGGTGGATCGAATGCCGCATGAAACGCAGAGCACTTCCATGCTTCGATACGGTGTTCGCAAAACTTTTGGAGGAAAACTGAAATGACAGAAAAAAACATTTTTGTGATCACCGGCCAGGAATACTGGGACGCTGAACAAAATTGTCGATCCCCGGCGACGTGCATCGCCGGCGCATGGGCAGGCGAACAGGTGGAAATCATCTGGAATATCCAGTCAACGCCACACCCGACGCTGAAAGACGCTGAGCAATTATCCCGCGCCCCCGGAAACCCGAACAGGATCATCAGGGGAGGGAGTGGGTACTGCTGGATCCCGGACCGGGACGAAATCACAAACTACGAGGTGTTTTGAATGCCGAGGGAAACGTGGGAACGGTACAACCAAGACAAAAACGTGGTTGAAGACACCGCAGAAATTGAAGTCACCGAAGAGGGGAGATATTCACGGGAGTTTCGCGATCTCGTACTCGACTGGCTTTTGCCCGTCTGGGACGACGATGACGACAAGGGCTGCTGGGATGAGGAGTGCTTCGCATACCACCGGGGCGAGGAGATGATCATCATCCAACCCGCAGAAAACCACGAGGGGGCATAGATCATGCCACCGCGAAACAAGATCGCGGACCCGGTGCGCCAATCCTTCGTCGTCGAACGGGAGACGCTCGACGAAGCAAACGCCCTCGGGGTGGTGATCTCCGAGGCGGCGAGAGAGGGAATCATCGCCGCGATTGAGAACAAGAAGCGATACAACGAATTCCTCGCCCGCGCCGCGCGGGAATGAACCCCTGTTTTTTCATGGCCGATTCTGGCCAATTGGTATATATCAGTATATACCAGTATATACTTATATATACTCAGACGACGTATATAGTAGTGTAGTAAGACACTACAGGAAACCACAGATGTTGAAAATAACCAGAGAAAACGACAAAATCGCAGTAGAATCCCCATTCAACCCGAACCTCCCGAAGCGCGCCAGAGGAATGGGCGGGAACTGGGACTCCGATCGGAAGGCGTGGGAATACGAAGCAGCAGACGAGGAACACGTAAAAGCGCTGTACATGGATGTGTACGGCGAGTGGGAAAACACCACCAGTGTCCGGGTCAGAATCACTGCAACCAGCAACCTGTTCGGCGAAGATCGCGAATCCCTATACATCTGCGGGGTTCAAGTCGCGCGGGCGTTTGGTCGCGACACCGGGGCCAAAGTGTGTGATGCGAAATTCCTCACCGGGCTACCGACATCCGGCGGATCCGCGAAGAACTGGTGCACGAAGATCCCGACCGGGGCCGTCTTCGAGATCGAGATCCCGGAAACACTCCTCGAAAAACTCGAGGAGGAGGGAGAATCGAGAGGATTCACGTTCGAACAAATCGTCGTGCGCGCCCGGGAGGAAATGAGAAAACTCCTCGAGCAGGAACGGGAAAAACTCGTCGCGAGAATCGCAGAAATCGACGCATACCTCGCGGAAAACAAAAATTAACTTTTTTTACGGAGAATGCCCCGCATGCGGGGCAACTGCACATTTCATAAGAAATAGATTTCAATCCACAACCCGATGCCTCGGGTGACAACAGAAAATATGACGTATTCGCATATATATTTTACCGGGACAAAATAGGGGTATTGGTCTATTTGCTGAACTACACTATAGGAGTTCTCCGCGAAAAAGACCAATACCCCAGCCGTCACATCAT
>CAZABQ010000002.1:38385-38862 GCA_964483485.1 uncultured Methanomicrobiales archaeon
TTTACCGGGACAAAATAGGGGTATTGGTCTATTTGCTGAACTACACTATAGGAGTGCGTTCCTTATCATTTTTGCAGGATATCTAGATGAAGTTACTGAATCGTCCTGTCGGACGCTTTTTTATCTAGAAGAGACTATCTAATAAGATAGTACCGGGCGAGAGTAGCCAAGCCAGGCCAACGGCGCCAGACTTAAGATCTGGTCTATAAGTAGTTCATGGGTTCGAATCCCACCTCTCGCATTAGTTCCTCATTTTCGGAGTTTGTTATGAATCCAATACGTCTGCGTGACTTTATAATGACAGAGGACGGGTGCCTCTATGCTGTTTCGGGATATGAAAATCAGGAGCGGGCCGAGTGTGTTCTCCGTTACGTACCAACGCCGGACGGAGACCGGACGGCCCCGTGGGGTACCCGGTATAAAAAGTATGATTTTGCCGATGCGTTCCGCTGGGTTGCGGAGCACAAACCTGAGTAT
>CAZABQ010000003.1:0-2945 GCA_964483485.1 uncultured Methanomicrobiales archaeon
TTCACTGCTAATGCAGAGGAACCGGTAGGTCAATCATATCAGGCATCAGGAAATATGATTATATCCCCGATTCCAATGGATTTCGAAGATGTTGATGGCTTACCCTCTCTTGAAGAAAGAACAATTATTTCACCAGTGGAGTTTGTATTTAGCTCAGTATCATTCATATATACAGATTTATACGGATTTCCACCATTTATCATCACTAAATTATTTGCAATATTCACCGTACTCCTCGGAGCAGGTGCCCTCAGTCTCCTCATCACCCGCAGAAAGCTCCCCGAAGATCCCGAATCACGGCCAATGATTGTGTACAATGCCATCAAAGACCATCCGGGAATGAACATGGCACAGATACAAAAACTCACCGAAATTCCACGCAGCTCAATTAACTACACACTCTATCGTCTGAGTCTGGCAGGCAAAATCAAAAAGATTACAGATAAGAGAACAGGAAGTTACTATCCTGCTAATACACCTGTGGAAGGACATGAAGAGTTCATACAGAAAGTTCTGATCCATGAAAAACCGCACAAAATCTTTCAAACCATCATCAATGTACCTGGTATCTCCCAAAGGAAACTGATCGAAGAAACAGGCATACCTCAGACAACACTTCAGTGGCATTTATCCCAGCTGGCAAAATACAATGCAATCGAAGGTGTTCGCGAAAAAAACACGATTCACTACACTGCAATTCCCGACTGTGTCCTGCTCTACAACCAGCTTGCTGAAGAAAACAAACAGAAAACCGAAGCGGGAAATCGCGGGGACGTCGACCAGATACCTGAGAAAAAGGAAACGAAAACCACTGACAACACAAACGAGTCATAACCATCAGTGTTGAGAATGATAAAATGATAAGGAGCGACTTCGTTGAAGATTCTGTGGTTAACCATACAGAAACACGAACCAAAGCACTACGACTGCTGACTTTTTTCCTCTTATGCTCGATTCTGTGTACTGGTGTTTCTGCGGAAATGGGAGAAGTGTATTATCCTCTGTCGGGAATAACAATATCCTCTGTTCCAGAAGATTTCGAGTTCATTGACGATGGCATTCCTGTGGTTCTTGTCGAAAATCCTCCATTTGATCCGATTCAATCAATGAAACTCTTCATTATCACATCCTACAGTAATACCTTCGGCCTCCCACCCGTAATATTCACCGAACTTGTATGGGTCCTCTTCCTCTTTCTCACGACCGGCGCCCTTACAGGCCTTATGGCCCGTGACCCCTTCTCCTTCAAACCCAACTCCCGGGCAATGAAACTCTACAGCAAAATTGTCAGACATCCCGGCATCACCGCAGCAGAACTGGCAAAACTCACCGGAACACCGCGGGGGACAATAACCTATAACATCAACAAACTTGAAACCGCCGGAAAAATCAGAAAAGTTTCCCGAAAAGGTATGACCTGTCTCTATGCAGGAACCTGTACCGAAGACGAATCCCTTGAATTCATGCAGCGACTCATCACACGGGATACGCCGCATACAATATTTACCTCCATTGCAAAAACTCCCGGAATCTCTCAGACAGAACTCATCAAAAAAACCGGCATCCCGCACACAACCCTGCAATGGCATCTCTCACAACTCGCACGCTACAACGCACTTCAGACCTACCGGGAAAAAAACTCAGTCCACTACATCATTCTCCCCGAATACCTCAGAATCTACCGCTCCCTCACAACCAAAAAGGGAGGAAGCACGACATAATTTTAGCCCGGAAACACCTGATAACCGGAATACAAAATCCGCAATCTTTTTTATAACCTCATAGGATGAAGAATACTTATCTCTGGAAAAAACAACATATTTTACAATACCCGTGAACACGTTACCCATTGCAGAAGACAACAGAACTGAGTTTAAGGCGGAACTCACCGAAAACCTTGAAAAAGAAGTTGTCGCGTTTTTGAACTATAAAGAAGGCGGATATATCTATATTGGCATATCAGATAACGGATCCGTTTGCGGAATCGATGATCCTGACACAACACAGCTCAGGATAGTGAATAGAATCAAAGACAATATCTCCCCCTCAACTCTGGGACTATTTGATATTGAAACGCACTATTACGACGAAAAATCCTATTTAAAAATAATCATTTCCAGCGGGCCGGAAAAACCCTATTATCTGATACGATACGGAATGTCCCCTCGCGGTTGTTACCTCCGCGTGGGAACCAGCATGCAGTAGATGTCACAGACCAAAATTGACGAGTATTATGCAAAACGAACCCACAACACTCTGGGACTAATGATATCACCCGTTCAGGTACTAAGTTTCGCCCAACTAAAAATATACTACGAAGAAAAAGGATACACCATCAACGACACATTTCTCAGAAATCTCGGCCTCATCAATCGAGATGGAGAGTATAATTACGCTGCATACCTGTTAGCAGACACCAATGGAGTATCACTGAAAGTAGCACGCTATCTTGGCTCTGACAAAATAGATCTCATCGAAAATGAAGAACTGGGCTACTGCTCACTGGTAAAAGCAACCACTCAGATCCTTGACAAACTTGAGCTGATAAATATCACCCGGACAAAGATTACAGGAAAACAGCGTATTGAAAAACGTCTCGTTGATACCCGGGCACTACGAGAAGCCGTAATCAACGCAATTGTACACAATGATTATTCACGAGGTACAGCACCAACAATAGAAATATTCTCTGACCGGATACTGGTAACTTCAGCAGGCGGGCTACCACAGAACCTCACCGAAGAGGAGTTTTTCGCAGGCATCTCTGCCCCCAGAAATCAGGAACTAATGCGGGTATTCCGCGACCTAAATCTCGTCGAACAGCTTGGATCGGGACTCAGACGGATTCTGGCAAAATACGACAGATCCATATTTGTATTTTCCCCAAACTATCTCCGTGTAACCTTCCGGTATGACGAACCACTCAATGAGTCTTTAAATGAGTC
>CAZABQ010000003.1:3045-38237 GCA_964483485.1 uncultured Methanomicrobiales archaeon
ATCTCCGTGTAACCTTCCGGTATGACGAACCACTCAATGAGTCTTTAAATGAGTCATTACATCGTAACTACGAAACCAATGAAAAAATACGAAAATACCTGCAGATAAATTCAGAAGCAACCTACGCTGACATCGCAGAAGAAACAGGATTAAGTAAAAGTACGGTCGCCAGAGCAGTACAGGCAATGCAAAAAGACGGATCAATTACCAGAATCGGATCAAAAAAGGCTGGGCACTGGAAAATACTTCCCTGAAAAAATTACTCTTTTTTCAAAGAAGACTCGCGGGATGCTGCCGCACACCGGCAGCAACCCTCCTTACCCTTCTTCGCGCAACCGCAGCAGCACGACCCGTGCGAAAGATTCCGCTTCAGCATAAACCCGAACACCAGCAGAATCGCTACCGCAAGCAGCACAAACAGCACCGTCCAGAAAGGATCACCCGAATCCAAGAAGAACACCTCCCTGATATACAACACAGGACACAATCCAGGCAACCGCACACATCATCACAGCCGCGCCGACCGTAATCTTCCACGAATTCGTCTCCTGCTTAATCGTCAGCATCGCCGCAAGACACGGCATATACAGCAGAATAAACACCATGAACGAATACGCAGACAGCGGCGTAAACACCTGCGTCAGCACATCGCCAAGCGCCTCCTCACCAACACCAAACAACGTGCCAAACGTCGCCACCACAACCTCCTTTGCAATCAGACCCATGATCACCGCAATCGCAGCCTCAGGAATACCAAACCCGAGAGGCTCAAAGACCGGGGCAATCGCAGAACCCACCATACCGATCACACTCTCCGAAGACGCATACTCAACACCAAACGGAAGAGACGCAAGCAGCCACATCAGAAGAACCGCCGGGAAAATAATTACACCCGCCTTCTTCAGAAACAGCCCTGCATGCTCGCACGCATGAATCAGAACGCCCTTAATCGTAGGAATCCGGTATGGAGGCATCTCCAGAACAAACGCCGAAGACTCACCCTGAAAGAGCGTCTTTCTCAGCAGAAGTCCCACAATCAGCGCAACAAGAATACCCAGCACATACAGCGAAAACATCACAAGACCCTGCACCTGCGGCACAAAGAAAATACCGACCAGCAGCAGATACACCGGCAACCGCGCCGAACAGGACATAAACGGCGTCAGAAGAATAGTGAGCAGCCGCTCACGTTCTGTATCCATCGTACGCGTCGCCATAATTGCCGGAACACCGCAGCCGAACCCGAGCATCATAGGAATAAACGACTTCCCGTGAAGACCAAGCCGGTGCATAATACGGTCCATAATCACCGCAACCCGTGCCAGATACCCGGAATCCTCAAGAATTGCCAGAAGAATAAACAGCAGGAAGATATTCGGCAAAAAGATCACAACAGACCCAACACCGCTGATAACACCATCACAGACAAACGAACTTACCCATGCAGGAGCATCAACAGCAGCAAGACCCGCACCCGCAAACTCTGCAAGTGACCCAAAGATCGTATCGATCATATCCATAAACGGAGCACCGATCGCAAACACGACCTGAAACACCGCATACATTACCACAAGAAAAATTGGGAAACCCAGCCACTTGTTCGTCACAAACCGGTCGATACGCTCAGACTGATTCTTCCCGCCCGAATCCGCATGACACCGAACCGACTCATGCAGAATCCCTGCAATATACCCGTAGCGCTGGTCCGCAAAAACCTCCTGCGGAGTCGTTCCAAAAATATCCTCCAGATGCCTGCGTGTCTGCTCGATCTCTGATCTGACTCCCTCGGAAAAACTCTCCGGAGAACCATGAATCAGAAACTGAATCAGATCCCAGCGGGAAACATCCGGCAGACTTACAGAAAGATCCGCAAGATGCTGCTCAATCTCAGCCGAATAATGCGGCGGGTTGGCCGCAGCACAGGGCTTTTGCAAAATCTCTCGAATCAGCTGATCCTTACCGGTATCATCAATCGCCTCAATCCGCACAACCGGAACGCCCAGACTTGCGGAAAGCTTCTTCGTATCAATGATAATGCCTTCCGCATCCGCATACCGGTTCATATTCAGCGCAAGAACCAGCGGAACACCCAGCTCAATCAGCTGAAGCGTCAGATACAGATTTCGCTCAAGATGAGCCGCGTCCACAATATTAACCACAACATCCGGCTTCTCATGCAGAAGATACTCAACAGTAATCTCCTCTTCCAAAGACCTGCTGCTCAGACTATACGTCCCCGGGAGATCCACAATCTCAAAAGTCGTCCCATCGTATGCCGCCCGGCCCTCCTTTCGCTCAATCGTAACAGTCTTACCGGGCCAGTTCCCCACATGATGGCGCATCCCCGTAAGATTATTGAAAAGTGTGGTCTTACCGCAGTTCGGATTTCCGGCAAGAGCAACAACAACACGCTTCCCGCTCATGCATACTCCATAAGAATATTCTTCGCCTCGTTCCTGCGGATCGCGAACTGGCAACCGCGCACACGCACAATCATAGGATCGCCAAGCGGAGCATTGCCAAGAACCACAATATCAGTTCCCCGGGTAATACCAAGCTCAAGAAGACGTTTTGTAATATCCGCATCAGCACGAAGAGATGCGACCTTCGCTTTTGAACCGCACGCAATGCAGTTCAGCGTAACGAATGGTGATGTCACTTGCATACCCTATTGTTTACCGGTTAGGTGGGTATATTCCGCCGCCTAACTTATTTCGGAACAAAAAGTATGACCGAAGATGTTTCGGATTTCTTACAAATATCCGAAAATAATCAAAGCAAATACTCATAATCTTGTGTGAGAAAACTTATAGCCAATGGACGCGACCCCGCAATCAGCACACTGCAAACACCTCACCATGAAAGAAGAGGATTATCTTGAAGCAATCCTCAACGTCTCAGCAGAAAAAGGTTATGCAAAAACACGGGACGTCGCCGACGAACTGGAACTCGCACCCCCATCGGTCGTCGAAATGTTTGCAAAACTTGACCGCAAAAACCTCGTGGTCTATCGAAAATATGAAGGAGTCACCTTAACAGATGCGGGACGGACAGTTGCCGAACAGATCAAATACCGCCATGACGTCCTCGTAGAATTTCTCAGGCTGATTGCAGTACCTGATGAAATCGCAAGTAAAGACGCCTGCTTCATGGAACACGAACTAAACGCCGTAACCATTCAGAAAATAAAACAGTTCGTCGAATACGTCGGCAAAACAAAATCAGCGCAGATGGAACTTAAACAGTTCACCGAATTCTGTAAATAATTTTTTTCGCGACCATCCTCGTATCACCAAATCAGTCACGACCCAAACCGCCTCTGAGTATATCGCTCCCAAAGCTTCCAGCACCCAACCGCAACAGCAATCAGCGCAATAACAGCAGCGACCGCATACCACGGACTCACCTGCCACAGATCAATAATAAACTGCATCCCCACAGCCATCGTCAGTGTCGCAAGAGCACTGCCCACAAACACAATCGTCAGCAGAACACGCGGCGGCACCGACAGAAGTCTTCCCACAATTGTCGTATTAATCGCGCTCGAACCCATAAACGGAATATACATAAACAAAAATAACCCGATCAGCGACAACCCCTGAATCCATCGGTACTTCTGCAAAACCTCATTCGTCTTCTTCGTAAAATATCCAAGAAGACGCCCGAGCAGCGGAACGCGGAGAAGCAGATCGAAATTATACGCAATAATTACCGCAAGTACCATATCGCCGGCAATAATCCCGAGAGTTATCTGCCACCACGCAACACCAAACGCCATTGCGAGCGGAACAATACTCTCCTTCCCAAACCCGGGCATCATATAGGCAGCAAGGAACCCGAGGAACTTGTAAAAGTTCCCGTCTGGCATACTCAGAAAAAGAAGGAACAGCACACAGCCAAAAATCGCCAGGACACCGCCCGACATCAGCAGCCGCACGCGAAGAGTGGGCTGATAATACGGAGCAACGGCGTCTGTCATAGAATACTGGTCTAATATAGGTATTCAGGGAAGAAAATCTTCCTTATCCTCATCAGAGTCACACGGAGGATTTTTCGAAGAAAACCGCTTCGTATACCGGTGCCAGAAAACAGCGAGCACGATGACAGCTACCGCAATCAGAACAACCGCAAGCACCGCATACCAGGGATTGAGCTGCCAGAGATCAATAACCGCCGCCGCACCAAGCGCAATCGTCAGTGTGGAAAGAATGCTCCCGACCGTCACAATCCAGAACACCGTCTTGGCCCGCATACCAAACAGACGACCGAGAATTGTGGTATTGGTCGCGCCCGAACCCTGAAGCGGGATATACATAAAGATCAGCAGCCCTACATGCGACAGCTGCTCAATCCAGGGACTTTTTTTGCGAACCTTATTCGCCCCGTCCATAAACTTCCGGATCAGACCACCAACAAACGGAATCTTTTGCAGCAGATCAAAGTTCAGCGCAATCAGAAGACAGCTACAGATATCCATGAGGATAACCCCTGCGCTGATGACCCATGCAGGAAACCCGAGTCCAAGAGCGATGGGAATAATCGTTTCTTTGCCAAACGGAGGAACAAGATATGCGAGAAGAAGTCCGCCAATTATCAGAAACCTCTCATTCGGCTGACCAAGAAGACCGCTCTCCGGCGGATACACAAACCATAAAAATACGAGAAATGCGCAATACAGAGCAATAGGACCGCCTAAGAATACAAGACGGCGAAGAATAATCTTCGTCCACTCCTGTGCAGTGCGTCCCCCTTCAGCCATAAATAATACTCATATAGATTGTGTGGTGGGTATAAAGGGTTATGGGGAACGAAAGAATCGGAGCAATTGCTCGGGACATATATACGATTCCTGCCAAATAGAAAAATAATGGAGATCATCTGCAAACCCTATACATCAGATGATGCTGCCCGGACGACAGCAGTCTGGAACGACATTGTACTTGACGCAAATGCATTCCCTCAGGAAACACCATTCGACACAGATGCGGCTGACGCATTTTTCAAATCCCAGACCGCAACCGTCTGCGCATTCGCAGACGGCGAGCTTGCGGGATTCTACATCCTGCACGACAACAATGTCGGCCGCTGCTCACACACGGCAAACGCGTCCTACGGAGTTGCCAAAAAATTCCGGGGATACGGAGTAGGAAAAATACTCGTCACTGACTCGTTGGTAAAAGCAAAAGAATGCGGCTATCGGGGACTTCAGTACAACGCAGTGGTAAAATCAAACTACGGAGCAATCACCCTCTATCTCAAACTCGGATTCAACGTCATTGGAACAATTCCCGGCGGCTACCGCAACAAGGACAAAACATTTGAAGACCTGTTAATCTTCCACAAAACCCTCTAAAAAAATTAGTTGGTGATAACACGGGTGTTTGTACCCATCAGTTTCCCGCAGTGCACCTTCCCCATCACCAGAATATTTTCCCCGTGAACTTCATCCGACACAATCCCTGGACGCAGAAGCACATTACCGTTTGACTTCACCACACGGACGCGGGCACCGTCACAGATCGTTACCTGATCCGTATCAGATACCAGTTCACCTTCCACCAGACACCCGCGGGAGATCACCGCACCATTACAGGTAATGTTTCCGCCGACTCGCGACCCGACACCAAGCGACAGATGGCCGGTCACCACAAGATCCTTCCAGAACTGAATCTTTGGAGGCACGATGAAATCTCCGTCGATCTTGACCGATTCCTTAAAATAAGAACCCGGTTCTGCCAAATAAGTCTTGCCCTTTACGAAAACTTTCATCGATACCCCTGTTACGTATAATAACCTTCTTTCTCACGGTATTAATATGTTGTCCATTACCATTTCTCACTTACAGCAGCGAAGAAACAATACCATGCCATAATTCCATCGCAAGGAACAGGAAGAGTGCGGCAAACATCCCGTACTTAATGAAGGAAGTGGACTTTGCGGCAATCAGTTCGGCAGGAGTTTTACAGCGGACGGATTTCGCCGCTGCATACAAAATGAACAGATCAATCACCGCAATCGCCGCAAGATACACAACGCCCCAGCGTGAGTACGGGGCGATACTTGCCGCAATCGCACACAGAATCAGAACAACCGAAAGATAACCGCTCTTCTGTACCCCTAAAATCATGGGAAGTGTATGTGCTCCGCCCGCCGCATCGCCCTCGATATCCTCGGCTGCTTTGAGAATCTCGCGTGCGAGCGTGCCAAAAAACGTAATCGCAAACAGCGGCAGCGTAACAACAAACGACTCGGGACCAACAAGAACCCCGCCGAAGAGAAAGATACTGCCCGAAAGATATGCAACCGACAGATTGCCAAGCAAAGGCATCTTCTTCAGCTTTGCCGCATACGCTATCAGAAGGAGGGTGTTGACCACCGCGATTGCAAGACACCAGAAGTTCGTTACAAAACTTACGAGAATACCGGCCGCAAAAAGAACTCCTGCCCACATCGCCGCATTGTTAGGACTAACGGCACCGGATGGAATGGGACGGTCGGGCCGGTTAATCTTGTCGATATCCCTATCGAAATAGTCGTTAAGCACGTTACCCGCACCGCAGATAACGGTAACAATCACAAACAGGGCAAATGCAGAAAAGACATTCGTTCCCGACGCAATCAGATAGGCAATGATTGCCGTAATGCCGGAAACAACCGCATTCGCCGGACGAATAATGGTAACATAGGCCGAAAGGCTCATCTGAAAATACTATTTGCCGCAGAACGTGAAAAAAGGAGGGTATCAGACCGCAGGGGTCAGCTCATCCCCGCGTCTGATGAAGGGAATATAGTACAGTTCGTGACCACGGACCGCAAACGTGTACTCGATCTCCTGCAAGGTTCCTGAAAGGTCAATCTCATGCTTAAGGAAAAGAAACTCTGCATCCTTTTCTGCGGTCCGGGAGTTTTTCACCGCCGGCAGATGAGGAGTCCTTTGGAAATCAGGAATCTCTGCGGCCTTCGGCATTGATCTGCTGAACTCAAGATTCCATCCGGCAGTTCTCCTTGGCATCAGGTCTGCGGCGCAGACATAGAAACGGCACAGGCCCCGCATCGGTTTTTTCGTAATCCTGAGAAAACCGCCAACCGTATCACAGTGGGTAACGTCGATATCAGCATCAATTCCCCAGAACGGGAGGTAGACCAGATCCTTACTCTCTGATTTCGGTTCAAGAATATGAGGAACAACCTGACTGACATCCGTATCCAGAAACTCCATCGTTTTACCGCACGCCGGACAGAACAGGATAAGGTCAGCCTCTTTTGCTTTCAGGGGGGAACCGCAACTGCGGCAGAACAGATTTTTTACCAGCATCGCCATGTTATCGTTTCATCTCCCGGACAGTCTTCTGCCCAAATCCTTTGGTCGAAAGTGATATGCCGCCGGTGAGTTTACCTTCAGTGATTTCAGATCCGAACCGGAACATCCAGTAGCCGGCAAGAACAAGAATCAGGCCCATCACCACACCGCCAAAGCCTGCGAGAGCATACTCAGAACCTGAGTATGCCGCATATGCAACTCCCGCACCTGCGGCAAGTCCGCCGAATCCTGAACCAAGACCCGCGGCAAGTGCCTGATAGGTTTGATCGCCCGGTGCCCGGCCGGAGACCGGAGTTCCAGACACACCGTCAAGTACGACAAAGTAGTCACGTTCCCGGTACTGGTAACGGATAATCCAGTATGGATAATACAGAAGGGAAAACTCCCTTGGCACACAGAAAGTTTTTGAAAACGTCAGTGTTTCAATGCCGGACGCAGCTTTCCGGTGCGCCTCCATTCGAATGTCGGTATCAGCCTGATCGTATGCCTCATCACGCGAAGCGGTCGTCTCAAACACAGGAATGTCGCCGTCGGTGTAGGGCAGGAGTTTTCCATGCGGTTCAGGGGGAACTGCAATACCGAGATCGCCGGTCTGGCACGCAATGACCGACCATACATACTCGCCGTCGGAACTCTCCTCGTAATGCGTGGTATGAGTGTGACCATCTTTATCAGTGTGCGTGGAGTAACCGCAGGCAATCGCTTTACCGGTTCCAATCAGCTGCCAGAACGGCAGATACATGGGAAATATCTCCGTGATGACAGCTGATGCGGCAAGATCGCGGGCTTTGGGAAAAGCCCTGAACCATTTTCGCGCGGCAGACTCCGCTGCAGATTCGGAGAGTTCCATTTTGTACATAAACCGGGTAACACCTGCATCATCCGCAGTAATGGCAAGAGCCGAACGACAGTACGGACAAAATGCGAGCCTGTTTCCTTCGGCAACCTCGATCGTTCCGCCGCAGCCCGGACAGGAAAGACCAACAAGGAGATTTGGCGTACTGCTCATGACTCACTTCCTCCGTCGGGTGTCTTCACAACTGCCCGTCCGGTTATCATGGCAAGGGCGGCTCCCGCAAAGGCGAGAGCATAAAAGATAGGGGTAACCGTAAAGCCGAGAATTCCCCCGATAAAGGCAAGAACAAATCCGCCGCCGACCACAAGAGCATACGGTGCAGCAGACCTCCCCGGAAATCCTGCCGTGTACACACGGCCTGATGTCCCGCCCATAACAGAAGTGTAGTCTACTCCCTGATACTGGTAATGGAACACGTAGAAGGGAAGATAGAGAAGTGCCTGCTCTTTTGCGGTGCCGGGAAGATCCGCCAGATACGTCTCGACGCTGATCTCGGGAGCAATGACTTCGGCCCCTTTCGTGGAAATGGTCGAATCAAACACCTTTACATCGCCGGGCGGAATAATCTGGCTCTGCATACCTGGAAGAGTAGTTCCTTTTGCAGGTTTGATAATGGATTTTTCCTGACCTCCGACAACACGCCGGAAGAGGAAGACCGGGAAATAGATCTTTTCAACCGAGGTGACCTTGGCCGACTGTTCAAGATCTTTGGCGAGTGAGGGGCCTGCGCACCAGCGGCGAAACACTGAGCGGGCCTTTTCTTCGTCCAGAATAAAGGGCATGATGTAGTTGAAAATGACACAGCTTCGATCAATGTAGATCACAGTTGCGCAGCTGTCACAGGTGACATACTGCTTGCCGTGCTCTGCACGTACCGGAGCGCCGCATTTCGGGCAGCGGAGTTGCGACATGATTAGCAGTATGTTTGAACGGGATACGTGGTTAAGCTGTTGGATATTTAGGGCGTTGCACTTTTATTCCTGAGTAGCCCACGGAAAGACACTGAATGCCAGACTTGGAGAGAAAAACTCCACTCGAAACACCGCATCAGGTAAAAATCACACAGAAAATAAACCGCATATTGATATATGTAATTTTTGTAACGGGCAGAGGTTATCCCCCTCCAATCCCGAGGAAAATAGTCCTAAACAAGAAGACGTATTAATCCTGATATCCTATTACTAGCCATATAGTACTTGAAAAAAGTACAGATACAACAATGGAGATCAAGAATAATGACGCTTGACAGCAGCAGTGGAGATCCTTCAAAAGGAAAAGAGGATAGCACAATTTCGCTGTCGGAAGACCCAAAGCTACAGCGGATTCTCTGCCCGGGATGTTTTGAGGAGATGGTTAAAGAGGAGCTTGTTGGAAACAAGTGCCCGCTCTGCGGATACCGGCTCGCCCCGGAAGATATGGATGAAGAAGAGGACGACGACGCAGACGAGGAACTTGTATGGATGCTGACCCAGAATCTGCAGCGTTCGCTCCTTGAATGGCTGATAAGCATGGGGGCAGCTCCCCTTGCAGCATACAGAATTGCGTCAAGAGTCTGTGAGCGGGAAAATATTCCGACAAAAAGCGGTAGGACAACAGCATTCACCTTCACCGCACGCATGACCCCTGAAGAAAAAGTACAGGAAAAACGTTGCAGGATCTGTGGTAAAACCTTCACCACCGAGGGAAAAAAAGTTATATCCGGCGACCTCTTCGATCCTGAACCAGTGATTGAATACTTCTGCAGCGACTGCCGGCCGCAGAACTAATTTTTACTTTTTTAACAACATGAAAAAAGCAGGGCGCTGGTGAAAAAGGCTATCCCTCAGCGCCTCATAATGGTAAATCATATTCATGGGACTCTTTGACCGGATCAAAAAGACCGAAAATGGCGGAGATGCAAAAGCTGCCGAGTCGGCAAGATACTACAGCGACGCAATCTCTTACCTGCGGTACGACCGATACAATGATGCCTTGTGGTGTCTTGACAAAGCAATTGCTGCCGACCCTGAGAATGCCCCGGCATGGAATGACAAAGGACGTATCCTCGCCAGATACGGTAAAAAAGATGAAGCTGCAGTCTGTTATGACAAAGCAATTGAACTGCGGCCGAATACTGCCGTCTATTATCATAACAAAGGAGACATGCTCGCATCATTTGGGGAGAATGATGCGGCCGACCAATGTTTTGCAAAAGCTTTGAAATATGAACCCGACAATGTCGTTTATCTGACGAGCAGGGCGTGGATGCTTGCAGCGGCGAAACATTACAAAGAAGCAGATGCCGTCATGATCCGCGTCTGCGAACAGGAACCCCGCGCTCCAGAGCACTGGTTCAACCGGGCAACAATGCTGTATGAAGCAGGTAAACTCGAAGAGGCAATTGCCTGCTACTCCGCAGTTATTGAGATTGCACCGGGACATGCGGTAAGTTACTTCAACTGCGGCAATGCATACCGTGAACTCGGTAATTATGAAAAAGCCGTTTACTACTACGACCGTGCCCTCAAGTACGACCGGACCATGACCGGAGCGATGAACAACAAAGGACTCTCCCTCAGTTGTCTTGGAAAACATCTGGAAGCCTACGACTGTTTCCGCCGCGTACTCATCGCACTTCCAAATGCGCCCGACATCTGGTACAACAAAGGCTACGAGCTTCTGATGCTTGGCGAAAAAACCGACGCAATCACTGCATTCACCACTGCACTCTCCCACTGTACGGAAAAAGACGCAGAGCTGGTTGCACGCATTCAGAAGGAAAAATGCAAGGCCGACTCGGCCTGAAAAATATTTATTACGGGATCAGCTGATATTATCGATGCTGTATCCGCGGGTCGTTAAAAGTTCCTTGACCCGATCGCGGTGGTTACCCTGAAGCTCAATGGAGTTTTCCTTGACCGTTCCTCCACAGGCAAGCCGGCCTTTGAGGTATTTGGAAAGATCCTCAAGATCAATCTCATATGGATCGAGACCATCAACAACGGTGACTTCTTTGCCGTACCGTCTCTTGCTTACTTTCACGGTAATTCTTTGCTGTTCCTTTGCGACTTCCTCGCAAATACAGAGTTCTTTTGGTAAACCACATTTCGGGCAGATGCCACTGTTCATTGCATTACTTAGTGGTGCCCATGAGTTAAAATAGATATTGTCTGAACGCTGCGTAAAACGATGGTTGTCTCACTGATCAGAATTAGCCGTGATAGTTGAAAAAGTAGTTCTCCAGCTTTTCTCCGCGCTCGACGAAATCACGCTCTTCTTTGGTCAGCATAAGGTCACGTTCGCGGCTCTGGACCGCCGGACAAAACCTACAAAGTGTCGCGTCAACTTCTCCCTGTACCGCACGTACTGGACAGTAATAGACACCTTCGTGTAGTTCAACCGCGTAACCGCCTGGAAACGGAGTTCCCACCGGATGCACGGGCTCCTCAGCGATATACATCGTGTATGCAGCAATGAGATATTTAAGGGAGGCAAGCGGTTTTCCAGAAGTTCGTACCATAGCGGCGGCTGTGAACTCTTTCCAAGACGCAGACAAGCGTACGTTTTCATGCACATCTGCAAGTTCTGCCGTCATCATGCGGTGATAGCCACCCACAATCTGAACACGGGCAGACTCAAGAAGAGCTGCTGCGTAATCCCTGGGAACATAGGCGAGTTTTTTCGTGTACCGCAGCAGCATCTCCTCCAGATCTTCAGGCGTGAAAACGGCACCTGCGACTTTCAGCGCGGTAAACAGTTCACCTTTTCGGGAAAATCTTCCGAGATATTCCCAGTCAACGGATTTTGCATCCGCAACCGCGCCCGTACGACGCCAGAAACCCATAGCTACAGCGCCCGCTTGATGCTCATACTGACACGGCTACGAGAAGTATCCACGGAAAGGATCACAACCCGGACCTGTTTTCCAACAGACACGACCTCAGACGGATGCGTGACAAACCGGTCGGCGAGTTCACTGATGTGAACGAGACCATCCTGATGAACACCCACATCCACAAATGCACCAAACGCAGTAACATTGGTCACAATGCCCGGAAGGACCATGCCTTCGGCAAGGTCGGACAGTTCATGAACCGACTGGTCAAACGAAAACTCAGAATCGTCCGTAACGCGGATGTCACGGTCAGGATTTCCCAGTTCATCGATAATGTCAGTGATCGTGACAAGGCCGCAACTCTCACTGACATACTTTTCGGGTTCAATGCGTTTCAGCAGCTCCTGAGCACCAGCAAGTCTGCCGGCAGAGATACCGAGATCTTGTGCTATCCTCTCCACAAGCGGATAACGTTCCGGGTGAACACCCGTCGTGTCAAGCGGATTGTCGCCGCCGAAAATCCGAAGGAAACCTGCCGCCTGCTCAAAGGTCTTCGGACCGATGCCCGGGACCCGGAGAAGTTCACCGCGGTTTTTGAACGGACCGTTTGCAGTACGGTAGGCAACGATCTTTTCCGCAAGCGACGGGCCAATGCCCGAGACATAGGAGAGGAGTGATGCACTTGCCGTGTTCAGGTTGACACCGACGGCGTTTACCACCTGCTCGACAATGTCGGCAAGTTTTGCGGCAAGCCGGTTCTGATCAACGTCATGCTGATACTGACCGACACCAAGGGATTTCGGATCGATCTTGACAAGTTCTGCGAGAGGGTCCTGAACACGGCGGCCTATAGAGACTGCCCCTCGAAGAGTAATGTCAAGATTCGGGAACTCACGCCGTGCCTCGGGTGAAGCAGAGTAAACGGACGCGCCGCATTCGCTGGTGAGAAGTACCGGCAGAGGTCTGCCAAACGTGATGCCGCGGACAAATTTTTCCGTCTCACGGCCCGCGGTTCCGTTGCCGACGGCGATGATGTCGATTGCATGCGTTTTACACAGTTGCATCAGTGCTGCACGTGCGGCGGACGGGTTGGTCTGGGGAAAGATGACGCCGGTCTCGACAACATTTCCGGTGGCGTCAAGGCAGACGAACTTACATCCGGTCCGGTATCCGGGATCAATGGCAAGCACCCGTTTTTCCCCGGCAGGTGCTGCAAGCAGCAGATGACGGAGATTGTCGGCAAAGACAGCGATCGCTTCGGTGTCGGCACGCTCTTTAACGGTATTGAAGAACTCGCGTTCCAGTGACGGGAGAATCAGGCGGCGGTAGGCATCAGTAGCAGCCGTCGCAACTTCGGCGGATGCAGCACCTTTGCCGGTCACAACGCGCGGCATCAGACTTTTCAAGACAGTATCCTCATCGGGAGCCAGATGCAGGCGGAGAACGCCTTCGCGTTCTCCGCGCATGACCGCAAGGATTCGGTGGGAAGCTGCACGGGTAATAAGTTCGTCCCACGCAAAGTATCCGGCATAAACGGAAGCGTCCTCAGCTTTTCCTTTGACAACTCCGGAGGAGAGATGAGCAGACCCTGCAAAAATGCCCCGGATCATCCCGCGTATGTCAGCATCCTCGGAGATCTCCTCGGCAAGAATATCGCGCGCACCTGCAAGCGCGTCAGCTGCGGTTACTACTTCAGGCGAGAGGAAGGGCGTTGCTGCCTCCAGCGGGGAAAGTCGCGGGTCCTGTAGTCTGAGAACAGCAGCAAGAGGTTCGAGGCCGCGGTCGCGGGCAACGCTTGCCCGTGTCTGGCGTTTCGGGCGGTAAGGAAGATAGATATCCTCAAGTTCTGCGATGGTTTCGGCGTAGAGAAGTTTATTCTGCAGATCAGAGGTGAGTATTTTGCGTTCCCGAAGCGACGTTAAGATGGTGCCGCGACGGTCGTCAACCTGTTTGATGCGGATGAGGGCATCACGAACTGAGGCAATGGCAACCTCATCAAGAGAGCCGGTTACCTCTTTACGGTAGCGGGCGATGAAGGGAACGGTTGCGCCGCTGCCGAAAAGCGATGCGACCGCGGTCACCGACTCCTCGGATAGAGAGAGGGTGTCGGCAACTTTGCGGCAGAGACGGGTGGAACCGGGTCCGGTGGAGAGGATCATATGTGTGTACTACTTGCACAAGATACGGGATAAAGTTGACCGGCAGACATCCATTCACTGTTTTAGCATTCCATAATTAGTGAACAGAACACCATTTCGTGGAACCTGCCGCCCGCGGACAACAAGATACCCCCGTCGTTCAAAAAATGGTTTAGCCGTAATGAATGCGTGAGTGGTGATAGTTTTAGTAAGACACCGCATTTGCAGTTCAGCGTTTCGACCCCTCTGTTGCAAACCAGCTGAATAGGTTCGGCTGAAACTCCCGAATCTCCATACTGTTAAAAAAATAAAATAGAACAGCCGAAGGCTGTATTTCGTCACATATTCCTGAAAGATTACTCTTTCTTTTCCGGCATCGGTTTAGAGTACTTCTTCCATACCTGCTCGCGGTAGACCGGACCGCTGTTGTAGGTACAGAACGGAATCAGCCGGCCGTCAGGGGTTGCGTAATGGATGCAGCACCGCTCGACGCGATCGGTATCGTAGTTGAAACAGTCCATAAAGTGCATCGTTCCAATAAACAGCGCATTCTTGTGGAACTGACCGATTGTGTCGTAGTCGTGCTTGATGAGGGCGTCATAGATCATCTTGTTCATATCGATCTTAACACCGTCAACCTCTCCTTTCTCCACAATCTTCCTCATATTGTTCAGACCTGAAGCCATCGCAAGATATCTGCCGGTCTTGCCGGATTTCTTGAACTTCTCGGCCATCTTTGCAACCTCGGTGAGGAACTTGTCCACATCGATGAACCGGTTGACCGGCACAATATCGCTTTTCTCATTCACGAACCCGTAGGTTGCCGCGCCGCAGTGGGGATGAGCGCAGAACATCAGCTGCGGCTGGTCGGTGTAGGACTCGATCAGATCACAAACCGCCATCATGGACGGAACCGGGTAGAAATCTGCCTGCTTGATTGCGCCTTTGGTCTGAACCTCAATGCGCTTGGCAAGATCAGGGACGGTGACACGCTCGCGTTCGACGTCGTCATTTTTCGCAGCACCGGTAAATGCAACCGGCTGGAAATTGATGCCGCGGATAACATCGATGTTTTTGGAAGCGAATTTGATAATATCCCCTACCTGATGATCATTTTTACCGTTAATAACGGTCGGCACAAGAACGACACCGAGATCTGCTTTGCGGCAGTTTTCAATTGCCGGCAGGCTGGTCTTTTCCAGAAGCGGGTTGGTATCCTTGGTGACACCGTCAAAGTGGAGATAGACCGTAGACAATCCTGCGGCACGAAGCTCTTCCGCCATTTTCGGGTTCTGGGCAAGTTTGACACCGTTAGAGGCCATCTGCACCTGAGAAAATCCAAGTTCCTTGGCTTTCTTGATGATATCGACCAAATCATCCCGCATCGTTGGCTCACCGCCGGCAAGCTGAACTGCGGGACAGGGAACCGGCTCCTCATTTCTGAGGAGTTCAAACATTGAGACAATCTGCTCAAACGTCGGCTCATATATATATCCGCAGGCACGGGCGTTTGCAAAGCAGAACTCGCATTTCAGATTGCAGCGGTTGGTGACATCAACGTTGGCAAGAAGGGTTCCTGATTTGTGGTGAGCGCACAGACCGCAACGCTGCGTACACTCGCCAGGAGTGTCGCAGTTTGGATTGTAAACCCCGCGACCGGAACGGTCATACTGCTCAAAGCGGTGGTACATTGCCGCATCCGACCAGTAAAGAGAACGTGTTTCCCCATGCTCCGGACAGGTCCGGTGAATCCAGACTGCACCGTCTTCTTCGGTGACGGTGGCAGGCAGCAGTTTGCCGCAAACAGGACACATGCTTTTTGTTTCTTTGATAATTTTCATAGACCCGCGTATCTCCTTGGGTCTGACGGAATCGTCCGCCAGAATGTAAGTTATTATATCTTTCTGCTTTCTATTAAATAAACTATGGATAGTGTTAACGGATGATTGTGGAGACAGTTCTTGCGGTTTTGGCAACGTTTGTATCTGCTTTCTGGATTATGGTGCCCGCGTATGTGGCAAATGCGGGGGCAGTTCCATTCGGTGGCGGTACACCGGTTGACTTTGGGAAATGCGCAAAGGACGGGCGCAGATATCTCGGCGACGGAAAAACATGGCGCGGACTGGTGGGCGGTATCTTTGTTGGTATTCTGTTTGGGCTTCTGCAGATGTTTCTTGCAACCACATTCCACTGGGACTGGCTGCCCCACCACACCATTGTGACCATTGTAGCTCTTGCTGCCGGTGCGCTTGTTGGCGATATGGTGAAAAGTTACTTCAAGCGTCGGAGTGGAAAGGGGCGCGGAGAGAAGTGGCCGATTGCAGATATGTATGATCTGGTTGCAGGCTCTCTCATTCTTCTCGCAATCTTTGCATGGCCATGGGTAATGGAGTATATCACCGTCTGGATCTTTATTGCGATTCTTATCTGGACGCCTCTCCTGCACCGCGGAGCAAATATTATTGGATATCTGATCGGTATCAAGCAGGTTCCCTGGTAACCACCATACATTCTTTTTTGATACTACTGCCCCTTGCAGACGGCGAAGGCGGTGCATCCTTATGTGATGTTTTTAAAACGACTCAGTTCAAAAACATGCGGCATTCCGCATCGTTGCACCTTTATTCCTGAGTATCCCACGAATCGCACGTCCTGCGGCCTTGCGATTCCGCGAAGCAGCAGGCCGAAGGCATGCGTTCCATGGGCTGAAATACGATTAATGAGGAGTGTCAAATGGCAATAAACGAATTTAGGTGCAACACCGCATCCTGCACAACACTGAAGTTATAGCACGACAAACTATACTGAATATTTGATCAGGAGATTTACTGACATTATGGCAAATCCGGTATTAGATCTGTTAATTCAATATAAAGCCGTGGAATTCGGGGACTTTACTCTGGCATCCGGGGCAAAAAGCAAATATTACGTCGATGTGAAAACGGCGATCATGCAGCCTGCGCTGCTGGGTGAAATTGCAAAGGAGGTTGCGGAGCGTTATACGTTTGATGTAGTCGCAGGTGTTGCGGTCGGCGGTGTGCCGCTCGCCGTTGCTGTGTCTCTTGCAAGCGGCAAACCCTGCGCGATTATCCGCGCCGCAGCAAAGGATCACGGCAAGAGTGAGATGGTGATTGGCGACGTTTCAGGAAAACAGGTTCTCTTAATTGAGGATGTGACAACATCAGGCGGCAGCTCAAAATACGGTGTTGATGAACTGAAAAAAGCAGGTGCCGTAATCGATTCCGTGGTTTCGGTCGTTGACCGTGACAGCGGGGCCGGTGCACTGCTCGCCGGTGACGGCGTTGTACTTCACCCGCTGGTAAAAGCAAGCGAACTGATAAATCACTGAATTTTACCCGAAAAGATTTTTGGAAATCAAGAGGATGGATATAAAGATGAGAATACTTATTGTGGGTGGCGGCGGACGGGAGCACGCAATCACTGCTGTACTGTCAAAAAATACGAATACCGAACTGTACTGTGTAATGGCCAAGAAAAATCCGGGGATTGCGAAACTCTGCCGTGAGGTTTTCATTCATCCGGAGACGGACAAGGATGCGGTTGTGGCATTTGCAAAGCAGCACAATATCAGATATGCTGTCATGGGCCCTGAAGCGCCGCTTGCCGCAGGTGTTTCGGATGCGCTTACCGCTGCCGGTATCGGTTGTGTAGGCCCGTCGAAAAATGCCGCACGCATTGAAACCGATAAGGGATTCTGCCGTGATCTGATGCAGAAACATCATATCGACGGCTGTCCGACGTATAAACTCTGCAAAACCCCGGAAGAGGCTGCCGAGTACATCAGATCGTACCCGGGAGAGCTTGCGGTAAAACCGACCGGCCTCACCGGCGGGAAAGGCGTGAAGGTTATGGGCGAGCAGGTTGACCGCGAGGGCGCGGTTGAGTATGCAATGACGCTGAAGAATCAAACGATCATTCTTGAGGAGCGGCTGCTTGGCGAAGAGTTTACGCTGATGGCATTTGCGGATGGGAAAACTCTTGTCCCGATGCCTCTGGTGCAGGATCACAAGCGCGCGTTTGACGGCGATAAAGGGCCGAACACGGGAGGTATGGGATCATACACGCTCGCCGGTCACACGTTCCCGTTCGTAACCGATGCAGATTATGCAGCAGCATTTGCAATTATGCAGGCAACTGTTGATGCACTCGCAAAGGAAGGATGTCCGTACAAAGGAGTATTATACGGCCAGTTCATGAACACGGCAACGGGTCCGAAGGTGATTGAGTACAATGCACGGTTCGGCGATCCCGAAGCGATGAATGTTTTAACCCTGCTTGAATCCGATTTCGTGACAATTGCAGAGCATATTATTGCAGGAACGCTTGCGGCAGAAGATGTGTCTTTTGCAAAGAAAGCGACGGTCTGCAAGTATATTGTGCCAAAAGACTACCCTGACAGTCCTCATGCAGGCGATTCCATCACGGTTGGCGCACACGAAAACACGATTCTCTACTATGCAAATGTGGTTGAGGAAAACGGTGTGCTAAAGACGCAGACATCGCGGACTATGGCGTTCGTCGGCGTGGGTGACAGTCTTACCGAGGCTGAGAAAGCAGCAGAAGCTGCGTGCAGAAATGTATCCGGCAATGTCCGCCACAGGACAGATATCGGAACTGAGGCACTGTTTGCAAAAAGGATTGCGCACATGAAGGAGCTGCGTGGATGAAAAAGGATTTTCTGTCGATAACGGATCTGTCCTCTGAAGAGTATGAGGACATTCTGACGCTTGCGGCACGGCTGAAACGTCAGCGGTATGCGGGTGTACCCCATCCGCTGCTTGCGGGAAAAACACTTGCGATGATCTTTGAGAAAGCGTCGACCCGGACAAGGATCTCGTTTGATGTGGGTATGTATGACCTTGGCGGGTATGCGCTGTATCTGAACTCACGGGACACGCAACTTGGACGCGGTGAGACGATTGCAGATACCGCACGGGTGATGTCGCGCTATGTGCACGGCGCAATTATGCGGACATTTAAGCATGAGACGATCACAGAGTTTGCAAAGTATGCCTCAATTCCGGTGATTAATGCGCTCTCGGACAAGGAGCATCCCTGCCAGATAATGGCCGACTCGCTGACGCTGAAAGAGAAGTTCGGTGAGCTGCGCGGTCTGAAGATTGCCTGGATCGGCGACGGCAACAATGTCTGCAACTCACTGATCATGGCATCCGTGCAGACCGGTATGGAGATCGCGGTTGCAACGCCCAAAGGGTACGAGCCGGATGCACATGCAGTTCAGTTTGCACGCGACAACGGCGGTAAAGTGGTAACCTACGACGATCCGCAGAAGGCGGTTGCAGATGCGCACGCAATTTACACGGACACGTGGATTTCAATGGGTGAGGAGGATATCAAAGAGATGAAACTGAAGGATTTCAACGGGTTCTGTCTTGATATGCCGCTTCTGAAGCGGGCAGCACCGGATGCAATTGTCCTGCACTGTCTTCCGGCCCACCGCGGCGAGGAGATCACGGATGAAGTTCTTGATTCAATGCAGAGCGGTGTGTGGGATCAGGCAGAAAACCGTCTGCATGCACAAAAAGCAATTCTTGTGCGGCTGATGGGGCAAAATATCTAACTTTTTTCTGCCGGGTTTTTTTAATCCCGGAAAAATTATGTCCGTACGACCGGCACGTGTATCCCGCTTTCCTCGGCAAACAGCCGTGCCCGCAGCTCCACACGGTCCAGCATTCCGCCGCAGGTGAGAATCATGGTATCCTCTCCCGTCATTGCAGCAAGCAGACATTTGTCCACCACGCCGTATGTATAGTCAGGAAGATGACCGGCATCATGGCAGAACCGTTTTGCCCGCGTTCCCATTGCTCCTGTATGGCAGGTCGGATGCTGTGCGCATAAGGAGGAAAGCCGCTCTCTGGTAAGAGTGTCGGTGTCTGCAACAAACACGGTTCCAAGCCTTCGGCCTTTCGGCGGCACGCCTTCAATTAACTGGGTCATCTCAGGAATGCCTTTCGGCGGGATGCCGGTACCCACAAGACTCCGGCGTGAGAGTTCCATGTACAGATCGAGCAGTACTGGCGGTGTCAGCCGTGCCGACCGCATCAGATCCCGGTTTGTGAATACCGTAGCAGGTGTCCCCTGATGCAGCAGTTTACCGCTGCCCAGCAGGATGACCTCGTCGGCCCAGCGGTAGGCAAGTTCTACATCATGGGTTGAGAGCAGAATGGTTGTTCCGTCTTCGTGCAGTTCGTCCAGCAGATCCATAATCTCCGCTGCTGTTGCAGGATCCAGTGAGGCGGTGGGTTCGTCCGCGACCAGAATTTCCGGTTTCATTGCCAGGATTCCGGCAATTGCCACGCGTTTGCGCTCCCCGCCCGACAGATGGTGAGGTGGACGCCGTTCGTAGCCGGTGAGACCAACGGCAAACAGCGCATCAGATACGCGTGATTTGATCTCTTCTTCGGGGAGGTGCAGGTTTGCAGGACCGAAAGCCACATCCGCATATACGCTTGGCGCAAATACCTGAGCATCCGAGTTCTGAAAAACCAGACCAACAGCTGACCGCACGCGCCTGAGTGCTGTGCGATCGTACCCGATCTCACCACCGTCTACGCGTACACATCCCTTTTCGGGTACAAGCGTTCCGTTGCACATCAGAAGAAGGGTTGTTTTTCCTGCACCGTTCGGTCCGACAACTGCCACTTTTTTTCCGCGCTCAACCGCAAATGAAATCCCCGAAAGTGACGGGGGACGGTTCGGGTACGAGTACCATACATCATCAAACTCCAAAACGTAATCGCTCATAATAATCTCCATTCAAGAATCAGCATCACGACAGAAATCGCCAGAAACACTGCAACTGCCGCCGCTGCCGCAGGTGTTGCGCGGCTTTCCTCCTCGGGCAGGACCATGCAGCCGTCATAACAGCGGGAGTCCATCGATAAAAAGATCGCTTCACCTCTGTCCCAGGTGCGGATAAACAGCATTGATGCAAGCATTGAGAAGGAACTTATCCAGTTTTTCATCGTGCCATAACCGCCGCGCATCACCTGTGCGTTGTGAATGCTGATGGCTTCCCCAATAAATACAAAGATGTAGCGGTAAATCAGCATGGTGAGGTCTACAAACTCCTGGGGGAAGTGCAGGCGGCGCAGGATCTCGAACAGTGATGTCATAGGGGTGGTAAGTGCAAGGAAGTACAGGCAGCACATGCCGGCAAACGTCCGCGACAGTACAAGTACGGCAAGTTGAACCGATTCGGTTGTTATCGACAGATGCAGGGGACCAAGCGTGATAAGATCGATGAGTGTGGTGCCGCCACCGGTAATGAGAAGAATTACCAGCGCACCGGTTCCGGCAAATACCACGGGGATCATCAGAAGGGATGCGTAGAGATGCAGACTAACCTTGGCAAGAATAAATGCTGCGGCAATCATCACCACAGCAATAAACAGGGGGACGTACGGCAGGGGAGAAGTCACCGCAATGACGATCGCCGCAACGCACAGTGTTAGTTTCAGCCATGCGGGGACATGACGCAGCGGGCTTGCCATTGCGGTGTCGTCAAGAATGTGTTCGTCGAAGATGGTGTGTTTCTGCTCGCTGCACCTGCCGCCGCTGCAGGTGGTCCGGTACCGCAGCCAGTATAAACACACAATCACTACCACAGCGCCAAGAGCGGCCTGTAGTGCAAACAGCCATCCGTGCATGTCTTCGGAGAAGAGACTGCCGGTGTCAAACCAAGGGACAACGCCTGCTCCCTCAAGAGTGCCAGCCACGATGTCGTCGGTTCCGGGCTGAGTGCCGTAGACTGCAAAGGAGAATGCAAGAACAGCGGCAATCAAAACGATGAGAATGCCTGCCCAAATCCATCTGCGGGGACGGGGAAGCGCGGCATCAGCATCACAGACACTGCCAAGGGTTTTGGTTTCATTGCGGCTGAGAATACCAAGGCTTACCAATATCTCGGGTTTGGCTGTAATAACCAGCCGCATGAGAAGAACGATTGCGACACCTTCAATGATCGCAAGCGGTATTTGCGTGATGCCGAAGATGCCAATATAGAGAAGAAATGTTGCGGCAATTCCGCCTTCGGCTGCGGGGTATGCGAGAGCAAGCTGCAATGAGGTCATTGCATATGTTGCGAGATCAGCCGCGGCGGCGGCAGAGAACATGGTTACGGCAAAACTCCGCAGTGAGAATTCGGGTGTGATGAGGTGGCCCAGCCGGAAGATCAGGCAGGCGACTGCGGGTCCCGCGATTCCCATGGCGACAATGTTTGCGCCAAGGGTGGTTATTCCGCCGTGGGCGAGGAACAGTGCCTGAAAGATCAGTACGACGGTACAGAATACTGATGTTATTGCAGGTCCGAAAAGGACGGATCCAAATCCGGTACCGGTCGGATGTGAGGAGGATCCCAAAGACGGTATTTTAAGTGATGAGAGAATAAACACAAATGCACCGGCAAGACCAAGGAGAGGGAGGGTTTCAGGACGTTTCCGTATCAGTTTCGTGAGGGAAACAATGCCCAAAACGACGCAGACCGCGGCAATGATGGTCCATATCTGCCACCATGGCCCGGGAAGAAAACCCTCCATTATATGCATAGGTCACAACATCAATTTATTTGCCGTAGCAAAATATTACCATAGTAATTTCAAACACTATGATTTAAGGTATCCGATTATGAAGGACAATGCAGGCTCAGCGTTTCTGAACGCAACAAAATATCCAGCAGGTGAGCAAACAGATGCGGCACTTGGTATGCCGGCGCCGGAGCGTGCGCCGGTGTCCGCAAGCGCAGCCGTTATCATGCTTCCGCGCCCTGAAAATATTCAGGTTCCGCCAATGGATCTTCGTGAGGCTGTCAGCCGCCGGAGAAGTGTGAGGTCGTTTTCCCGTGATGCGATAAGTCTTGAGTTTTTGTCGTATCTGCTGTGGGCCTCGGCAGGAGTTACGGGGGATGCGGATATGTTTCGTGCAGCTCCGTCAGCAGGCGCGCTGCATCCGGTAGATGCGTATGTTTCGATTCAGCAGGTTGATGGAGTCGCCTGCGGTTTATGGAGGTATGTGCCGTCAATACATGCGCTGGAGTGCATCGCAGAGGGAGCTGGGGCTGTTGCCGCTCTCGGACGTGCCTGTATGATGCAGCCTGCGGTTCTGCGTGCGCCGGTGGTGTTTTTCTGGGTTGCAACCCCCTACCGGACTGTGTGGAAGTACGGGGTTCGCGGATATCGTGATATGTTTCTTGATGCGGGTCATATCTGTGAAAACTGTTATCTTGCGGCTGTTCAGCTTGGTCTTGGGACGTGTGCTGTCGGGGCGTTTTATGATGATGAGGCAGCGACGGCGCTGCGACTTACCGAGGATCAGGTTCTGCTGTATGCGGCGGCATGCGGTGTTCCAAGGGAGGCAAAGAGATGACGGGGATTCCAAGGATTGTGATTGCCGGGACGCACAGCGGCTGTGGGAAGACGACGACCGCGTCTGGTATTATGGCGGCGCTTGCGGCACGCGGTCTTGCAGTGCAGCCGTTTAAGGTAGGGCCGGATTTTATTGACCCGTCGCATCATACGGTTGTCTGTGGTCGCGAGTCACGGAATCTCGATCCGTTTATGATGGGAGAGGATGGTGTTCGCGACTGTTTTGTACGGGCCTGTGAGGGTGCGGATATCGCGGTGATTGAGGGGGTGATGGGTCTTTACGACGGGGTTGACGGGTCGGACTGCTCCAGTACTGCGCATGTGGCACGGCTTTTGGATGCTCCGGTGATTCTGGTTGTTGATGTGAAGGGAATGTCGCGAAGTGCTGCGGCGCTGGTGAAGGGATATGCAGAGTATGATTCGCGTCTGCGGTTTGCAGGGGTGATTATGACAAAGGGAGGGTCCGACCGGCATAAGGCGATGGCGACCGGAGATCTTGGGCTGCCTCTGCTTGGCTGGATGCCGCGAACGGATGCCCTTTTGGTGGAGAGTCGTCATCTGGGTCTGGTGATGGGAGAGGAGGACGCCCGTATGCGACTGATCGGGTCGTTTGTTGAGGAGCACTGTAATCTTGATGCCGTCATTGCGGCGGCTGAAAAAACCACTGATCTGCCGCTGCCGGTTCAGATATGCAGCCCGAAAGACCCGGGTGTTACAGTCGCGGTTGCGATGGATTCTGCGTTCTGTTTTTATTACCGGGACAATTTCGATTATCTGCGTGCCGCAGGTGCGGAGCTGGTTTTTTTCTCGCCGATTGCTGATGCGCTGCCGCAGGCCGACGCGTATTATTTCGGCGGCGGGTATCCCGAGCTGTATGCAGAGGCGCTTTCTTTGTCGCGGTGCAGAAACGATCTTGTGCGTGCGGCAGATGAGGGTACACCAGTATTTGGCGAGTGCGGCGGGCTGATGTGGCTGTCGCGCGGTATCACAACAGCAGACGGAGCGGTTCACCGGATGGCAGGACTGCTGGATGCGGACGTGGTGATGGAGAAACGGTTCGTTGCCCTGAATTATGTGACCGGAAGAGTTGCTGATGATTCGGCGGTGTTCCCTGCGGACATGCGGTTTCGCGGTCACGAGTTCCATTACTCGCGGACTATTCCGGATGCGGACGTGCGGTATGTGTTTTCCCTCGAGCGGGGAGCAGGAGTTGACGGAAGCGGCAGGGACGGTATGACTGCCGGCAGTACGGTTGGGGGCTATACACATATGTACTTCGGCAGGGCGGTCGCGGACGCGTTCTGCCGGAAGGTTCGCAGGATCTGAGCGGACGCCTGCGGGCTGCTTTGTCCCCTGCAAACAGGGTCACACTCTGAGATAACATTGCCCGTTGCCCATTGCCCTCACCGAAATAAAACAGAAACCGAACATCCCGCAATCATCATCCGTGATCAGACTGATACACTGCTCCCCGCATTCATGTTGTTTGTATATTCAACTCATCAGATAAATACCAATCATCGCAGGTGAAAAAGAACAAAAAATACAACGAAAAATCACCCGGAAAAAACGGACACCCTCCAAAAAAATCATGGGCAAAGGGCAATGGGCAACACCCGCAGGATATCTACCGCAGCACCGCAATCAGATCACCCTTTTTTGCCCCCACATGTCTGGCGACCGGCTCGCACTTCACCGTCATCAGATACGCAACCGGCGGCAGATCCTCATACTCAGTCAGACTCTCATAATTAGCAAGGCCCTTTGAAATAATCAGTGTCGCATTCCGCATCGCATCCACAACCTCCGGCGGATACAGATCCGGATGCAGACCAAGCTGCGCACCGCCGCCCGCGTGCAGAACCGCATCACAGACCTCGGACAAACGCAGCTCCTTTGCCTCCCGCATCGTCACATCATTTAACATTGGCTGATCCTTTACCACCATCGTTACATGACTCCCGCGCTTACGCAACACCTCGCACAGCATCCGGTCAAAAATCACCTCCCCGCAGTTATCCGTACAGTACACCACACGGTCCGCAAGAGCCAGAATCCTCTCCGTATCATCCAACGCAAGACCGCGCCCAAACATCTCGCGGAAATATGCCGTAAAATCCTGCGCAATCTCATGCCCCGCAACCCCGTAATCCATCGCATTCCCAATCACCGCAGCGACAACATAATCATGCATATCAGAAAGCATCGGCAAAACAGCCGCAGCAACTCCTGCCGCGATCGCATTATCCTTCTTTTTCATCTCCCAATACGGATCAGACGACCCAATTATCTCATAACAGCACCGGTGCACAGCTCCCGCAATCACCGAAGCCCCGATTCGCTCACCTGCTCTTGAGTCATACATCTGCGTACACAGATCCAGCGCCCGCACACTCGTCTCCTCATCAGCTCCAGCATATCCTGCCTCTGCAACAACCCTTGAGAGCAGACATGCTCTGCATTCCGGTGCAAGTCTCACAAAATCAGCTCCAAAACAAAAAAAATTACAATGGGGCCGCCGCGATTTGAACGCGAGTCAGAAGACCCCCAGTCTCCTAGGATTCCAGGCTACCCTACGGCCCCTCACTACTTCCCTTTCGGGACGAAGCATCTTACATATTAGACGTGTAGCCCTTATTAGTTTTTACTTTGGCATCCGCAAAAAAAGAAAGAATCACTGATCCTCAGACCGTTTCAGATCCTTGATATGATCCATCATCTCCTGCTCATCGCGGCCCACATAAATCAGCGCAACCGTCAGACCAAGAATCATAATTGTCGTCCCGATAATATCAATAAACGTCAGATTACTCACCAGCAGCCGCCGAACCATTGTCGTAATACCTGCTATCAGAATCGGACGAATAAGAACCCTGCCCGCACGAATATACGACGCAACCATATCCACCAGTGTTGCAATCACAATGATCAAAAGAATTGCCTGCAAAAGACCTGCCAGAGAATGCTGTGATGGCTGCGCTATCGCCATTCCCACAAGGGTCGCAGTCTCCAAAACACCTATTATCGCCGCAATCACGAGAAGAATTGCGATCATCACGTAAATGCCAATAGTAACTATACCGCAGCCCTTCGACAAAACCATACGTATACGCGGAAACGGATCCAAATCTTCTATCATAATCTTCATATCCGTGAGGCAAACCCCACTCTGGTTACATTACTCTATAACCATCCATCGATATAATTGTAAGGTTTCTTCAACGTCTCGCATTACCCATAATCCCGGATATCTTCCATCCGGTTATCCCCGGTTCCCCGCCCCTCAACCCGACATATTATTATTGTGGAACCGACAACCTAGATTACGCGAAGGCATATTTGGGGTAAACGGACCGGAGAACGTTCATTCTCCGGCCCATGCATACCGGACTCGCACTCAGCGGGATCAATCGGTATGTATATATACTTTTCAATCCCAATAATGATGCTACCTTCCAGAGGACAACAAGGGCCAGTAGATCAGTCAGGCAGATCGTCGGACTTTTAATCCGCAGGTCGGGGGTTCAACTCCCTCCTGGCCCGCTTGCACGTCGCCATGGGTTTTTAGGATCGTCGGATTCATAAGACCGTCCTATTTACTTTTCGGCAGCGTGTATTGGCGCGTCCGTTGGACAACTTACAAGCGTCAACAAAAAAAAACTCTGAGACTTTTATGTGGTGAGAACTCTGAACACAAGCAACAGACAACCGTATCTATCCAGATCTTAAACTAGGAGCTCTATGACACGACTAAACGTACTACTCCATGAAATGGTTCCCGATCACCAGATCATGACCCCGGAAGAAGTCGCACAACTTCTTACCGACTATGACATTACCGAAGAGCACCTTCCAAAAATGTATCATGACGATCCTGCTGCCAAAGCATGCGGAGCAAAACCAGGAATGGTCATCCGTATCACGCGCAAAAGCCAGACAGCAGGTGAAGCTACCTCCTACCGCCTTGTGGTCAGACGGCCGAAAAAATAACCAGAGTGGATATACTTGATTGATAGAAGCGTACTTTCCGGAGCCTACTTCTCCCAAGAACACGTCGCCCGTCACCAGCTCGACTCGTTCAACAACTTCGTGCAGTACAACCTGCAGAAAGTTGTCAATGAACAGCGCATCGTTGAGACGGAAATCGTAAACCGGGGAAAGAACCAGGAACCCGTATGGGTTGAACTCGGAGAAATCCGGGTCGAAAAGCCAATCGTCCGTGAAGCGGACGGATCACAGAGCAAATTATACCCGACCGAAGCACGGCTGCGCAACCTTACCTATGCAGCCCCCATGATCCTCACCATGACCCTCCATCAGGGTGACAAAGCCTTCGAACCGCAGGAAACCACCATCGGTCAGCTGCCGGTGATGATCGGATCCAAAGTCTGCAACCTCTGCGGTCTTTCCATGGACGAAAGAACCGAACAGGGTGAAGATCCAAGCGATCCCGGAGGATATTTCATCGTCAACGGAACCGAGCGTGTACTCATGACTCTTGAGGATCTTGCCTCAAACAAAATCATGACCGAGTACACCGAACGATACAACGAACAGATCCATGTATCCAAAGTGTTCTCCCAGTTCCGGGGTTACCGTGCCCTCGTTGTCGTCGAGAAAAATAAGAAAAATCTCCTCGACGTCAGCTTCCCGTCCGTAGCAGGTCACCTCCGCTTTGCGGATCTCATGCGTGCCCTAGGTCTTGAGACCGACGAAGAGATTGTATCCGCAGTCTCACGGTCCGAAGACGTCTTAACCTACATGATGCAGAATCTCGAAGAATCCGAGTGTGCAAACTCCGAAGAAGGTATCATGTATGTCGGTAAAAAACTCGCACCAAACCAGACCAAAGACTATCAGAGAAAGCGTGCGGAGTTTGTACTTGACAGCTACCTTCTGCCGCACTTAAACTACCTCATCCCCTCCCACTTAAAACCGGGAGACGAAGGCTACGACGTCTACGCAAAAGATGTCCGCGTTGCAAAGGCAGAGTTCCTGGGAAGAATGGCAGAAGCCTGTTTCGACCTCGCCCTCAACAAGAGGAGAATCGACGACAAAGACCACTACTCCAACAAACGCCTGAAGCTTGCCGGCGACTTAATGGAAGATCTCTTCCGTATCTCCTTAAACAGACTTACGCGCGACGTCAAATACCAGCTCGAGCGCGCCAGTATGCGCCACAGAGAACTCGCGATTGGAACTGTCGTCCGTGCAGATGTCTTAACCGAGCGGCTTATTCACCCGCTCGCAACCGGAAACTGGGTCGGCGGTCGTACTGGTGTATCCCAGTTAATGGACCGTGTGGACCACATGTCCGTCATATCCCACCTGCGTCGTGTCATCTCTCCGCTGTCCAGATCCCAGCCCCACTTCGAGGCCCGTGATCTGCACCCGACCCAGTGGGGAAGAATCTGTCCGTCCGAAACACCGGAAGGACCAAACTGCGGTCTGGTGAAAAACTTCGCCCAGCTGGTTGAGATCAGCAAAGGAATCGAAGACGAAGAAGAAATGATGCGCATTATTCGCGGCATGGACATCGAACCAATCCGGAGTGAGTAAATGGAAAAGAAAATGGCAAGAGTGTTCGTTGACGGTGCCCTGTTCGGCAAAGTCGACGACGCAGTTGAGTTTACCAGAAACTTCCGTCAGATGCGCCGGAACGGTCACGTCCCGACCGAAGTCAACATCTCCTACAAAGATTACAGCAACGAAATCGTCATCAACACCGACCGCGGACGGGCACGCCGTCCGTTAATCGTCGTTAATGGCGGCGTTCCGGCTGTCACTCCAGAAGATATTGAAAAAGTGCGCAGCGGCGAATACGAGTTTATGAGTCTCGTTGCACAGGGAAAGATCGAGTTCATCGATGCAGAGGAGGAAGACGACCTCTACATCGCCGTCTACGAAGACGATCTCACTCCCGACCACACTCATCTTGAGATCGACCCCTCCTTGATCCTTGGTATCGGAGCAGCACACGTTCCGTTCCCGGAACACAACGCATCGCCGCGTGTTACCATGGGTGCCGGTATGATTAAGCAGGCTCTCGGCTTTGCTCAGGCAAACATGAAACTGCGGCCCGATACCCGCGGTCACATGCTGCACTATGCCCAGGTCCCGATGGTCCACACACAGGCAGCAGAACTTATCGGTTCTGACACCCGTCCGCAGGGACAGAACTTCTGTGTCGCCATCATCTCCTACGAAGGATACAACATTGAAGATGCACTGATCTTCAACAAAGCATCCGTCGAGCGCGGCCTTGGGCGTTCCCACTTCTTCAGAACGTACGAAGGAGAAGAACGTCGTTATCCCGGAGGACAGGTTGACAGAATCGAAGTCCCCGAAGACGATGTTCAGGGTTCTCACGGTCCCGGCTCCTACGCAAACCTTGACACCGACGGTATCATCAACCCCGAAACACGCGTAGTTGAAAAGGATGTTCTGATCGGAAAAACCTCTCCGCCGAGATTCCTTGAGGAACCGACTGGAGAGCTGATTGCGGTTGAAAAACGCCGTGACACCTCTATCACTATGCGCAGCAATGAAACTGGTATTGTTGACACGGTGATTGTCACCGAGTCCGAAAACTCCTCCCGCCTCGTCAAAGTTCATACACGCGACCTTCGTGTCCCTGAAATTGGCGACAAGTTCGCATCCCGTCACGGACAGAAAGGTGTCTGCGGTCTGATTACCCCGCAGGAAAACATGCCCTTTACTGAAGCAGGTATCGCACCTGACCTTGTCATCAACCCGCACGCAGTCCCGTCACGTATGACGATTGGTCACATGCTGGAGATGATCGGCGGCAAAGCCGGTTCTCTTATGGGAACACGTGTCAACGCAACTTCATTCCGTAAAAAACCGGTCCAGCAGATCTTCGACAGCCCGTTCGCCCAGCAGCGTCTGCTTGCCGACAAACAGATCGGAAAAGACGTTGCAAACAGTACCATTACCCGTGAACAGGTGCTCCGCCATGAACTCGCCGAGGCAGGATTTGCCCACACCGGCAGAGAAGTCATGTATGACGGAATCACCGGCCGCAGATTCCAGGCTGATATTTACGTTGGAGTCATCTACTACCAGAAACTCTACCACATGGTATCCACCAAGATGCATGCCCGGTCCCGCGGACCTGTTCAGGTCTTAACCCGCCAGCCGACCGAGGGACGTGCCCGTGAAGGAGGTCTTCGTTTCGGAGAAATGGAGCGTGATGTCATGATCGGACACGGAGCAGCAATGGCCTTAAAGGAACGTCTGCTGGACGAATCCGACGCAGTCAAGCAGTATGTCTGCGCGCGCTGCGGTATGGTTGCAATGTATGATGCAAAACAGAAGAGTACCCGCTGTCTTGCCTGCGGTGCAGAGACCGACATCTACGAAGTTGAGATGAGCTACGCATTCAAGCTCCTGCTTGATGAAATGAAGAGTATGGGAATTGCGCCCAGACTGAAACTGGAGGATATGGTGTAACATGACCAGCCCAAAGAGAATCGGAAAGATTGAGTTCGGTCTGCTCTCCCCAAAAGCGATCCGTGATATGAGTGTCTGTAAGGTCATCTGGCCTGACACCTACGACGACGACGGTTTCCCGTACCCGAAAGGCCTGATGGACCCAAGCCTTGGTGTGATTGATCCGGGTCTGCGCTGTAAAACCTGCGGTCAGAAACAGGGAGACTGTCCCGGCCACTTTGGCCACATTGATCTCGCAAAACCGGTAATTCACGTTGGCTACACGAGACTCATCAGAAAACTTCTGCGTGTGACCTGCCGCGAGTGCGGTCGTCTTCTTCTTGACAAGGAAGAAATCGAGCGTTTCAGCGCGCTTGAAGACGACCCTTACTCCGCAGAGACCATTGGCGAGAAGGATATCAAAAAGGAACGTGTCTGCCCGTACTGCGGTGATCAGCAGTTCAAGATCAACTTTGAAAAGCCGACCAGCTTCGTAGAAGTTGTCACCGAAACCGGTGAGGACGGTAAAGTCCACAAGACTGAACACAAACTCACCTCTGCTGACATCCGTGAACGCCTGGAAAAGATTACCGATGACGATCTCCGTCTTCTTGGTATCGATCCGACCGTTGCAAGACCCGAGTGGACGATTCTTACCGTTCTTCCGGTTCCGCCAGTAACAGTTCGTCCGTCGATTATTCTTGAGAACGGTCAGCGGTCTGAGGATGACTTGACCCACAAACTTGTGGATATTATCAGAATCAACCAGCGGTTCAAGGAAAATCAGGATGCAGGCGCTCCGCAGCTGATCATTGAAGATCTCTGGGAGCTTTTGCAGTACCACGTTACCACATATCTGGACAACGAAGTTGCCGGATGTCCTCCGGCGCGCCACCGGTCAGGAAGACCCTTAAAGACACTGTCCCAGCGTCTAAAAGGTAAGGACGGTCGTTTCCGCGGTTCCCTTTCCGGTAAACGTGTGAACTTCTCGTCGCGTACCGTTATCTCTCCGGACCCGAACCTTTCCATTGGCGAGGTCGGTGTTCCTCTGGCAATTGCAAACGAGATGTCGGTGCCGGTCCGCGTTACCAAGCAGAACGTAGAAGATATCAGATCCATGATTAGGATTGGTCCACACCGCCCGACTCTGCGCGACCCATGTGGTGCAAACTATGTCAACCGTCCTGACGGCAGACGTATCCGCCTGATTGCAGGACCTGAAGGTAACTGTGACACCGTTGCGGAAATGATTGAGCCTGGGTGGAAGATTGACCGTCAGCTTCGTGATGGCGATATTGTTCTCTTCAATCGTCAGCCGTCTCTGCACAGAATGTCCATTATGTCCCACCACATCAAAGTGATGAACGGCAGAACCTTCCGCTTAAACCCGGCAGTATGTCCTCCGTACAACGCAGACTTTGATGGGGATGAAATGAACCTGCACGTTCCGCAGACCGAAGAGGCGCGGGCCGAAGCAGAGCTTCTTGTAGCAGTTCAGGAAAATATTCTTTCCCCGCGGTTCGGCGGTCCGATTATTGGCGGTCTGCACGACCACATCTCCGGTATCTTCCTCCTGACCAATCAGATGAAATGGTACACCAAGTCCCAGTTCCTCTATCTCCTGAAATACACGGATATGACTCATCTTCCGGAACCGGGAAAAGTCGACGAGGATGGAACTCCGTACTGGAGTAACAAACAGGCATTCTCGATGATTCTGCCGCCGGACGTCAACATGTTCTACAAGGCAACATGCTGCCGTAACTGTGACCCGTGTACCAAAGATACCCACTGTCCAAATGATGCATACGTCAGAATCGTGGACGGTCAGCTCCTTACCGGAACAATCGATAAGAAGTCTGTCGGTGCAATGGATGGTGCAATTCTGAACCGTATCATCCGTCTGCACGGCATGAAGCGTGCCCGCGAGTACATTGATGACTTAACGAAACTGTCGATTCGCGCAATCATGATCAACGGTTTCTCTTACGGTATCAACGATACTGACCTCGGTAAAGAGGAGTACAAGCAGATCCGCGATGTGCTTGACAAAGCAGAGTCCGATGTGGCCCAGCGTATCAGCATTTACGAACAGGGACATCTTGAACCAATGCCTGGAAGAACCCAGGAAGAGACGCTTGAAATGCAGGTGATGAAGGAACTCGGTAAGGCTCGTGACCGGACCGGAGAAATTGCATCACGCCACTTAGGTTTTGAGAACTCTGCTGTGGTGATGGCAGTTTCCGGTGCCCGTGGTTCCATGCTGAACATGGCACAGATGGCCGGTTGTATCGGTCAGCAGGCAGTGCGTGGTGAGCGTATCGTCCGTGGTTATGAGGACCGTACCCTGCCGCATTTCAAGCGCGGTGATAAGGGATCGGACGCACACGGATTCGTCCGCAACTCCTACAAGAGTGGTTTAACCCCGACCGAGTTCTTCTTCCATGCAATCGGAGGTCGTGAAGGTCTTGTGGATACTGCAGTCCGTACGTCCCAGTCCGGTTACCTGCAGCGCCGTATGATCAATGCCCTGCAGGATCTGAAGGTCGCATACGACGGTACGGTCAGAAGTACCGGCGGCAAGATCATTCAGTTCAAGTATGGTGAGGACGGAACCGATCCGGCAAAGTCCGCATCGGGTCTGCCGGTCGACGTGAAGGGTATTGCCGAGTCCGTATTAAAGGAGGCAGTGTAACATGGCGCCAAGAAAGAAAGCAGAAGAACCGGCAGCATTCCCTGAACCGACGGGCTATCTGGACGAGGACGTCCCGATGGGACCGGTCGCGGAAGAAGAAGACCGGTTTGGTGATTCCCTTGAGGACGCCGTAATCGGTCAGTACGAGGCAGGTATTCCTGAACCGGTCGAAGAGATCGAGGAGATCGAAGAGGTCATTGAGGAGCTTGATGACTCTGAAGAAGATTTCGAGGATGAGACAAAACCAAAGTCCCGCAAAGGAAAGAAACCGGTTGTCGAAACTGCTGTTCCTGAAAGCGAGAGTGCGAAAATGCTGCGGGAATGGAATCTCCCAAAGACTCTGTTCGATCAGATCCGCGTCTGGCTTGAAGGCAAGACTCCTGAGGAGATGGAGTCGGTCAATCTCGATCGCTTAAAGACCCGTGTTCTTCGTCTGGTTGATGAGGACATGCCGGTTTCGACAACAACCGAGCTTACAAAGATTCTGATCGCCAAGCATGATGCCGACCGTGATGTGACCGACGCACAGTTTGAGGAGATCGTCTCACGTATTAACAAGGAGTACGACCGTACCCGTGTGCAACCCTGTGAAGCAGTGGGTATCAATGCTGCTCACTCGATTGGTGAGCCGGGTACTCAGATGACGATGCGTACCTTCCACTACGCTGGTGTGGCTGAGATTAACGTTACTCTTGGTCTGCCGCGTCTGATCGAGATCATGGATGCAAGAAAAGAGCCGTCCACACCAACGATGACCATCTTCCTTGAGGATGGTTACCGTGAGGATCGTGACAAGGCGCGTGAAGTCTCTTGGAAGATTGAGGCTGCACCGCTGCATGAGTTCGGTGATATCGAGACTGATATTGCGGATATGTGTGTAGTTGTACAGATTAATCGTGAGGTGTGCAAGAAGAGAAAGATCTCGGTTGCCGAGATTCTGGAGCGTGCGCCGCAGAAGATTAAGGACAAGCGCCACTACCGCGACTTTGAGGTAGATATCAACGAAAAGGATGGAATTCTCAGGTTCCTGCCGAAAAACGAGGAGTCATACCAGAACCTGTTCCAGCTTGCTGAGCATGTCCGTCAGGTGATTGTGCAGGGTATTGATGATATCCGCCGTGTGGTGGTCAGAAAAGAGAATGACGAGTACATTCTCCATACGGAAGGTTCAAATCTCAAAGATGTGTTTGAGATCGAAGGTGTGGACTGCACCCGTACAAGAACAAACAACATCGCAGAAATTGCCGGAACGCTCGGTATTGAGGCAGCACGGTCTGCTATCATCTACGAGGCATTCTCCACCTTAAAGGAGCAGGGTATCTCCGTCGATCTCCGTCACATCATGCTGGTCGCAGATATTATGTGCATGGACGGCGAGGTCAAGCAGATTGGTCGTCACGGTATTGCCGGTGAGAAAGAGTCGGTTCTCTCCCGTGCGTCCTTTGAGGTGACAGTGAATCACCTGCTGGATGCTGCGGTTGCCCATGAGTTCGATGAACTCTCCGGTGTTAC
>CAZABQ010000004.1:0-37744 GCA_964483485.1 uncultured Methanomicrobiales archaeon
AGATTCGCGAAAATCCGCGTTGAAATAACTCTGTTCACGGTGCCAAAGACACCACCCAACCACAAACCGCATACACAAAAAAAGCCCCACCGGCGGCACTCGGGCACTCCCGCACCCAATGATGAACCGGACGCTGAGATTCCCGTCCGTGAAATAGCGCGCATACCTTTGCGTCACACACACCTATTTCCTCATCAAAAACACACATAGCGGGACTGCCCGGCCGAAACCGGTGAAAACACCTCTCACCCTATCATCTGATTCTCATTGGCTTTTCTTCGTGTGATTGTGTACTGTTGAGTGGTTAGTGGAAAGGATGAAAAAAGAAACCGCCAATCCACGCGGTTCCTTTCTTCACCATACACAAAAAAGCACGCATACCCTTCATTTCATCATCATCAGCACACACGATAGGTTGCCCCGCCCGTTCCGGGCGCGGCAACCCGCCTGAGATCCACCCCCTAACCTTAGATCTTCTGTCCGCACTCTGGACAGAACTTCGTCCCGGCAGGCAGATCAGCACCGCAGGCAGCACACTTCGGTGAACCGACCTTTGCCCCGCATTCAGGACAGAACTTCGCTCCCGGCGTCAGTGCCGCACCACAACTTGCACATCTCCCAGTCCCGGAGGGCGCCATAGCAGTTCCGCACTCTGGACAAAACTTCGTACCTGCCGGTGCAGACACTCCGCACTTCGGACACTGCACCTGTGCTGCTCCCGCAGGCGGCTGCTGACCGCCGAACGGCGCAGGCTGACCTGCCGCCATTCCTGCCATACCCTGGGCCATCATATTACCCATCCCGACTCCCGCACCCATCCCTGCGCCCATCATCGCAAAACCGGACCCCTCGCCCCCGCCCTGCGCAGCACCCGTACCGATACCCTCAATTGCCTTACCGGACTGGTACTGGATATAATTCACGCCAAGAGCAGACATCGCGCCGCGCTTATTAATCGCCTCCTGTACCTCCTCAGGCATATTGATATTGAGGCCTGCGAACTTCATAATCTTCACGCCGTAGACCTCGGTCTCGCGACCCAGCTTCGCCAGACAAAGCTGCTCAATCTCCTGCAGATACGCAGGCATATCAAGAACCCCCATCTGCTTCTTCGCCTTCAGCTCTCCCAGCGTATCATTTAACACAACAACAATCTGTCCCTTCAGCCAGTCCACAATCTCCTCGGACTTCGTCAGACCCTTCGTTCCGACAAACTCCGTAATCAGCTGAAGCGGTGCAACAACCTTGTAAGAAAACTGACCAAAGATCCGCAGCTGCACCACACCGAAATCCACATCCCGGAAAGCCAGCGGCTGGCTTGTGCCAAACTTATCCCGGAACTCCCGCTTCTGTACCCAGAAGAACTCGCCAATCTGAACATTACCAAGAACCGTTCCCGCAATATCCTTCAAAACAGGAATATTCTGCGTCGTCAGCGCATACCGGTCGGGCCGGTCAAAAACCGCAAGGGCCTTTCCGTCGCGGAAAAAGATACCGTACTCATCCTCGCGGACCAGAACGTTATCGTTCCACATAACATTCCTTGGAAGGCGCCACATCACATTGTCGCCCTTCTGATCCTCAACCCAGTAAAAACCCTTTCGGGAATCGGCTCCCTCGATATCAGAACCGGAACCAATCTTTTTGTTAACCTTTGAAAATAACGCCATCAGAACGCACCAAGCCCTGCCATTGTCGCAATACGTTTCTCAAACACTGCCGAAAGCTCCGCAACACCTGCACGGACATCACGAAGATCCGCCTTCACCAGCCCGAAATCTCCGGCATCCGCCGAAGAAAGAGCCGTCCGGCACAAATCCCCAAGACTCCTGATACCCTCAACAAGCGAAAGATCAAACTCATACAGCGTATTCAGCTCCGCATCCGTCACACGGTACGCCGGAGAAATCCCCGAATACCCCTGCTCCGCATGGCGGACTCTGCTCTCCGCAGTCTTCGCCGCAGAAACAACCACCGCAACATCATTCATCAGCTCCAACTCCAGTGCACTGCCTGCACGCTCGCGAATCAGCTCAAGCTGCTGCAAAACATCCGACCTCAGCAGATCTGCAACCTGCATCCGGAGAAGAGAATCTGCAATACGCAGATCCTCCTTCTGCCGGTATCCCCGGAAACCCGGGATACCCAGCTGAATCTTCTTCAAAAGACCGCGGTCTTCCTCAACTTTGTTTCGTAAATCCGTCATATTTTCAAACTCTTGCATGTACTCTCATTATTTCTTTACTACCACATAGACCATTGCAGCAAGGGCAATACCAATCAGCGCTCCGCCGAAAACCAGCAGCACATCTGCTCCCGAATACAACAGGATCAGAACTGCACCAATAACTGCAAACAGTGCGCCGGCACCCGTGATCAGCATCTCTTTTCTGCCGACTGCAAAGGATAGAGCGATCATGATAAGACCGGTCCCAAGAAGGAACACACCTGCTGCGGCCAGAAGACCGAGACCCATGTATCCTACCAGAATCGCCACGCCAAGCATCAGGACAACACTCAGCCAGGCGACCTGAAATCGTTTATCTTCGGATTTTCCCATTATGCAAATCTCCATCGATTCGACATTCTCTTTTCAGAATTGGATATCACAAGGCAAAGAAGTTTCCCTCGAATCACTCCTGAGATAATTCACCAAGCCTGATGCGGCAGGCCGTCATCTTCTCAAACTCACCGCGAGCCTCATAACACCCGGCAAGACCCTCAAGGGCGGTCAGCATATCCGGCTGAATCACAAGCGACCTCTCAAATGACGCAGCCGCATCACCATACCGCTCAAGACCTGAAAGTGCCTGTCCAAGACCGCACCACGCCTCCGCATCGTTTGGTGTCAGGTCGCACAACTGCTGAAATGCTGATGCAGCCTTCTCAAACCGCTTTGCAGCAAGAAGCTCCCCGCCCGTCTCTTTCCAGAACACGGGATTATTCGTCGGGTGAAACGTCATGCCAGATACATTTACCCGCATGGTAAAAAAAGAAATGGATCAAGAGAATTGGGAACAAACAAAAACCAGATAAAAAGGAGTGCTGATATCGGGATTCGAACCCGAGTCGCTGGCGTGAAAGGCCAGCATGATTGGCCTCTACACTATATCAGCCCAATCGTACCGCTTTCGCAGTATTGCCTATAATGGTCGACGTTTGAATATAAAAATATTATGATTATCTACTGGGACAAGCTCAGTAGGCGTCGCCTTCGGTTCTGGTAACTTCTTGGAATGCCGGAAGCAGTTTGCGGTAGACTGCACCCGTCTTTCCATCGCCCACAACACGACCGTCGATCTTCGTAATTGCACAGATCTCAGCAGCGGTTCCGGTCACCATAACCTCATCTGCCGTATAGAGATCAAACAGACCCAGCTCGCAGACCTCATACGGCACCCCGATCTTATCCAGAAGCTCAAGAAGCACATGACGGGTGATACCCTTAAGGTTGTTGATAGTTGGCGGAGTGTACAGCTTACCGTTTTTCACGAGATAAATATTATCGCCTGACCCCTCCGCAAGTTTTCCCGTGCGGTCAAGGAAGATTGCCTCATCGCCTCCCTTATAGTTAGCCTCAATCTTTCCCAGAATATTATTCAGATAGTTCAGCGACTTGATGTTTGGCGGAAGAGAATCCGGCGTATTTCTGCGGACACACACCGTCACCGCTGTAAGACCGGTCTCATAGAGATCGCCGTACATAGCGCCCCACTCGGTAGCCGCACAGACCACCGTCGGTTTTGTGCACCGATGCGGGTCAAGTCCCATCGAACCAACACCACGGCTGATGATCGGACGGATGTATGCATTCTTCAGATTATTTTTGCGCAGCGTCTCCTTGATGATCTCAGCCATCTCTTCCTTTGTCACCGGAGGAACAAGATCAATTGCCTTTGCTGAGTCAAACAGACGGTCCACATGCTCGGCAAGCCGGAACACACGACCATTGTAGGCACGTATTCCTTCAAACACACCATCTCCGTAAAGGAAACCGTGATCAAAAATGGACACCTTCGCCTCATTTTCCGGGACGAATTTACCATCGATATACACTAACATGAAAGTATTATTGTTGGTTTATCGTTATAATCCCTATCCTTATTATTTGCGGACAACGAGCGAAAATACATCCGGGCGACTGTAGTGTCCGATAGGATCAAAGTCCATCCGTGCAAGAACACTCAAGTCAAGGTCCAGATCCGCATAGATAATCTCCTCACGGTCCCAAACCGGTCCTGCAACATATCTGCCGAACGGATCGACCACACAACTGCCTCCCGGACACATATTCTCCGGCTGTTTCTCCAGTTCAAACCCGTAATGGAGATCTGCGGGATACATGGATTTGGTCACATGCTGGTTGCATCCGATTACAAAACACCTGCCTTCGAGGGCAATATGCCGCATCGTGGCCTGCCACTCTTCACGCGAATCAGCAGTCGGTGCAAGATACAGCACAACTCCCTGCTGATACATCGCTGCACGGGCAAGCGGCATGTAGTTTTCCCAGCAGATAAGAGCGCCCATCACCCCAAACGGTGTCTCCACCGCATCCAGCGTCGTACCGTCGCCCTCGCCCCAGATACACCGCTCGGTTCCGGTTGGTTTCAGCTTGCGGTGTTTGCCGAGAAATCTACCGTCAGGCCCGAACAGGAGATTTGTGCAGTAGAGTGTCGCCGAAGTCTCGTCGCGCTCGGTCACACCAACAGACACATAGACCGCCGCCTCAGCTGCTGCCGCACCGATCAGATCCGTGTCAGCGCTCGGAACGATGACTGCATTATCATAGTACCGCTTCCAGTCAAGCCGTCCCTCCATCGTCCTGCTGCCGACCACATATCCATAGGACAGGCCCCGGGGATATGCAGGAATAAACGACTCGGGAAACACCACAAGGTCTGCACCTCCGCTCTTCGCGTCATGGATGGCTGAGACCACTTTTGCAATGGTCGCCTGTTTGTCAAACAGAACCGGCGCAAGCTGACAGACTGCAACCCGCACGGATTTCGGAAGATCTTTCATATGCCGTGAACCCATGCGCCTTTCTGATCACCTGTTATCTCCTGTTTCCAGATAGGTACCCGCTCTTTCAGCCGCTCAATAATGTAGCGCGAACCTTCGTATGCCTCTGGCCGGTGCCCGGCGCCCACAATGATCACGACAATCGTCTCGCCGAGGGCAAGTCTTCCGTAGCGGTGGACAATATCCACTGAATTTAAGTGGAACTTCTCCTTTGCATCTGCCGCAATCTCCGCAAGATCTTTTTCGGCGACCGGAACAAACGCTTCAATCTCCAGCGCATCCATACCGTCATCACGGACACAGCCAATAAACACAATCTGCGCACCGTCTGCATGCGTCCGCGACGCAGAAATCAGCGCACCAATATCAATATCCTCTTTTTGTACTGCAAGAACCATTTTTTCTCATCCTCCCGAAACTGGCGGATACAGCACGATCTCATCGCCGTCACATACGGTAATCTCTGCTGCCTCCTCCGAATCAATGCGCTCACGATTGTACATGACAATTACATGGCTGCGCAGTTGACTTCCTTCAAACAGTTCGCCGCATGCCGCAGGAACCGTCTGCGCAAAGTTCGCCAGCACCGTAAGAACTGTCGCACCGGACTCGGCGCTGACCGTGTTCTTCTCGCCGAACAGTTCGCGAAACTTCGCGAACGCTAAAATTGTTACTTCAGTCATTTGGTATCCTCTGTAGTGGTTGTACTGGAACACACCGGGCATTTTGCACTCTTCTTCACGGAGAAAACATCCATCCTGTTTACCGCTCCGTCCCAGAGCAGGAGTCGGCCGGCAAGGGTGTCGGGTGATCCGGTCAGATATTTTATCGTCTCCTGCGCCTGAATCGATCCGATGACTCCGGCAGTGGAACCAAGAATCGGTGTGCCTCGGGTGGTCTGGGCATTGGGGAATATGCAGGATAAACACGGGGTCTCTCCGGGGATTATCAGCGTCGCCTGACCGGAAAGGCCGGCAACTCCGCCGTGCATAAGGGGAATTTTCAACTCCTGCGAGAACTGATTCAGCACATACCGCGCCGCAAAGTTGTCCATCGCATCAACAATGATGTCGGCATCGCCAATCAGCCGCAGAGCAGTTGTTTCATCGATGAACGAGGCAAACGCCGTCACTTCAATGTCAGGATTAAAAGCTTCCAGCGTAAGCTTTGCGGATGCGGCTTTCGGCATCCCGATTCGGTCCTGCCTGTGCAAAATCTGACGGTTCAGGTTGGTTTTCTCAACCACATCACAGTCAGCGATTCTGAGCCGGCCTACGCCGGCTGCCGCGAGATAAAATGCGACCGGTGACCCGAGTCCTCCGGCTCCCGCAAGAAACACGGTTGCCTCGTCAAGTTTTTTCTGGCCGTCCTCGCCGACGACCGGAATCTGTCGAATGTATCGTTCGTTCACAGCATATCCCTCACTGTTTTCAGGCATTCTCTTGCGTCCAGCCGTTTCTGATCAACGGCACCGGTTTTTAGCCACGCAGAAAGTGAAGACTTTGTCTCATCCGCGATGGTTGCCTCCCGGAGAATGCGGCGGTAGGTCCGGTCAGGATAGTAAAGCGCCTTGCATGCGCGGAGAAGCTCTGCCTCCTCATCCTCAGTGATGATCCCGGCAGACTTTGCCGCGGTAAAACTCGCACGAATGTTGACCATTGGTTCTGAAAGGGCCGCATGCGTCTCAGGATCATAGACAAGCCCCACCTCATCGTCGGCATTGATAATCCCCTCTTTATACCAGCGGTAAATCTCACCGACACCGATCATCCCAAGCGTATCCATCTCTGAAGCCCGGAGTGCGCCCATTGAGGACGAACCAAAGACCCGGATTCCTGCGCGGAGCGCCGCAAGAATCTCACGGTGACCGACCGCTCTGTCCTGAAAAAACACACCGTCAATGAGGACAATGTTTTTTGTACCGGACGCTGCGGCTGCTGTTAGGTCGCCGCGTTTTGCCGGAGGCAGGTACTCTGCCTCCGGCAGCAGAGATTTTGCCTCTTCAAGCGGCAGACTTGGACCGATGAAGATGACGACGCTCGGCATCAATGCACCTCTTACCTCTGCGTTCATTGTCAATCGTAAAACACTCAAGTCCGGGCACAATCACGCGGACCACCGGAATACCAAGGTCAGGATCAGTGAGATCGGTAACCAGCACGCGGATAAGTCCCGCTGCTTTCAGCCGCTCAACGATTGCAAGAATGTCAGTCTGAAAGTCCTGCGTTGCGCAGCCGGCAATCTCCGAGAACGGTTTTTCAGACTCGCATCTGAACCAGTAGGCATTCATCCGTTTCACGCGGTCATATCCCATCATCTCGCGGAACGCCGCAATCGTTGCGTCCTCGCGTGCTCCGTGAATCTGTGTTGCCCGGCTCTGCGCAACCTCGGAAAGTGCGCGGATTACGGCAATCTCCGGATTTGTGTGGGTTCCCATACCAATCGTCAGAAGTCGCGGATCTTTGAGGGTAACATCATCAGCAACCGCTGCAATCGTTGGAATGCCAAGGTCTGAGGTGATATCTTTCAGGGTCACTTCAACACCCGCTGCCGTAAATTTCGCCAGCATCTCTGCTGCGTGACCAAAAAGACCGGTTACCACAGGCCCGGTGTCCCGCGTTGCCTCCACAAGCGACCATGAATCGCGCTCAATGACCTCAGTCAGTGCATAGAAGATCGCCTCTTCCATGGTGTTGCCTGACGCAATCCCGTTGGAACTGGAGCGGAAGAGGCCCGGCAGATAGTGGGGATTTGGATGAATCACCGCACAGAGCGGAACTTTGAGGGAACAGCTGTTTGCAATGTCCCATGCATCTACCCACGGCAGTTCCATACGGGGGTCGGTTGTCCGCGGCAGAATAAGGTCTTCAGGATTGAGGCAGTCCTCAGCGAGGGAAAGCATGTCATACGAAATCATGGAGAGATCGCGAGGCATGGCTTCTGCTGAATAACGTTCTATTCCTTCCATGATTCCCGCCACCCGTGCCTCGGCTTCGGTCCCTCCTTTGCCGTTGTACACGGAGATCGCACCGTCTGCTGCGGTCGGGCGGATACAGGAGTAGACCGGTATTTTGATCCGGTCAAGGTCCGTAATATCCGCAACCCGCGTGATGCCTGCAATTTGTACCAGCGGTTCGATGGATGCAAGCGTCTCCTCAGGAGTTTTGCTGCGCTCGGTCTGGCCGCAGTAGACTTTCGGAGACGGCTGAAGCTCTATCATTGTGTTCATAATCTTTGTCGGAACGCTATTGAGGATTTCGTTCAGAGCGTTCGCATGATTTTATATGTTGTCCTCGCAAACATATGAATATTCACGCTGTGAAACGCTCATGGAGACGGATATGAATACAAACCTCCTTACATCCTGCAAAGGGTACCGGTATGAGAACGGAACTGCTGCCCGAATCGATGATGCCGTGGTGCATGAGGATGTTGTCACGCTATATCTGAACGGTGCCGAGCATCTGAAAATTGTTGCGAGTAACGAACAGCTCCGCGAGTTTGGCGCAGGTTTTTTTACGGCATCAGGGATTGCGGAAAAAATTCTTTCGGTTACTGTAGAGGGAACTAATGTTTATGTGGACGCGGTACTGCGCAGTGATGCGCCAGCCTCAGGCTTTGCTCCTGCAAAGCCTGAGATGTGCGTAACAGGGACGCTGTCGGTTGCGCCGGATGAGATTTTTGCTCTCCGCGAATCTTTGAACGCTGAGGTCTGGCGAAAAACCGGTGGTCTGCACTGCGCGGCTTTGTGGTATGATCACGCCTGTGTTGTCACCGCATCAGATATCGGCAGGCACAATGCGGTTGACAAAGTAATCGGATGGATGGTGCTGAATGGGATTTCACCAAACCAGTGTGCAGTCGGCTGCACCGGCAGACAGCCTGCCGGAATGGTGGTAAAGGCAGTGAACGCCGGCATTCCCATTGTCATTTCGCGGGCTGCGGTGACGCTGAAAGGCGCAAAACTTGCCGAATCGTCAGGAGTTACGCTGATCGGATTTGTGCGGGACGGCAGGTTTACGGTCTACACCCATCCTGAACGAATCGCAGGTCTGAACCCCGTGGCAGGGGACCCGAAAAAATGCGCCGAAAATTGCGGAGTTCTTGCCTCCCCGCTTCGCGGTCTCCGTTACCGCGACGGTACCGCAGTGCCGGTTGAGGATGCGGCGGTTGCCGAGGATACGGTGACCCTGTATCTGAACGGTAAGGAGTTCCTGAAAACCGTCGTCAGCCGCGAGCATCTTCGCGAGTTTGCGGTAGGATTTTTCGTGGACGCAGGTCTTGTCTGTTCTGCGTCGGATATCCGGTCCGTAACAGTTGAGGGGTCAGCGGTTTTTGTGGACGCTGTCTGTACCATCAGTGTCGCAGGTGAAATGGAGTCTGCCGGAGGTTTCTCTCCGCAGAAACCGCGCGGTCATGCACCCTCCGGCGGCAGCATCACTCCCGAAGAGATTTTTCTTATCCGGGAAGCCATCAACGCAGAGGTCTGGGACGCGACCGGCGGTCTGCACTGTGCGGTTCTGTTTCACCAGCACCGCGTGGTGTTTCTCGCCTCTGACATTGGCAGGCACAACGCGGTCGATAAAGTCATCGGGTATATGCTCCTCAATAAAATTCCGCCGTCAGAGTGTGTAATTGGCAGTACCGGCAGACAGCCGGCAGGCATGGTGACGAAAGCGGCAAATGCCGGTATCCCTGTTATTGTGTCCCGTGCTGCGACGACGGATAAGGGAATTCTCACCGCAGAACATTGCGGTGTGACGCTCATCTGCTTTGTCCGCCCGCCAAGGTTTACGGTCTACACCCATCCTGAACGCGTTGTAACCAAAATTACGTGATTAACTCAAGCCAAAACCAGATACATTACCCGGGACAGGTACATCCTAACGAAAAAAGGGATATTCAGTTGTCAGCCTCTGCCGCCTTTTTCGCCCGCTTTACCCGCTCTTTTGTGGTAAAGCCGGTGATAAGGTCAAGGTACTGGCGGAATCGTTTGTTGGTATCAAGAATTATCTTGTCTGCCTCTTCGTCAGGCATTGCAAGAACCTCTTTATTGGTTTCCGTATCAACAATGACCTTCTTGTTTTTCTCTCCGGCAACAACCTCAAGACGTGACATGCTCCCGTACGAGATCGTATAGTGTCCGTCTTTTTCTACGGGCTGCACTTCAAAGATCTCAACAAATCCTGCGGTAATGCGCTCAGGCAGATCTTTGGTCATTCCACGCTTAACTTCATATTCCTGCATTGTACTGTAACTCTATTTGACGCGGGAATTTAAGTATTTGTCAATTGGAAAAATCTCCACTATGAGAACCTTTATTCTGGCCGGAGAATATCTATCTCTATGGATGTAACAGAAGCCGTCCGCGTGGAGTCTCCTGCGCCGACAGCCAAAGAGATCATACTTCTAACCGGTTTTCCGGGTTCCGGTCTTGTGGGAAGTATCGCTCTCCAGTACCTCGTGGAACATGCCGGTTTTGTTCATTTCGGGAACGTCACGAGCCGGTTCCTGCCCCAGATATCGCTTGCAACGAATGGTATTGCCCAGGCGCCGGTCCGCCTTTACCAAAAGGACAAGTATGTTGCAATCCTTGCCGATGTCCCGGTTCCACCGCAGGTGTCGTATGAATTCTCCTCAGCACTGATTGCATGGTTCGCCAAACAAACCACCGTGACTGATCTGGTAATTGTTGGCGGTGTCACCACCGGAGGCGACGGCGAGCGGGTGTTTGGTGTTGCAACCACTCCTGAGTCGCTGGAAAAGATCAAAGACATCACGGTTATTCTTCCCGCACTCAGCATTACCGGTGTTTCCGGTAGTCTTCTTATCGAAGCGCAGCTCCGCGGCATTCCTGCAACCGGCTTTTTAGTGGAGACGAACTTTAATGTTGATCCCCGTGCGGCAATTGAAGCGCTGAAAGCCCTCAATAACCGGTATGGGTTTGATGTCGACACTACTCCGTTAATGGAGCAGGCTGATCAGGTGGAAGCGATGATGCACCAGCTCGCGGCTGACGTGCAGGAACAGGAGCAGGACGAACAAAAACCGATATCTGCCGGTGAGCAGATGATGTACGGGTGAGTATGATGCAGCTGATAGGTCTTGCAGGAATTTCCCCGGAAGTCATCGCTGAACTCAAAAAGGGCCGTCCGAGAACCGTGGAGTTCGTCAGCGCCCAGAATGTGGTGTCGGCCTCTTCTGTGCATGTTGGTGATGCGGTGTTTCTCTCTTCAGTTCCGCAGGATGATCTTACGGCAGGGGACACCGGTATTGTCGCAATGGTTACGGCTGCCGCGACCACGATGCAGCGCATTTCCAGTACGGTTCCGGGTGTTTATTACGAGGAGCGGGAGCGGCTATCCGTTCGACTACAGCTGAAAACTGCCTGCACCTCTCACGTAAAGCAGGTTCTGGATCGCGGCTGCTGCAAAGTCCTTCGTGTAGACGTTGTGGAGTGCAGCTGCCCGAGGGTCAGATAACCCTCATCCTCTTTTCACACAACTACCTGAGGAGAATTTATTATCTGGAAACTCCAATAGAATAGAGCATTAATCCGTGGGCTTGTGGCTTAGCCAGGATATAGCGTCGGGCTTCTAACCCGAATGTCGGGGGTTCGAATCCCTCCAGGCCCGTTTTTTCGTTTTTTTCTTTTCAGAATTACCGATACCTTTATGTATTCTGAGGTTGATTTATGTTTGTAAGCAGTTTACGGAGGTGAACTGCGAAAAAACGTGATTAAGCTGCAAGGGTTGTACGGGACTCATCACCTGATGATGTCAGAGCTGTCTGCTGAATAAACGTGTTCTCTTCTATTCTTGTGTTTCTTTTATCTGATTGCCGAGCGATACTGTATAGTATCCAATGCCAGACGACACTCCCGCTGATATTCTGATCTCTTCTGCCGAGTCTGCACTAAGCGCAGCCTCTGATCATGTCTCCTCCGGAAACCCGGAAAAAGCTGCCGAACTTTTGGAAAAAGCTGTAGCTGATCTTCTCACTGCCGGCTCCTGCATCGTATCCGGCATTTCCTCAGCTGATATTGCCGCACTGCAAGGCAGTCTTGCCCGTGTTCTGCGTGCACTTGCCGAGCGGTTTGGTATCCTGCCCGAAGATCATCAGTCGGTTTTTGCCCTGCTGCCGGAAGCGGTCGGAGTGCTGGACGAGGAAACGGTCCGTGCCGCACAGACGCATCAGCAGGTGTCGGGGGTTTGTGAGGTGGTTGCAGCAGTCTACGCATCCGGTGACCCCTGCATAGAACTTTCCGACGAGGAAACGAGCAGTTATATTTCAATCGGGCGGACCCTTATTGATCTTCTTGAAGGACAGCGGACCTTAAAAGATGCAGTATTTGCCGAAGACGGTGCATACGACACCTTCTCCGGCGTTGCCGCTCCGTATCTGATAGCAGGTGCCGCATATCTTGGGAAAAAGGATCAGTCCGGCTCGTATGAGGAAAAAATTCCCGAGATGCTTGATGGTCCGGTCAGGCGCCTTTTCCGGCTGCTTATGTCCCTGCTGACATCCGCGTTTATGTCAGGAATTTTACTGCTGGTACTCCGCCGGCTGCTTGCTGCACGAAAAATTCGTCCGGGTATGGTGGACAATGTCATCTTTGCAGGATCTGTTGCCTCTCTCGTGCTTACCAACCTGCCAATCCTTATTGACGGTGCATCTCAGGCAGCTGCCGAACTGCGGGAACTGCATCACATCATCATCATCAGATCCGGCAGCTCGGCAGCGGATATTCCGGTTGAGTAACAACCAAAAAAAGTATTTTTAGAGTTTTGTTACGATTGTCACAATGTCGCCGTCAGCAACTTTGTGTTGCAGACCGACTTTTGCCGCATCGTGTTTGACGGAAGTTCCCCAGATCTTCGCGTATCTGAACTGGTCCACGAAGTCGCGGTGCAGTCTGCGGCAGACATCTTCAATCGTACTGCCGCTGCGCATAATCATGGGTTCTTCCATATCAGCATCTTCTCCGTAGGGTTTCATGTAGATGCGGATAAACCCGAGGTGATCGTAGATGGCGTCCTGCAGCTTATCAAGATTGTACTTGGAGTGCGCCGATATCATAATCGGATCAACCTCGTATTTCTCCCGCATCTCCGTCTCCACCTCCTGACGCTCATTCTCCGTGACGAGATCCACTTTGTTGATGGTGATGAATGCAGGGATGTACATCCGGTTGCCCATCATTGCATCGATGACATCATCCTGCGTTACATTGTTGCCGCGGATAAGGACATCTGCGTTCATAACTTTGCTTTCCGCAAGGATTGCACGAACCTCTTCGATATCGATATCAACCGCACCGACGGTGTTTAAGCGCACACCGCCAAACCCGGTCTTTTTAATGGTGATATCAGGCTTGGGCTTGTTGATTCTGATACCGGCATCATAAAGTTCGTGCATCAGTACATCCACATGCACTCCGTTGAACACATCTCCCAGAATAACGATCAGATCTGCGGTTCTGACGACGGCAATAACCTCTTTTCCACGGCCCTTACCCATTGCCGCACCGGCAATAAGTCCGGGGATATCCAGAATCTGAATCTTTGCTCCTTTGTACTCCATCAGTCCCGGAACCACGGTCAGTGTCGTAAATGCATAGGCACCGGTCTCACTTTCCGCTCCGGTCAGTTTGTTCAGGAGTGTGGACTTACCCACCGACGGGAAACCTACCAGTACGATCGTTCCGTCGCCGGACTTTTTCACCGCATATCCTTCACCGCTTCCGGCAGACTTCATTGCGCGGGTAACGGCATCATCCTTGATCTTGGCGAGTTTGGCCTTTAGCCGACCGATGTGCTGCGAAGTTGCCTTGTTATATTTGGTATTTCTGATCTCATCCTCCAGGGATTTGATCTCTTCTTCAAGGCTCATATTGTCGTAACATATTCGTGCTGTTATTAGATGAACATATGGGGAATCCTCACACTGCGTATCGTTATCTATAAATAGGGCACACGATAACATTAGTTACGCAAGTTCTCTTGCTGATATAGTGTAGTGGCCAATCATGTCGGCCTCTCACGCCGACGACTGGGGTTCGAATCCCCATATCAGCACTCCTTTTCTTTATCATCTCTTACAAACAACATTGTGTACTCTTTCCATGTATGATGTCATCGTAGTCGGTGCAGGACCGACCGGTTCCACCGCTGCCCGTCTTTGCGCAGGCGCCGGACTTTCCACGCTTGTCATTGAGGAGCATGCGACAATCGGTTACCCGGTGCAGTGCGCCGGACTTTTGTCCGTCTCTGCATTTGCCGAGTGCGAGGTCTCGAACGCCGCTGTTCTCAATACGGTCCGCGGTGCAAGAGTCTGCGGCTCTCCCGGTCACGAGTTATCATTTGACTCAGGCGTTCCCAAGGCATATATCGTGGATCGCGGACGACTTGACCATGAGATGGCAGAACGCGCCGCAGAGTCCGGCGCGGTATTTTCTCTCAAAACCTGTGTCACCGGCATCAATCAGGCCAAAAAAACAATTACCACAACCGGTGTGCGCGGTCGACAAGAGATCCCGTACCGGCTTCTCATCGCAGCAGACGGCCCGCGGAGCGTCATTGCCCGGGGCCTGGGAATTGCTCCTTCACCTCACATCTATTCAGGGATTCAGGCTGAAATCTGCTGGGATGGAAATCCAAACCTCGTTGAGCTTCATCCGAATGCCTCGGCGGACTTTTTCGCCTGGGTAATCCCGCTTTCATCGTCCCGCGCACGCATCGGATTGTGCGGCATGCGTGATGTTCCCGAGCGGTTCACCCGGTTTGCGGCGAAGTTTGGTCCGTCCAATATGCACGAAGTCACGGGGGCAATTCCTCTGGGTATCAGAAACCGTACTTGCGGTTCCGGCTGCATGATCGCCGGGGATGCCGCAGGTTTTCCCAAACCCACTTCAGGAGGTGGGGTGTACACCGGCATTCGCTCGGCCCGTCACGCTGCGTCTGTCGCAATCGAGGCATGCAGCTGTGCAGACTTCTCCGACACGTTCCTCTCTGTATATGAGAAAAACTGGCGTGCGGATTTTGGCAGGGAGCTGGAGCTTGGCATGAAAGCGCTGAATCTCCGCCGTACTCTTTCCCCGGATGAGATGGATAAAGCAATTGACGCGCTGAATACCCCGGAGATACTTGATCTCATTACCAAATCCGGCGATATGGATAAACCCTCGGTACTTCTCCGAAAGCTGATGCTCAAACCTGAAATTATCAGCACATTTGGTATTCTCGGGATAAAATCCATGATACGAAGTATGGTGGATTAGCATTTCAAAATCAGTTAGTAATACTTATTAGTGTATGCGTGTTATTATTGTTTACAGGTGAACGTAGTATGCATATACCTGATTTCTTGTTTGGTTATAGCGGCATGGGTGTTCCGGTTGGAATTATCTTCTGGATCATTGCCGCAGTGTTTATCGTACTCTCCATTAAATGGGCACGTGAAAATCTCGATGAGTCCAAAATACCGATTCTTGCGGTGATTGCCGCTGGTATTTTTGCACTTCAGGCGTTTAACCTCCCGACCGGTTTTGGGGTGAGCGGTCATCTTGTCGGCGGAGCACTCGCAGCAATTGTTCTCGGCTCTCCGTTTGCGGCGGTGTTTGTTCTTACAATTGTTCTCGTGATTCAGGCACTGGTATTTGGAGACGGCGGTGTTCTCGCACTTGGCGCAAACATCATCAACATGGGTGTCATCGCAGGATTTGTAGGCTTCTACTCCTTTAAGACCCTGAAGGAAAAAATCGGTGTTCCGGCATCTGCGGCGGTTGCCGGCTGGCTTGCCTGCGTTATTGCCGCATCCGCCTGCGCAATTGAAATTGCCATTCTCGGTGCTGTTCCGCTGGGCGTCGGTCTTCCAACAATGTTTCTGTATCACGCACTGATTGGTATTATCGAGGCAGTAATCACGGCAATTGTGGTAGTTCTCATCTTCAATGTCAGACCGGAACTTGCCGGAAATACCGAGAAGAAAGCAATGCCGGTCAACAAATTCCTGGCAATAGGTCTCGTGATAGCCCTTGTTATCGGTGGCGCTGCGGTTTTCTTGGCATCAGGCGATCCCGACGGACTGGACAGTACGTTGCTTGTAAGCGGTGGTGCAAAGGATATCTTCGCCCCGGCTCACGGTGAAATTGAAGAAGCGCACGACCCCGTCGGCTGGGTTTCCCCCATGCCCGACTACGTTCTCGGCGGCGAGGACGCCGGTGCTGCTGGCGGTCTGATAGCCCTTGTAATAGGAATTGCCGCTGCGCTGATTGTCATTCTTGTCGCGGCAAGAATCGTGTACAAAAAATCTGAAGCATGATTTTGGTCATGCTGTAAAGATATCCTCTCTTTTCTTTTTTCTCATCCGAGGGTATGACGAATCAGCATGTCTTTATGCTTTTTTAGCGTAGAGTAGATTAACAATGCACCTCATCGAAACACGGGAACTTTGTCACGCCTACAGCACGTCTGTTTCCGACGTCCTGCATAATGTCGATTTTGTCGCAGACGCACAGCAGCGCATTGCGGTTCTCGGACCAAACGGTGCCGGCAAGAGTACGCTGTTTCGGCATTTTAACGGAATTTTGCAGCCGAGGGCGGGATCAGTTCTGGTTCACGGGGAACCTATTACGAAAACAAATCTGCATGAGGTGCGCAAGTTTGTGGGTCTGGTGTTCCAGAATCCTGATGATCAGGTGTTTTCGACAACGGTGGAGCAGGATATCGCATTTGGCCCGTATAATCTCGGACTGGATGCAGAGACGATTGCATCCCGCGTTGACCGCGTGGTCTCCATGCTGGGACTGGAGGACCTCAGAAGCCGCGCACCGCATCATCTTTCCGGCGGCGAGAAAAAACGGGTTGCCATTGCAGGCATCCTTGCCATGGAGCCAAAGGTGATGGTACTGGATGAGCCTACGGCAGGACTTGATCCGCAGGGAGTCAAAGAGCTGTTCGGATTTCTCAACGATCTGCCGGACCGGCATGGTGTCACCGTGATTTACTCGACGCATCAGGTAGAACTGGTGCCGGAGATGGCGGACGTGGTGTATGTGATGGAGAAAGGCGAGATTACCGGTGTTGGAACGCCGAAGGAGATCTTTTTGCAGGAGGATCTTCTGTCCCGGGCACATCTGGAGCTGCCGGCCCTTCCCCGCCTGATTAAGTCCTTGCAGGATCACGGCGTTGCCATCGAATCAGCATACACCTACCGTGATGCAGAGGCGGCATTTCTTAAGGCATTTGGCAAACCATGAGTCTGATTGATGAGCTGTTTGATATTGAGCGGGAGGCATACCGCAAGAGTCCGATTCACTCGCTCGATGCGAGAATCAAACTGATTTTGTGCCTGCTCGGCCTCTTAGTGACGGTTCTGCTTCCGTATGGGACTGCGGAGCTGTTCGCATTCGTTGTTGTCTATATGCTGTTTTGGGGACTCTATATTTTGTCGGGTGCATCCATCCGGTATTATCTGGTCAGACTGATGCTGATTATGCCGTTCGGGCTGTTTTTCATTATTTTACAGCCGTTTTTCCCGAACCCCTACTATGAGGTATATCATGTGGCGGCAACACTGCCGTTGGGGATTAACATGTACTGGGAATCGATTATTTTCGGCCAGTCACTGTTTGCGAAGTTTGTGATCTCTCTTTCGTTTATTATCCTGCTGTCGGCGACGACGACAATGCAGGCGATGCTGGAAGGGGCGGCACGGCTGCGTGTTCCCCGGTTGTTTGTGGTGGTGATGGGTCTTACCATCCGGTATCTGTATGTGTTCGGGCTGGTATATCAGAAAATCCAGAGCGCGTTTGCTGCACGGTGTTTTCACGGATTTGACCGGAAACTACCACTGAAGTACCGCCTGACCGTCATCGGAAACGGTGCCGGCTCGCTGTTTGTCCGTGCGCTGGAGCAGGGAGAGCGGACCTATATTGCGATGTGCTGCCGCGGATACTCGGCCGTCTCGTCGGTATTTTATGCGAAGAAACCACTGCATGCGGCCGAGTGGGTGTTTCTGCTGTTTGGCGCAGGATATCTGATCGTGTTTCCGGTAATCGTGTACTGGATGCTGTAGATATTCCGGGTCATCTTTTTTCTACGAAAAAAGAAGTTATGAGAAAATCTCAAATTACCTACGTCACTGCCCTCTCAAAAAATAGTCACAAAGAACCGGCAAGTTCGCCGGCAACAGTCCCCGCAATCCTTCGGACAAACGGATTTTCATCCTCCTGCATTTTTACGACCACCGGCAGTGCCCGCACATCGCCAAGGAGACCGAGACCTTTCACCGCCATATAGCGGACATGATCGCGGGAATCATCTAGTGCCGCAATGAGGACGGGATACGCCTCGGGCAGTTTGGTCATGCCGATTATTTCACAGGCACGGTAGCGGACAACCCATGCTTCATCTCCCAGCAGAGGAAGCGCTGCCGAAAACCCGTCATGTCCGCGACGTCCAAGTTCGACTGCTGCGGCGTTTCGCACACTCTTATCCGGATTATACAGCAGGGCCACAAGATCACCACAGGTCTTTGACGAATCACTCATAATAGAACATACGAATGCAACCATATTTCACACTATGGGTTTGCTGCCGGCATCCAGTATGAAAAACATCACCTTAAAGTAACACGCAAACCCATTTTATACCATGATTCCGCTGATGCTTGATCTCTGCGCAAAGCGCATACTGCTCTTTGGCGCAGGGGCTGTCGGCGTCCGGAAAGCCCGTCATTTTTCCGGCTGTAAAATGACGATTGTTTCCCGTGATATCTCCCCGGAGGTGTTCGCCCTGCCGCAGGTCTCCCTCAAACAGATGGACCTTGCAGACATTGAGGATGACGATCTTGAAAAACTGATCGCGCGCCATGACTTCGTGATTGCCGCCCTTTCAGATGCTGACCAGAACGCACGTATCGTACTCTGCGCCAAATCTCTGGGCAAATGGTATAACACTGCCACCGGTACCGACTCAACATTTCTCATCCCCTCAACCGTCTCAGGCGAAGAGTACACCATTGCCGTATCCACCTCAGGCCTCGCACCGGCGGTTCCCCGTTTCATCCGCGAAGATCTCGAAGACCGCTATCAGGGTCTTGACAATATGATCCGGTTGATGCACGACCTGCGCGAACAACTGAAAGCAACCACAGACGATCAGGAACAGCGTGCGCAGACCCTGCGGAAAATCCTTCGTGACGAACGGGTATGGCAGGCATGCCGGGAAAATACCGGATGTGCGGATCTCATCTCAGAATATCTATGACGCAGGATACCGAACTTCTCACTATGGTCGCTGTCGCGGGAGTCGACCACACGACACTGGACCAGACCCAACTTGCCGAATACCGGTTTTTAGACGAAACCGCATTTCTTTCCGGCGCACGCGATCACTTCAAGGGCGTCGTACTGCTCCAGACCTGCAACCGTGTTGAAATTCTCATACACGGAACTGGTGCTGCGCTTTCTGATTATCTTCACAGCATTGGCAGAACCGGCTTCACCGTATACGAGGGAAAAGCCGCCCTCCTGCACCTTCTCGCTCTTGCCTCCGGTACAAAATCCATGATAATTGGTGAAGACCAGATTCTCGGGCAGCTGAAACGTGCCCTCCTCCTCTCCACCGAATGCGGAACTGCTGACCCCATCACCGACATTTGCATCAACACCGCCATTCACGCAGGTGTTGACATACGTTCCGCAACCCGCATCAACCGTGGAGCGGTCTCCATCGGCTCTGCCGCAGTTCAGCTTGCCGAAGAACTTCTGGGCAGCCTCGATGATCGAAACATTCTCGTCGTCGGTGGCGGCGAGATGGGCAAACTTGTAACCCAGGCACTTGCAGAGAAAAATCTGCGGGCCATCTATGTAACAAACCGCACCTACGACCATGCCGTGGAACTCGCGCAGGAGATCGGCGGTCGGGCGATGCGCATGGATCAGCTCTATCCCTGTATCGCCCTCTCCGACGTCGTCATCTCCTGTACCGCAGCCCCTCATGCTATCATCAGTGCCGACCCACTTGCAACTGCCATGAACGAACGGTTCTGGCCGCTTGATCCCGAACCGCGGAAACTGATTCTGATTGACATTGCCCAGCCCCGCGACACGGATGATGCCTGCCGCAGCATTCCGGGCGTTCATCTCTTTACCATCGACGATCTCAGATCAGTCTCCGAAAAGAATATGGAGCATCGAAAAGACGAGGCTGCCCATGCTGACCAGCTGATTGATGCGTACCTGCCGGAGTTCGTCCGGCTCTATAACAGAACCGCAGCCGGTGACCTGATAGCAGGACTTTATACTTGGGCAGAGTCAATCCGTGTACGCGAACGTGACAAAGCGATCGGTAAGTTGGGGCCTGCCGATCAGAGAACGATCGCGGTCATGGATGATCTGACCCGTGTCCTCACAAAAAAACTCCTTGCCGACGCGACATTGTCGATACGCGCAAGTGCAGAGTGTACTGATATCACAACAGCCCGGAAACTGGTTGATGCAATAACCCGTGGTGAACAAGTATGTTTCCTCAAACACGATTAAGAAGGCTGAGAAGACCAATTCTTCGTCCGCTCTTCACTGAAAACACCGTAACGACCAATGATCTCATCATGCCGCTCTTCTTCGTCGAAGACGCCGGAGAAAAAGTTCCCATTGCGTCCATGCCCGGTCAGTACCGTTGGCCGCTTGCGGACGCCGGAACCGTTGCCAAAACTCTTGCGGCAGACGGCATCCGTGCAGTACTGCTCTTTGGCATTCCCAAAACCAAGGACGCCGTTGCCTCCTCGGCATTTGACGAGAACGGCGTGGTTCAGCAGGCGGTCCGTCTCATCAAAAAAGCAGTTCCTTCTATGGTGGTTATCACCGACCTCTGCGCCTGTGAGTACACGAGTCACGGTCACTGCGGGATTATCCACGAATCCTGTGACGGTCCGGATCTTGACAATGACGCATCGCTTGAACTGATGCAGAATATTGCCGTCAGTCAGGCATCTGCCGGCGCTGATATCGTTGCACCGTCCTGTATGCTGGATGGTATGGTTGTGGCAATCCGTGATGCACTGGACGCAGCAGGATTTGAGTATGTGCCGATCATGTCCTACTCCACGAAGTTTGCCTCAGCCCTCTACGGTCCGTTCCGTGAAGCGGCGGACTCAGGATTCTCCTTCGGCGACCGGTCCACCTATCAGATGAATCCTGCAAACGGCCGCGAGGCAGTGCACGAGTCGGTTCTTGACGCCGACGAGTGTGCGGACATCCTGATGGTCAAGCCTGCAAGTTTCTATCTGGATATTTTATGGCAGGTCAAAGAACTTGGTCTCCCGACGGCGGCATATCAGGTGTCAGGCGAGTACTCGATGATAAAAGCTGCCGCACAAAACGGATGGATCGATGAAAAACGGATTGTGATGGAGTCGCTTGTCAGTATCAAGCGTGCGGGGGCGGATCTTATCATCACCTATTACGCGCAGGACGTTGCGAGGTGGCTCAATGGTCAGCAGTAAGGAGTTTTTTACCGAAGCGCAGACACTTCTTCCGGGTGGTGTTTCGAGTCCGGTGCGGGCAATTAAACCGTATCCGTTTTACGTGAAGTCAGCAAAAGGCGCAGTTCTCACGACCGTTGAAGGAACTCAGCTGATAGACTGCTGTCTTGGCTACGGCCCCCTGATTCTCGGTCACGCCCATCCGGTGATTAAGGCGGCGATTGCATCGCAGTTGGAAAACGGCTGGTTGTTTGGAACCCCGACCGAGCTTGAGATTGATCTTGCAAAACGGGTCACGGGCGATCATCCGTCGATGGATATGCTGCGGTTCGTTTCAACCGGTGCCGAGGCAACAATGGCGGCCATCCGGCTTGCACGCGGGTTTACCGGAAAGTCAGACATCGTGAAGGTTGAGGGAGGATTCCATGGTGCCCACGATGCCGTGCTGATTGCGGCAGGGTCAGGTGCAACCACGCACGGCACTCCTGACTCTGCGGGAGTCCTTCCGGATTTCGCAGCGCATACACGGCAGGTTGCATTTAATGATCCTGAGGGACTTGAAGAACTGCTTGCGAAAAACGACAATATCGCCGCGTTCATCATTGAGCCGGTTATGGGAAATATCGGCCCGATTCTGCCGGACAACGGATACCTTGCGACTGTCCGTGAAATTACTGCGGCACACGATGTGCTTTTGATATTTGACGAAGTTATCACCGGTTACCGGCTGGGCATCGGCGGTGCTCAGGTGAAGTACAATATTACACCGGATCTGACCACGCTTGGGAAGATCACCGGCGGCGGTCTTCCGATCGGAGTGTTCGGCGGCAGACGCGAGATCATGGAGATGATCTCCCCTGCAGGTCCGGTCTATAATGCCGGCACGTTCAATGGAAATCCTGCAACAATGGCTGCGGGCATTGCGATGAACAAGTATCTGCATATGCATCCTGAGATTTATCAGAAGCTTGACGAAAAGACGCGGGCACTCGCAGAGACCATTCCTTCCTCTGATACCGGAACGTTTGTACGGATTGGGTCGATGTTCAAATACTTCTACCGCGCTGAAGCGCCGAGAAATTATACCGAGGCAAAGCAGTGTGACGTTGAGGCATTCAGGCGACTGTGGGAGAAAGCTTTTGCTGCGGGAGTGTTCCTGCCTCCTTCACAGTTTGAGACCAACTTCCTCTCAAGCGCCCACGGTGAGGCGGAGATGGCGAAGCTTTCGCAGGTGTACGCGCAATGCTGAAAGTGAGGATTGGTACCCGCGGCAGCAAGCTTGCTCTTGCGCAGACGAACAATGTACTTGGTCTGCTGGGCAGTGTCGGTGTTCCTGCCGAGTCGGAGATTATTACGACATCGGGTGATGCGGTGCTTGACCGTGGTCTGCACCAGATTGGCGGTCAGGGCGTGTTTGTCCGTGAGCTTGACAATGCGATTCTGCGCGGGGAAATTGATGCTGCGGTGCACAGTATGAAAGATATTCCGGCGGAAAGGCCGGATGGGCTTATTACTGCGGCAATTCTTCCCCGTGATCCTCCATGGGATTTCTTTGTGTTCAACCGGCCGGTGGATGAGATCTACTCGGTGGGAACCTCAAGTACCAGGCGTCGGGCTCAGCTTCTGCGTTACTACCAGTGTATGCCGCAGGTGCGGGTTGAGCCGCTGCGGGGCAATGTGGATACGCGGCTTGCCAAACTGAATGATGGTCTCTATGACGCGATTGTGCTTGCCGAGGCTGGTCTTGTGCGGCTCGGATACCATGTGAACGGCGTACGGCTGCCGCTTGACATGTTTGTGCCGTCTCCGAATCAGGGAACGGTTGCGGTTGTGTGCCGTGATACTCCCGAGCTTCGCGAAGCCTTTTCTTCGTTGAACGATCCCCGTACCGCTTTTGATACCGGCGTTGAGCGTGCGGTGATGGAGCAGGTTGGCGGCGGCTGTTTTACTCCGCAGGGTATTTTCTGCCAGAACGGTCATCTTGTTGCCGAGGTGCTGTCGCTTGACGGCACCCGCGGCGAGAGGATTGTGGAGACTGTGGGAAGTATTGAGGAGGCACAGGAGATCGGTGTGCAGTTTAAGGAGATTGCATCGGTTCTGATTGAGGAGGCGAGGGCTGCCCTCGGACTAAAAGTATGACAGGAAAGGTGTTTTTAGTGGGGTCCGGACCGGGAGGTCTCGGGCTTCTTACGGCAAAGGCGCGTGAGGTTATCGATTCGGCGGATGTTGTTCTGTATGATCAGCTGCCCGGTGAAGAGGTTCTTGCGACGCTTCCGGCGCATGCAGAGAAAATTGATGTCGGCAAGTACGGCGGTCATCATACGATGAAGCAGGCAGAGATTGAAGAGTTGCTTGTAAAAAAGGCAAAGACCGGCGGAAATGTTGTCCGGTTGAAGGGCGGGGACCCGTTTATGTTCGGCCGCGGCGGCGAGGAGATGGAGACACTGCGGGAGCACGGCATTGCGGTTGAGGTTGTGCCGGGTGTGACGAGCGGTATTGCGGTGCCGGAGTGCGTGGGTATTCCGGTGACGCACCGGTCATGGGCGAGTCAGGTGACGTTTGTGACGGGGCATGAGGATCCTGAAAAAGAGGTTTCTTCGATTGACTGGAAGTGGCTTGCAGGCAGTCCCGGGACCATTGTTATCTTCATGGGCGTTAAGAATCTGCCGCTGATTTCCCGACTGCTGATTGAGAACGGCAAGTCTCCGGAGACGAAGATTGCGGTGATTGAGCGCGGGTTTAGAAAGGATCAGCGGGTTACATGCGCAACGCTTGCGGACATTGGTGAGGTTGCGGCACGGGTGGGTGTTAAGCCTCCGGCGATTATTGTTATTGGTGAAGTTGTGAGTCTGTACCGTGATGGTTCGGAAGGTGCCTGGGCTCAGCAGTAATCTTTTTTTTGTAAAATTTTGTCTTTCCTGTAATTATCTGCCTCCCACGCAAAAACACGGAGCACACAAAAAAACATCACGGAATCAGAAACTAATTTATTTCTGTGATGTTCTCTTCTGCTCCGTGATTTTCGCGGTTTTTTTCGTGGGAGACCGAGAACATCAATAAAAAAAACAGATTGCGGAGTGATTACTCCTGTTTGTAGCTGCCGTACCGGCGTGCAAGGTAGATGATTCTCTGAAGCGCGGACAGGTTCGTGCACAGCGCGATGAGGATGACTGCAATCCAGATCTGACTGATAAGACCGAATATTATCAGGCAGAGAATGGTCTCCGGCCGCCCGAAGAATCCTACTCCTTCAAGCGGGTCACTGATTTTTCCGTCCTCTTTTTTCGTATACCCGATTTCTGCATAGGTGACCGGTTTGATGAAGGTATTCATCAGGGAACCAATGATGGCGAGTCCGACGATTGCACTGTCCGTATATGCGGGAACGGCGACAAACTGGGATATGATTGCCGTTCCGGAAAGCCCGATGCCGAGCAGCACGATTCCGTCTACGTATTTGTCGATGATCCAGTCAAGGACTGCACCGAAGTCACTTTTGCGGTTGGTCTTACGTGCGACGTTTCCGTCTACCAGATCCAGTACTGCTGAGATCAGGAGAAGGATGCTGCCGACAAAAAACATCTGCTTCATGTAGCAGACGGCGCATGCGATACCGAATACGAGCGAGAGAATCGTTATCTGATTCGGTTTTAGTCCAATCCGAACGAAGAGATTCCCAATTGGGTCGATGCAGCCAATGAGCCGGGGGCGAAGAGCGGTAATATTCATGATGAACCTGACTGCATTCCGCGAGGCAGACAACTGCTGCACGATGCACTGCGGGACGGGTTTTCCATACCAAATATTCTTTAGCTCTTCTTGCTATTAGAACCCGCCGACTGATAGAGATACACGCTCATTTTTTAGGCATTTTCAGGCCGCACGGTCTGGTATTGATATACACTCACCGGTCATTTGGATGGTGAGAGGAATGCGTAAAAAGAGGGTTATTCTTTCTTCAGAAGGCCCATCTCGACATAGCGGGATACAAGCTCGTCGTGTCCGATTTTACAGGAGATCATTTCAAGAAACTCAGATTTTGAAAGATATGTTTGCTCTGCCATCCTGCTTTGCAGAAAATCATTGATTTCCTGATTGTCATGGCTCATGTGCGTAGTTACGGTACTCCTTACTCCTTCATCAAAGAACGTAAATTGAGGATGTTTTTGCTTTCCTGATATCGCAGCAAATCCCTTCTTTTGTAATGCTTTCTTGGCTGCATCAGCTTTCAGAACGACCATATTATACCCACACCGCATCTCTGAGTTTCTTACCAAATTCTTTGGCTGCCGTTGTCATTGGAACGTTGAGATCGTTGTATTGATCAAAGTTATCTGAGAACTGCAATCCTGCTTCTTCTAATGCCTCTTCTAAGGTTTTACAGGATACAAGAATTTTGAACTCATTGTTCGCCAGATCAATGAAGCCGTTTTCTTTGTCCACGTGAAGTAGGAGAGGAAGAGGCGATTTTAATTTTTTGACCTCGTTATCTGTACCAATAGGTACTTTATACAAGAATACAACCCCTGATGCCTTCCCTTCATCTCCGATATCAGAAATATTCAGCATCTGCTCAAGAACATCATCATAGGTCTGATTACCGCGTTTTCTGGAGCAGACCCGCTCTTTAATGTGCGTCGAGACGGTGATACTCGTTTTTTGTGGTCGCTGATCCATCACCTGCATGATTATCAGATAATGGGCAGGGTGAGATAATAGGTTTTTTGCATAGAATACGTTCAAAATCTCTCAGATAGATTCTCTTTGAACACACCCAACGCAAAGATTCGGGATGAGGCAGTTCTCCGGGCAGACGGCAGCGGCTGTGAGAATATCTCAGGGGTCACACCGCCGCCGGTCTCATTGGAGAATTGATGGTACAAATATCTGAAGGGATAGCGTGCGGGGTGAAAGTACTTCGCACGGTTATCACAAGAAAATTGTGACGAAAACTACTATTGCTCTCGGGCACAACAAATGTACTATGAGTCAGTTGGCGGGAATCATTCCTGCTATATGAATCAAGAGGAAATATCTCATGAATACAATACTGCAGAAACCTCATATCCTCATGATATCCGAAATTACTACGGACGGCAAACTTACCCTGCGGCGTGGAGCTTCCAGCAAAATTCTGATGAAGCATATGTCGCACGAGGCGGAAATTCTGCTGCACGAGACCCGTGCATCGTATGACGCTATTATGGTTGGGTCATCCACGATCAAAATCGACAACTCGTTTCTGACCGTTCGTCTGGTTCCGGGGAAGAGTCCGTTACGGGTGATACCGTCAAGTATGGCAGATATAGCGCTTACGGCAAATGTTTTGGACACGTCGGTTGTTCCAACAGTTGTTGCCGTCTCAAAAGCCGCCCCGACAGACCGTGTGGAGGCTTTGAAGGCAAAAGGGGTGCATGTGGTTATTGCAGGAGACGATCGGGTGGATCTGCCGCTTCTCATGGATATTTTATACCGCGAGTTTGCGGTGCGTAAGCTCATCATTGAGGGGGGACCTACCCTTAACTGGCATATGCTGCATTACCGTCTGGTGGATGAGATCCGGCTGATTCACCTGCCGTTCATCGTTGGAGGCGATGATACCCCGTCCCTTGTCGGCGGTATGCATATCGATTCTGAGGAGCAGATGATCCGCCTTGAACTGAAAGGCTCGCGCATGGTCGGGACAAATCTGGTTACCGAGTACGATGTCAGGTATCAGGATTCCTGATTCTGACCTTTTTTTTTGATTCTGATTCTTTTTCCCAGATAAGACTCGCGTGATGCGGGTCCTGCTGGTGCTGTTCTCGGAGAAATCTTTCGAGTCGGCATACGACTATTGCCATCTTTGAGAAATATCTCTGGGGTAATACCTATTGAAAAAAGAAATGAGTTGTCCAACCTTTTTAAAGCCGGTTTTACTCAACAACGATGGCCGGCTTAAACGGCAGTGCCATCCTGCCTTTCGGGTGCGCGCTTGTTTCTGCGGCGATGACCTCAACAGAGAGACCGGACTCTTTTTCAAGGAACGCCTTTGCCGCAGTAAAGATTGCCATCTCGTCAACACCTGCAGCAATTGAGGACACCAGCTCCGGCGGCAGGCTGTGAATCAGTTTCACCGTCTGAACAGCTGCATCCGTAGCCTCCTTACCTTTCGCCCGAAGATCTGCATCGGCCATCACGGTCTTCACCACATTGCGCTTGTCTTCGGCTGCTGCCACAACGTTGAACACCTTGTGCTTCCACGACGGTGCCGTAAACAGCGTCACCTTCTTCGCATCAATCTGGACCAGCTTTAAGATCGACTGGATATCCTCGATTGTTCTCTGGAGAAGTTCCTCTGAAACCTCGACCGCATCATTGATCTTGGCAGGATCAGCAACCGGCCACGGCGCAAATGATACAAGACCTTCGTGTCCCGTCTCTTTCCACAGCTTTTCTGCGGTGTACGGAATAACCGGAGCCATCAGACGAATCCAGACTGACATAACCTCGCCGAGAACCGCAGTTCCGCCGGACCCTTCCGGAAGCCGACGACGGTACCAGGCAAGATCAGAGACAATACCATTGTAGGCCTCCTGAAGAGCCTGCCGGGTCTGGAACGCAGCCAGAGCTTTTGTCGCAGCCTCAATTCTGTACTGCAGACGGGAAAGCAGCCATGCATCAATCGGAGCAGTGCCGGACGCCTCCGCAGAATCCAGAACCGTCTGCCACATCCGCTCAATCTGCTTTTTCACGGACAGCACCAGTTCGTTTCTCCAGTCAAAGTCCTGCCACGGCTCGGCACTGCCCACAAGGAACATACGTACGGTGTCTGCGCCGAACTCGTTTGCCGCATCCTCTAAGAGGAAGACGTTGCCTTTTGAGGACGACATCTTCATACCGTTCAACAGACCCATACCGAAGACTACCATTCCTTTCGGCTGCAGCTCGTCTGGGAAGATCGCCCGGTGATGGAACAACTGGAAGGTCAGGTGGTTGGAGATGAGGTCTTTTGCACTGAACCGGTAATCGTACGGATACCAGTACAGGAACTCGGCGCGCAGTTCTTTCAGGGTTGCTGCGTCCACCGGCAGTGCGTTCACATCGCCGACTCCGAGGAATATGTAGTCAAAGACCGCAGGCGTCAGCTTCTCTGAAGGAATCTTTGTGATCTTGTGCGCGATCGTGTAGTAGGACATGTAGATGGTTGAGTCCGACAGCGGCTCAAACAGCCACTTCGGGTCCCAGGGCACATGCGTTCCAAGACCAACCCTGCGGGTGCAGGGCCACTCCTTTAACCAGTCAACCGTTCGCTCAAACTCCGCGCGGACCTCCGGCGGAACAAGCTCGACTTTGGGCATCTGCTCGTGAATCTGCGCCTTCCACTCAGGGTCAGCGTAGTTTAAGAACCACTGGTCATCGAGGATTTTCACATAGACGCGGTTGCCGCACCGGCAGATTACGCGCTTCTCGCTCATGTCATGGAAGATGATGCTGCCGCGGGTGTCAACAAACTCCTTTGTCACATCCTCGCGTGCCTGACGAACGGATTTCCCGGCATGTGCCCCGCAGTTCTCGTTGAGTTTTCCTTTCGAGAACTCTGCGGTGTACAGCTCCTGCGTCAGCTCGTCCATCCGGGGATCGTCCTGATGGGGGATGCGGTTCTTTTCCACAATTTCCTGTGCGGGAATCTTGCCGTAGTCCGGGACCGTTACCAGTGGGATTGGAACGATCGTCTGGTATTTACCCTGCTGCTGGAGATCGCGCAGGGCAATGTAATCGAACGGTGCGTGGGCCGGAACACTCATCACAAGGCCTGAACCCATGTCCGGGTCTACGAACGAGGCCGGAAGAATCGGGACCTCGGCACCGGTCAGGGGGTGTTTTACCGTTTTGTCAACAAGCTCTGCACCGGAGATCGTCCCAATCTCGGTTACCGTGTGCTTCTGCATCCGCAGCTTCTCAGCAGCTTCGGTGCTGATAATCCACTTTTCGCCGTCAACCTCGACTTTCAGGTAGGTGACTTCAGGATTTGCCCAGAGGTTGGTCACGCCGAAGACCGTCTCGGGTCTGAGTGTCGCGGTCGGGATGATGAACTCGCCGAACGGATACCTGACGAACACGAAGTGCATAACCTCTGCCGAGTCGCCTTCAAGGAGGTCGTGATCGCCGACCGGCTGGTCACATGCAGGACAGTAGCGAACCGGATACTCGCCTTTCTGCACTTTGCCCTGACCATGGATATGGGTGTACTGCCACTCAATGAACTTGCTGTACTGGGGAATGATGGTGGTGAACCGTCTGCGCCAGTCGATCGAGAGACCGAGCTGCTTCATGACACGCTCATACTCGTCTGCAAAGTAGTTGACGATAACAATCGGGTCAGTGAAGGAGTCAAGCGTCTTTTGCGGCACGCGGTAGAGACCACCGTACAGCTTCATGGTTTTTTCGTCCTTCTTTGCGATACGCTTTGCAATACCGAGGACCGGCGCTCCGGTAACGTGGAATGCCATCGGGAAAAGCACCTGCTTTCCCCGCATTCTCCAGAACCGTGCTACAATGTCGGGTACAATGTAGGTTCTGCCGTGACCGACATGCATTGCACCGCTCGGGTAGGGAAATGCGACGTTGATATAGAATTTTTCCTTGTCATCGGACGGGTTTGATTCAAAGGCAGGAATCCATGTAGAACGGATCTCCTGCTCAATATCACTCATTACGAACTCTTTTGCCAAGTTAATCACCACTGTTTATATTGTATTTAATCTACCGGACGAATTTTCAGCTCCTCGCCTGCACCGTAGCGCCGGATCATTTCCATGGCGATGCTGCTGTTTCTTGCGAGATGAATCTCGCCGCGTGCATCGACGGTTGCGGTGAACAGGTACTCTTTGCCGGAGAAGAGGTCGACAATTTTGCCGCTGTACTCGGGGCATATGAGAGCGAGCTGCTTTTTCTCACTGCGAATCTTGAATGCGCCTGCCGGGTTTGCGGCGGGTGCAGCCGGGGTAGAGACTTCCCGTCCCGGCAGGTCGCTTAGTGGCCGAACATCAATCCCAACACCAACTTTACTGACAACTGCCGCGATGTTTTTACCTGCTTTGCCGATTGCCGCAGGAACGTCTGTATCCTCAATATAGACCGCGGCTTTGGTGTCGTTGATCATTCTCACAATGATTTCGCCTTCGGTGAAGCGGGAGATCTCTTTTTGGATCTCTTTTTCCAGAACAATCCATGCAGGGTTGTCGTCGGTTACTTCATAGGTCGGCATTGAGTGAATCGGCGGCGGGACGCGCTGTCCGTTGTCGTCTCTTTCGTCATCGCTGTTTTCGTCCTCAACGTCATCGTAATCGGGCATTTCCTTTACAGGAGCTGCGGGCTGCTGAACTGCTGCGGCAGGTGCACTGACGGGTTTTGCCTGTTTTGCAGGTGCCGGTACGGGCGCAGGTGTTGCTTCTGCCGGGTGAACCCCGCCGCCTGAGGTGACGGTTACTTCGCCTTCGTAGCGGAATGCTTCTGCGGCGATAACACCGGTGATGATGTTAGTGAACCTGACGATTGGTCTGACCTGTGGATCGCCGATTCTTTCCAGAGCTGCCGGGACACCGAAAACGGTACTGACACTGTAGAGGTCGGTGATGTCGCCTTCTTTGACGAAGACAACCGTTGCGACAATCTGGGGAATCAGGTTGAGGTCAACGAGACTTGCAAGTCTGATGAGTGCGTCGGGTGCGGAGCGTGCGTGAAGCCCGCCAATTACGCGGATGCCGGAGAGCCGGAGGTCAGCGAAGACTGCGAGTTCTTCGGATCTGCGCATTTCGTCAAAGATGACATAATCCGGCCGAAGCAGGGTGAGAACCTCGCCGGTTGCGGCAATGCTGCCGTCAAGGGCGGTGTACTGGGTGATTTTGTCCGGGACCATCAGGTCGCGCGGAGATTCGATGGTTTTTACGATGTGGTTTTCGTCGGAGAGGTAGGTTGCGATGTTCTGCTCAAGAGTGGATTTACCTGATCCGGGTGTTCCTACAATGAGCATTCCTCCGTTACCAATGTTCAGCCGTTCTTTGAGTGCTGCGGCATAGTTGTAGGAGTCAAAGGAGACTTCGCGGGTCGGTCGGACGATGGTTATTTCGATGCCGTCGGAGAAGGGGGGGCGGGTTGTGGTAATGCGCATGGATCCTATCTGGGAGACGGTGACCCCCGGCATTTCAACTTCAACAAATCCGTCCGGATGGCGTTTTGCGCGTTCGAGGCATTCCTGCGCAATCGCACGCAGTTCGTACTCGCTTGCGGGGGCTTCACGAATGGAGACAAGTCTTGATTCGCGGATAGTGCCTTTGCGTGCGTAGGGTGCGACGCGTTCCTTGAGATATACGGCGAAGGTGTTTTCGTCGAAGAATTCGTCGATTAAGAGCGGCGAGAAGTTGTCAGTCACCTCGGGTCTGAGGAAGATGACGTTGATGCCTTTTGCACGTGCAACTTCTGCCTGAACGTAGTCGCTGGTAAGGAATGTCGCTTTGTGGGAGATTGCCACATCACGGATCATACTGTCAATCTCTCCCCCACCGGCGAGTTTGACCTGATCGAGTCTTGGGCGCTGCCCAACATATTCAAGGTTGATGAGTCCTTCGTCTTTGAGTCTGCAGAGTTTTTGTAGTTCTGCAAGACCGGAGAATCCTATTTCTCTTCCCTGATTGGCCTGTGCTTCGAGTTCGGCGAAGACGGCTTCGGGTATAATTATCGTTGCGCCACGATATTCGCCCTGTTCTATCAGGGCGGTGACGCGTCCGTCGATTACGACGCTGGTATCCGGTACGAGTATCATAAAAAATCTACCATTATTTATGGGTAGTCAATAGAATATTAGGTCTACTATCTCTGGTGATAGATTTCCTCAGGATTTTTGAGTTTTGGGAGGAGGATGCTACCGTCGATATTGCGGAAAAAGCAACTGAAGTAGCCTTCGTGGCATGCGCAGCCGGTCTGTTCCACCAAATAGAGGAGGCAGTCTGCATCGCAGTCCACGCGGATTTCTGATACTTTTTGCAGATGTCCGGATTCTTCGCCTTTTTTCCAGAGTTTTTTCCGGGACCTGCTGTAGTAGTGCGCAAAGCCGGTGCTTTGAGTGAGTGCGACTGCTTCTGCGTTTGCATAGGCAAACATCAGGACGGTTTTGGTCGCGGTGTCCTGGACGATCACCGGGATAAGGCCGCCGTCGTAGGTGAGGGGGGTCAAAGGTTCGGACATGGTCTGTGTGAGTACAATTAGGGGATAAGGGGATTAAGGGTTGCTGTACTGCTGATCTGCGGGGGTGTCCGGTTCTTCTCGTAGTATCAGTGTTACGAATCCTCCGTATTTCTCACACTTTTTTTAACCTCTCGCCGCCAATAGGATATGCATGAGCAAGAAAGGTCTCCTGCTGGTCGGTCACGGAAGCAGACTTCAGTATAATAAAGAACTCATTACCACGACCGCGCAGATGATGGCGGAAAAAACAGACAAATATCTGATAAAGTCCTGTTTTATGGAGAACAGTGTTCCGACAGTTCCCGAAGGTCTCGACGCGATGCGCAGAGAGGATCTTGAGCTTCTCGTTGTCGTGCCGCTGTTCCTTGCCAAAGGAATCCACGTTCTGCGCGACATCCCCGGTCTTCTCGGTCTCGAGGGCGGCGCAAACCGTGGTGTGTTCAGACTCGACAACGGGAAGGAGATTCCTGTTGTTTATGCCGAGCCTATCGGTATCGATCCGCTGCTTGCTGAACTTATGCTGAAAAATGCCGAGAAGGCCCTGGCGACCCATCTTTAAGTTTCCTCAGTATGCGGGTGCTGGTTCTTGATACAATCCACGGCGGCTGTGATATCGCCAAAGCTTTGCGGCTGCGCGGTGATGAGGCTGATGCAGTGGATGTGTACCGGGGATCAGGATTTCCCGCTGAGGATGCTGCCGCCAAAAATTATGATCTGGTGACAGCACCAGTTCATCTGAACCCGGCACATCCGCTCCTTCGGAAGGCGGCTGTTGTAACGCATCACGAGATGGTGCGCGATCTTGTGTTGCCTCCCAAAATGTCCGTGGAGATTACGGGTGCGCGCGGCAAGACCACAACTACTTTTGCACTTGCGTCACTGATGACCGAATGTGGAATTCTGCATACGAGCAGCGGGACGTTTTTGTATCCGGAAAAGAAATTTCTCCGGAAAAAGAGTATTACGCCTGCTTCGGTCATTGATGCCTGTGAGGATGCGCAGCGTTTTGGGGCCGCATGGCTGATTGCCGAGGAGTCGGCAGGAGTTGCGGGTTTTGGGACGCTGGGTATTCTTACCTCTGCTGCTGATTATCCGATCGCGGCAGGAACCAAGAGCGCACTTCTGGAGAAGTGCCGGAGTCTTGAACGGTGCGAGACGGTTGTTGTTCCCCGTGGTGTTCCGGTGCGTACCGGCTGGCACGTGATTGAGGATATAGTCAGTGTGGCCGGGGACAGGCTTTTCTGGGAAGGCGGTCAGCTGACGAATCCTTTGCTGACGCTTGCAGGATACCGCGCGGCACTTTCCGCCGCCTGTGCCGCAGGTATTCTCCTGGGTCTTCCGGTGGAGCGGCTTGCAAATTTTTCGGCACTTGCAGGCAGGATGTGTCTGTTTGAGGAAAACGGCATTGTCGTTCTTGACAATGCGAACAGCGGCACGAATGCCGACACGACGATTGAGGCCGCTGTATATCTGCGCAGAATGCATCCGGGTCTTCCAATTATTCTGGTGATAGGAATGGAGCATCATGCGGTCTGCGAGGGGTTTTCAGAGAGTGAGATCCGTCGTGCGATTGCGGGCGTTGCTCCGGCACACACGGTGCTGATTGCCGGATGCGGCGATACGTGTGCTGCCGCAGATATCTGCGCAGACGCAGTTTTTGGAACGCTTGCGGCGGCGAAGTCTGCGGCTTTTGATCTTGCCGAACAAACCGGAGGATGCGTCCTCCTTGCCGCAAAAACATGGAGATAAGTATGACGATGAGATATGTTCAGCCACGCCCGAGTTCGATTGTTGCAGCGCTCTATACGCTGCGGGATCTGGATGTTGATCTTGCGATTCTGCACGGCCCGTCAGGGTGTTCGTTTAAGCATGCCCGCCTGCTGGAGGAGGACGGTATCCGCGTTCTGACTACGTCACTTGGGGATGAGGAGTTCATCTTCGGCGGTCAGCGGCTGCTTGAGGATGTTCTTCGCTATGCAGAAGAGGAGTTCTCGCCCAAGAGAATTGCGGTTGTGGGTACCTGTGTTTCAATGATTATTGGTGAAGATATGGAGGCGGCAATTGAGGCGTCTGGTATTGCAACGCCTGCGATTGCGGTAAATATTCACGCAGGGTTCCGCGAAAATATCGACGGGGTGATTGCGGCACTCGAGCCGGCGGCGGCGGCAGGATGGATCAGTGGTGAGGAGCTTGAGCGGCAGAGGACGGTTCTTGCGGCGGCAAATGCTACCGAGCGGGCGCGGGGAGCGGCATGTAAGACCTATATTGCGCCGTCCCGCGGGGACCTGAAGCATGTGGCGGCTGAGGAGCTTCTTGCGCTTGCGAGGTCAGGGAAGCGCGGTATGGCGATTATGAATGCGAAGAAGGAGACGGCGTATATGTTTGCGGATGAGCTTCTTGCGCTGCATGATGCGGTTCCCGAGGGAGATATTACATATGTTGCAAACCTTGAGGAGCGGGGGCTTCCGAAGGTACGGGGGGATGCTGCGGCGATTTTGTCACAGATGCGTGCCCGGGGTGTGAGTCCTGAGCTGATTGGTGCTCTTGATGAGTATGGCGGAAACGGTGATCTGATTGCGGCAAGGATTGCAGAGGTGAGACCGGATTTTATTCTGCTGGTTGGTGTTCCTCATGCGCTTTCTCCTGAGGCGCTTGCAGATATTGTGGTGTTTTCTGTTACGAATGGTCCTCGTCAGGTTGCTCCGCTGAAGGATCAGGGGCATCTGCATGTGATGGTCGAGGTGGATCTGCATCCGAAGACGCTGGGTGTGCACGAGATTGTGGAGAGCGAGTTCGGGGCGGTGCTCCGGAGTCTTGTATGAGGTCGCTTCTGATCTCCGGTGACCGGTCGGGAGCAGGAAAGACGAGTGTGACGCTTGCGATTGCAGGGCTTCTTTCCCAGAAGTCTGCGGTGCAGACCTACAAGGTTGCGATGGATTATATTGATACGTCGTATCTTGCGGGTGTTACGGGGCGTCCGTCATATAATCTTGATACGTTCGTTCAGACTCCTGAGGAGACGGTGGGTCTTTTTTCGTATGGGGCAAAGGGAGCTGAGTATGGTATTGTTGAAGGAGTTCGGGGTTTGTATGAGGGAATTGATGCGCTGAGTGATGTGGGGAGTACGGCGTCGGTTGCGAAGATGTTTGATCTTCCGGTGGTTCTTGTGGTGAATGCGCGGAGTATTACACGGAGTGCGGCGGCGCTTGTGAAGGGGTTTGCAGCGTTTGATCCGCAGGTGCGTATTGAGGGGGTGATTTTGAATAATGTGATGGGGGAGCGGCATATTAGTAAGGCGAAGAAGGCGATTGAACATTACTGTAATATCCCGGTTCTGGGTGCGGTGCCCAGGCAGCCTGAGATGGAGCTTGCAATGCGGCATCTGGGGCTTGTTCCCTATCGTGAGGGGTCTGATAATGCGGAGTTCCACGAGAGGATCGATTGTATTACGGGTGTGATTGGGGAGTATGTGGATATGGATGCGGTGAAGGCGGTTGCTGAGGAGAAGGTTTTTGCGGGAAATGATGTGTGCCGTGTGCTTTCAGCGCGTCCAGAGCCTGAGATGACGATTGCTGTTGCGTATGATGAGGCGTTTAATTTCTATTACGGGGAGCTGACGGCGGTTCTGGAGGGGCTTGGGGCACGAGTGATTCATTTTAGTCCGGTGCATGACCGGCTGCCTGAGGCGGACGGGTATATTTTCGGCGGGGGGTATCCTGAGCTGTTTTTGGAGGAGCTTGAGAGAAATGATGCGATGCAGGAGGCGGTGTTGGAGACTGCAAAGAATGATGTTCCCATTTATGCGGAGTGCGGGGGTCTGATGTATCTGACGCGGTCGCTGACGCTTGAGCGCGGATGGCAAGGGCGGGATGCGGCGATTTCGGCTGAGATGTGCGGGGTGTTTGCCGGAGATACACATATGCCTGTCCGCAAGGCTCTTGGATATGTGACAGGGACGGCGTCTCTTCCGGGTGGCGAGTTTTTGTTGCGGGGTCATGAGTTCCATTACAGCGGGATTGTGATGGATCGGGGTGTGTCGTATGCGTACCGGCTGAACCGGGGAGCCGGCATTTCCGGCGGTCGTGACGGTGCGCTGGTGCACCGGACACTTGGGTCATATGCACATCTGATGCCGGTTTCGTCACGGGAGATGCTGGGGAGTTTCTTTGGTCTGCAGCAGGCCTGACTGAAGGGGGAATGACGCAGGGTTTGAGTCCTGACGGCGGGATGTTTGAAAAAAGGATTGTGGTGTTTCTTCATAGCCTCCTACATCCCTATTCCTTCTTACTGTATTTCTTACACAGGGTGGGGATTATTTTTTTGTCGTTTTTCGGGAATGATTCAGGTGAGGAGGCGGTCATGTGTGGTATGGTGATTTTTTTTGTTCTGTTCTTTTTCGTCTGCGATGATTGGTATTTATCTGATGAGTTGGATAGATAAACAATATGAGTGCCGGGAGCCGTGTGTCAGCCGGTTGACGGATGATGACTGCCGGTTCTTTTTAGAGGATGACAAACGACAATTTTTGTTCATGTCTTGTCGGAGTGATCGAGACTCGCGCTGATTCCCGGTTCCTTTTTTCATCCTGCCCGCTCACCACCCAACAGGACACAATCACGAAAAAAACCATAGCAGAGATTCCTCCCCCCATGTACTCTCTTTTACTACTGCCTCCAAATTCCAGAGAATTGTCCGGTCGGCAGGCACAGTCACGGTCACTCACCATACGTTATCTACAAGCAAGAATTACTTGTTAAAACCCGTAAAACCTGCATTTTGTCACAATCTTCACACTTAATATAATACGGGAGCCATCTATCCATTACGTAAAAAAGGTGTGCATATCATGAAACCTCCTCTACTCGTTCTCTTTATCTGTATTCTCTTCCTCGCAGTTCCGGCAGCCGCAGTTAACGGAGATGAAGACAACTTTACCACCGTTCAGTTTGCCGGTACCGGCGCGGCATCCTATACAGATCTGTTCCCGATAAGCGGATTTGCACAG
>CAZABQ010000005.1:0-34060 GCA_964483485.1 uncultured Methanomicrobiales archaeon
GCGGGCAGGCAAACGAACTGCTGGACATGATCGGAGTGAATCCAGTTTCTGAGTCATCGTGACCATTTCTTCGGGACAGTTGGTATCCATTTTTTTTTTCGTAAAACGTGTCAGCAGGTGGTGAAAACTCACCTATCACAGTTTGGTCAATCTCTTTATCATCTCCTGCGGGAAAAGATACCACTGAAGGAAAACATCCATGTCCCGCAGTACGCTTACCGCAATCATTGTCACCATTATCTGTTTTGCCGCAGCAATATTCTGTCTCAGTTATGCCTGAGTGTTCACTGAGGTGGACGGTCTTTCCGTCATCTCTCACGGAATCTATGTCATCCCGGAGAACGAAACCGCCCTCATGGAAAAAATGGAACAGTACGCAGAGGAGGACTATCGGTACTTCGTTGCATGTGACGGAGTCAACATAGCAGACTGCAAACGGGAGGGTGTTGTCATCACCATGACGTACACCACACCGCAGCCACTGATCTGGACAGACATTGCTGTCGGAACCCAAGAACAGGTGTTCGCAGAACGAATTACCGTCACCATCCCGGATCAACCCGACTCCGACAGGAAAATTTCCTCCTACATCATCGTGGATAAGCCTGAGAAACGGCTCGGTATGGTGACTCTTCAGATGCCTCGTGAACAGGCAAACGAACTGCTGAAGCTTGCAGGATTTTCCCATCGTATCATCTGATGACAGGGGGAATCCGGCAGGAGAAGAAGAGAAGAACCATTCAGCTCTTCTCTTCCTATCTCTAAGTAGAGAACAAATACGCTGAACACACACTTTTTTTATCTGATGATACTTTGGTCAATTTCTTTATCATCTCTCGCGGGAAAATATAGCAGAAAGGTACCCATGTCCCGCAATGAACCCCTCAAACTCATCGCGTTCTTCGCAGTTCTCCTCGCTATCGCATGTCTCATAGCTCTCTGCCTCATCCCGTACGTGAATGAAACAACTGTGCCGCCTGACGACCCCTCATTATCTCGTCTGGGAATTGCGGAAAAAGATGGTCTCTCTATCGTATCTCACGGCGTGGAAATAACCGCAGAAAATGATACCGCCGTGATCGAACTGATCGAACAGTTCGTTCAGGAGAATTATGATAATTGGTATGCCATGGGCAATGTACAAGTACGGGAGGCAGCCCGGAACGGCGTTGCACTAGAGATACATTACACTCCAACGCGTGAACTCATCTGTCCACCGTTAGAAGATGGAAAGTATCAGCGAAACTCCACCGTTCTGATTGATCGAATTTACGTGACCATTCCGGACGTGCCGAATAAGCGCAATCACCTGTACTACTATGTATCTCCCATTCGCGATGGTGATTTGGATCACACCATTATCCTGCCGCTTGAGAAGGCGAATGAAATTCTGGAGCTGATCGGAGAAGACCCCATTCCATTAAGGAGCCGGTTCGGGGATACATTCCGGACCCGGATTCAGAATAAACTCATGGAGTGAGGAAAAAAACCGCTCATATGTATCTCTCACCGTTTTTCCCTCCCGTAAAACGATCGCGGAGTTCTCACAGCGTCTCTCACACATTGGTCAATCTCTTTATCATCTCTCGCAGGAAAATATAGCAGAAAGGTACCCACCATGTCCCGCCAAGAGACCCTCAAACTCATCGTATTCTTCGCAGTTGTCATCCTTATAGGATGTATCATGGCCATTTGCCTCATCCAGTACGGCAGCATTCTGTATCAGACAAAAGCCCTCCATTCTCCACACGATACTTTGACCGAACGTTTCCCCGGCCTCTCAATAATCTCTCACCAAGAGGAGATCATTCCGGAAAATGGTACTCTTGTTGTTAAAAAAATAGAGCAGTTAGCAGAGAAAAATCTTCAGAATCTTCTTGCAACCATCGCCCCGGGGAATATCAAGGACTGTAGGCGGTATGGAACGGTCGTACTGATGCAGTATAGTACTCCAATAGAACTTACGTGGATTGATCGCGGGGGATATGAGCCGGTAATCCATACCGTTGACGTCCAAAAAATCATTATCACCATTCCTGATGGCGCAGATCGACGATTTGGCCCATCAAATCTGGAGTACCATGTCCTTCTTTACGGTCCCGGTAACCCGGGGATAAAAGTCCTTGGGCTTCCAATTCATCAGGCAAACGAATTACTGGAGCTTGTCGGGCTGGATCCGGTTCCAGAGTTACCGTGACCGGCATTTTCGCCATACGCTCATCCCTCCCATGACGCGGTTTGATAATGCACATACAAAACCGCCCAAACTCCCTGACATCGCCCAAAAATACCCTCATATTTTCCGCAAATTGAAAATCCATCAATTTTACAGAATAGACTGCCCGTAATTTCGACGATGGAATGCCCCACCAGTTCATCAAAAGCGTCTCAAATCCCCTCTGTCGGTCTCAGTAAAAGTGCGACATACTCTGGCTATCCGGCATCGTTTTTTTTCATGAATTTCGGACGCCCCTCCTGTAAGTCCATAAACAGGTCGTAAACAGGACATATAATCTGGGACAGCGTGTTGTATTGCCCTTAAAATCAGGTATTTTCAGACGTCCCCCCATATCGTAGCATTTGGGGATACCTCCTCACGAACAACGCCAGTTTTGCCGAAATCCATACATACTCTGCCGTCCATAACCAAAGCAGAAACGCAGCACATCATCAGCCAGTACGGAGAGAAATACCGGCACCCAGATCATTTTTTCTTTCTGTCGGAAAGTACCCAATATTTATATATACTTCTCCTGACAATAAACCAATAATCATCATCAATCATCCATCAAAAAGGAAAACAACGCTCATGGAAAAGAAATCTGTTGCAATAATTCTCGGCATCATCCTTATCTTTATCTGTCTGTTCATCGGCGGTCAATATCTCTTCTCATACCCAGACGCACAACTGACTATTCAGGAAAGCGGCTATACTGACCAAAACCCTCCTCCGTCTGATACAAACATCAAAATTCTGACCGATGAAGACTTCGACAAATACCCTGCGCTCAAAGATATCCTGCAGAACGGATCACGACCTGCCGTATCAGATAACCCGTTCTTCGTCATCAAATCTGGAGGAAACTGTCTCAGCAGAGGTGAAGCAGGCGCAATTCTTGCGACTTACTCCTCAAAATATATTCACTGGAACGGAAACTACTACCATCTCATGCAGATTGTCACCTGATGTCTATGAATCCCACACAAACCGCCAAACTGAGCGTCATTTTCATCTCGCTCATCTACTTCCTGCCCCTTCTCAACGCAGGAACCATTCTGGCAAACCTCCAGCCAAACGGCACGTCTCCATTCATCATCTATCTGCTTTGTACCGTTGCCCTGCTGCTTCTTATCCTTCCTGCCGCTGGAATCCATCTGTACGCAGCAACAATCAAGCCCGGAAAAAAATCCATTCATCTTGGCATGATCTCTCTGGTTATCGCTGCTCTCCTCATCTTTTTCATGCCAATGTTCGGGGTTGGACCATCCGGCATCTTTGCCGGTATCTTTGCTATCCTCTATATCTTCATCTACCCGTTTCTTCTCTTTTTCTATATCCCTGCATGGTTTACCATTCCCGGGCTGCGTACACCCTGCCGCATTCCCCAGATACTTGCCTTCCTCGCCCCGATCGTACAGATTCTCAGTTACGTATTTCTGTTTTCACTTGGAAGAAATGCAGACGAAAATATCATCGCCATATCCCTTGTCTTCATCTCAGTAACAGTCACAACTCTTGCCGGTATCCTTCTCCTTTACCGGGGATTCACATACCCGGAAGAACAATGAATGTATCCGATCACACAACCCAGTTCATCAAAGGATGTCGGAAACCATGACAGTACAAAAAAGTACCAATACCGAAATTGCCCGCCTCAGCGTTCTTGAACTCTCCCTCATCTACTTTTTGCCGCTGCTCTCCCTCGTTCTCCACTATCTCACCATAACATCTTTCAGAACGCCCGGCTTTTCTGAAGGGAACTCTGTTCTCTTCGGCTCGCCCCTCTTCAGCATCCCATGCGCCATTGCCGTACTGCTCTTTCTCCTTCTCCCTGCACACGGCGCAATCCGGTACGTCCGCACCGCCGTCCCGCAGAAAAAATACATCCTTGCCGCAGTCTCCTCAGTAATCCCCGCACTCTTCTTCGTATTATGGAGCAGCGTCGGAGGGTTCATTCTCCCCAATATCGCAGGTGCTCTCTCCACGATAATCTACGTAATTCTTCCCTTGGTTCTCCTCCTCTTTATTCCTGTCTGGTTTACCATCCCCATGGAAAAATCCCCCCGACTGCCGCAGCTTCTTGGCGTCCTCTCGCCCATTATTCTCCTTCTTCCCTTACTGTGCAATATGCTGGGGTTCATGTACCATTTTTCCGCTTCAGACCTTCTCACCCTACTCGAATATCTTGGGGCAATCATCTGCACTCTTGCCGGAATCCTTCTCATGACCCTTGCAGCAAACCACCCGGTCGTCCCGGAAAACCCGTGAAAGTACACCATTCAAAAAAGATCAGGGAATTGTCCGCATCACCCGTGCCGGAACTCCGGCAACCACAGAATTTTGCGGCACATCCCTTGTCACGACCGCTCCTGCGGCAACAACCGCATTCCTTCCAACCGTAACGCCCGGAAGAATCGTTGCCGCAGCACCAACCCAGGCATTTTTCTCAATTACAATCGGAAGCGAGATAGTCGCATGCCGCTCTTCCGGATTCAGCGGATGATTCGTTGTGATCAGATTTACCTTCGGCCCAATCAGCACATCATCCTCAAGCGTAATCCCTCCCCGATCCATGAACGTACAGCCGTGATTCACAAACACATTTTTCCCGACCCTGATGTTTCTGCCGAAATCCGTGTAAAACGGCGGCAGTATCCGGAAAGTTTCATCAATCTCGGTACTGGTCAGCAGACTCAGAAGTTTTCTCTTCTCCTCGTCCGTGTGATACGAACCGTTCAGCTCTGCACATATCCTCTCTGCCGCATCGATCACCTCCTGTATTTGGAAATATTCGGGGTCGTCCGGTCGTATCACTTCACCGGCAAGGTCGCGTCTAAAAATATTTTCCTCCATCACCATCAACTCTTTCTCTCTCTGTCCGGAACACTCCCGCAACTTCTCCCCATCTCTTTGGCCACCTCCGGGTATGATGTTCTCTCCATATCACTGCGCCTGGCGCAACCAGTCGCAGAAAGAATCCCTGCCTCCTCCCAACCAAGATATGACACGACTGCTTTGTAATGCGAAATCAGTGCATCCATAGTCCGGGCCTGATCATCAGCCGCAGTTGCCAGCAGAACAGCACGTTTTGAACTCTCCATCAACGCATAATTGTTCGCGTAAAACCGATCGATAACTGCCTTGATCTGTGCTGACATACCAAAGTAGTAGAGCGGCGTCACCAATACCACCATATCAGCCGCAAGAAGATGCGGATTTAGGGTGTCCATAGCATCGCGATGGACACATTTCTCACCGGCAAACCTGCACTTGTCGCAGCCAAAACAGGGATGTACCTTTTCAAATGCTGCATCGAATCTGAAAACCTCATGTCCGGCCTCTCGGGCACCAGCGATAAACTGGTCGGCAAGAAGTGCTGACGTTCCGTTTCTGTGAGGACTGCCGGTAATAACCGTGATCTTCATGCTGTTCACGGGAAAGGAATCTGATAATGTATTTTGTTTCATTTTTCTCGCTTCTCGAATTGTATTCTGTTTATTCAACCGCCTTGATCGTTGAAAGCCAGACCGCGACATCCGTCTCTTTGGCGCTGTCCTCATAGGATACGAACGCCTCTTGTATCGAAGAGTCCGGACACATTGCCGCAATGTCTTGTTCAACTCTCCCTGCTCCACCGCCGCCGTGCGTACAGAACGGCACAATGGTTTTACCGGAAAGATTCTGCCTGGCAAGATATGCGGCAACCGGCGGCGCAAGAGTACTCCACCAGTTCGGGGATCCGACAAAGATGATATCATAACCGCTGGCATTTTCGGTCGGACTTTTCAGCTCCGGCAGATACCCCGAAGAAATCTCCTTTTTCGCTCTGTCAACCGTCTCCTGATAAGAAACCGGATAGGGATCGTCCGGCACGATTCGGAGAATCGTGCCGCAGGTAAGTTTTTCAAGTATTTCTGCAACTTTTTTGGTATGGGATGAGTACGAGTAGTAGACAATAAGAATTTTTTTTGGCATCTGCATCACAGTTCACGATTTTTTTAATCTTTACTCCATGATCTCAAGTACCAGAGAAAAGTCTCCGCTGATTTCACCAAGCATTGCAACTCCGTCATCATCAATACTGCCGATTGGCACAAGACCTCCTGCATAGGGTGCGTCATGATAATACACGGCAACATTTCCCCACGGAGAATAAAGGGCAATATCGCCAGTTTTTGGATCATATCCTGCCGGTGCATCCTCGGTGGAAAGCGGTCTTGGTACATCAAAGATCTTTTCTGCGCCCGCATAATCAGTGACCTTGACCGTTAGCGGAAGCTGTTCTGCCAGACTTCGTGCGGTGGGATTGTCCAGTAGTGTCGCCGTAAGAACCGCATCACCGGCGGTTATTCGCAGTTTCGGCATATCTCTCGCAGGAGATTTGTTCGGGATATCACTTCCTGCAACCCACTCAGCCACCCTGCCGGCATTGTCTGGACTGTTACCGCTGAGGGCAAGACCATCCATCACTACCGCTTCAGGGACTGCCGCTCTGATATCATTCATGCTGCGGCCAAGTCCGGTTCCTCCGCTGGTACAAAACGGCATGATGGTTTTTCCTGTAAAATCGTACTCTTCAAGAAATGTCATTACGGCCATTGGCATGGTACCCCACCAGATCGGATAACCAAGATAGATGATATCGTACTCGTCCATACGTTCCACATGAGAGGAAAGTGCCGGTCGTGCATTGTTTTGCTGCTCTGTCTGTGCCAAATCGAGAATTTCCTCGTAACTCTCCGGGTACGGCTCGGCAGTACTGATACGGAACAATGTCCCGTTCGTCTCTTCGGCAACCATCTTGGCAACCGTTTCGGTATTACCGGTACGGCTGAAGTAGGCGATCAGAATTTTCGGGGATGTTTCATTTCCGCTGGTAACATTTGGCACAGCAGTTCCTTGGACAGAGTCTGAAGGACTGCTGACACATCCTGCCATGAACACTGTTGCAAGCAGCAGTATGACAAGAGTAAAGGGGAGTGATATATTTTTCATAAAGGGGACCACCAGTTATTTTCTGAAGATATTTTTGCCTCCCGCTAAAATATAGGACTCAGAAACAGGGATGTGTACTGCACACAACCATGATACTAACCGGTAATTGAGATGCAATTTCTCAAAAAAGATTCGCATCCGGTCAGACCGGCATACAGGTCCGGGACCGGAAGTGATTTGGTATATACCAACTGCTTTCGAGAACACCCCGGAGCGCAAGGCAGAGATATAGTTTGGATCTTCGCGTGAACATGATTATGCATGGATGAGCTATTGGGGGAGGCGAAGACCTGCAAATACCTGCGGCATTTTTCCTATTCAGTCTAAGGATACATAGTGTGCCTTACGATACATCCTGTTCCTTTCGGTAATACCTGATACTTTTTCGTATAAATAGAAACATTCCAAAATATATTCGTGAATTTTTTGCTGAAACACCAGTGACTGCAACAGAGAAAGGTCCTGTACTGCACATCAACTGGGAGAGCGGATATTCCCGGAGAAAAAAATGGTGCATATTACCAAAAAATACCTGATAGGGATGATCGCAGCAGTATGTCTACTGCTTGCGGCAGTAGGTGCCGGATGTATCGGCACCAGTCCCGGCGATGACACCGTCACACCAGCGTCCACACCTGCACCAACTGCATTGGCAACGCCATTCCCGACCGTAACCGGTACAACAGATACGGACATGAATACTCCGGTCGTCTTCATGACCGCCGACATCAGCCCTGAAGGTCTGATGAAGGTCTACAACGCGTTGAACCGGACGGCGGAAGGAAACACCGCGATAAAAATCCACATGGGCGAGTATGGAAACACCAACTACCTCTCGCCGGATCTGATCCGCGAACTGGTACTCTCGGTAAACGGAACCTTCGTTGACTCGAACACCGCATACGGTGGTCAGCGGGCGAGTACTGCGATGCACCTTCAGGTCGCAAAAGATCATGGATTTACCTATGCGCCGGTCGACATTCTCGACGCGGACGGCGAGATAGAACTTCCCGTAACCGGAGGAACCCGGCTTACCGAAGCACTGATAGGTTCTCACTATGAAAACTATGACTCCCTGATCTCCATCGCCCACTTCAAAGGTCATGCAATGGCAGGGTTTGGCGGTACCTTCAAAAATCTTGGCGTAGGTCTTTCCTCCGCATCCGGGAAACTACTCGTGCACGGCAACGGTCAGGGCGGCGGTCTCTTCTCTGCAAGTACCGATCAGTTCCTCGAACAGGTGGCAGAAGCGGCAAAGGCCGTGATCGATGACAAAGGCGAAAACATTGTGTACATCAACATCCTCAACAACCTCTCGGTTGACTGCGACTGCGACGCCAACGCCGCACATCCCGAACTGGACGATATCGGCATTCTCGCATCCCTTGATCCTGTTGCCATTGACCGGGCCAGTGTGGATCTCATCTATGCCGCTCCGGCAGACCAGAGCCGGCATCTCATTGAGCGGATCGAATCACGAAACGGCACCCACCTCCTGGACTATGCCGAAGAACTTGGTATCGGCAGTCAGACCTACACGCTGGTACGTTTAGATGCTTGAGTATCTTTCCGGTCAGCTGATCTACTTCACCTACTATTTTTCCGTACAACTGGAACAGATTCTGCCGTACTGGGTTCTGGGAACCGTGTTTGGTTCGGTTATTTCGGTGTTCGGCAAAGAAAAAATTCATACGCTGTTTTCTGTGCTGCAAACCAAACGTCTCGGTATCTTCGGTCTGATCCCTGCATCGCTGGTAGGTATTGCGTCTCCGCTCTGCATGTACGGCACGATCCCGATTGCCGCAGCGTTTTCCGAGAACGGCGCACGGGACGACTGGCTTGCGGCGTTTATGATGAGTTCGATTCTTCTCAACCCGCAGCTGTTGTTCTATAGTATGGCCCTGGGAGAAACGATGGTTATGGTCCGGCTTTTTTCCTGTATTCTTTGCGGTGTTACGGCGGGTCTGTGTATCCGCTATCTGTACCGGAACCGTTCCTTTTTCAACTTTTCCGGGTTTGCCGAGCCGTCGTGCCGCGATATCGATTCGAGTCCGGCGAAACGGCTGCTGCTGAACATTTATCGAAACTTCCGGGCGACCGGCGGATACTTCCTGCTCGGCATCGTGATTGCCGTACTCTTTCAGATGTATGTACCGCAGGAAGGGTTTGCGGCACTCTTCGGCGATCAGCACGGATTTGGTGTACTGATGGCGGCAACTCTCGGGGTGCCGCTCTATGTCTGCGGCGGCGGAACGATTCCGCTTCTGATGGAGTGGCTGCGCATGGGTATGAGTCCCGGAGCAGCCGCGGCGTTCATGATTACGGGACCCGCAACAAAAATCACCAATCTTGGCGCGATGAAGATCGTTTTGGGCGCAAAACCGTTCCTCTTCTATCTGGGATATGTGATGGTGTTTGCAATGCTGACCGGATTTGTGGTGGATATTCTTCTTTAGGAACAGACGGGCGAGGTCTCCCCGTCGCAATATATTTCCCGCGTTCGTGCAAACATATACTCATGGACGGTTCTGCGGCGGTTGAAACCAAGCCGAAATATATGACGGGCATTGATGCGGCGGTAAGTATCATCAGCGGTAAATGGAAGGCCCTGATTCTCTATCAGCTGGAAGGGGGGACTCTCCGGTACAGCCAGATACTTACCGGCATGCGGTATGGGATCACCCAGCGTATGCTCACCAAAGAGCTTCGCGAGTTGGAAGACAGCGGTCTCCTTTCCCGGACCGTATATCCCGAAATTCCGCCGAGGGTTGAGTACTCGCTCACCGAAAAAGGACGCAGTCTCATGCCCATTCTCGATCAGCTCTGCACATGGGGATGTCAGAACATGGCCGATCAGCTGGAACACAACTGCGAAGCCGAGTGCGAAAGAGCAGACTGAAAAATCCCACTACCGTTTCAGCGCAAACAGAACTCTTGCTTTTTTCATCAGTTCCGTAACCGGAACGCCGAACGGACAGCGCTCTTCGCAGCCTCCGCATCCGACACAATCATCCGCCGAAGCAGAAAGATCATGGTAGTGGGCACGAAGCGAGGCTGGCACACGCTCCTGCATCACCGCAAGATCATACAGCTTGTTTACCATCGCAACATCGATGCCGGACGGACACGGAGCACAGTGACCGCAGTAGGTACACTGCCCGAAGTAGGCATGATGCGGGGCATGTGCGAGAACCGTGGCATAATCCTTCTCCTCCTCTGTCGCCGTCTCGTAGGTCGCCGCCGCCCTCAGCTCGTCGGGAGTGCTGCATCCGACCATAATGCTTGCGACCGCAGGCCTGGTTAAGGCATAGTGAATGCACTGCACAGGTGTCAGGGCAACACCGAACGGCGACGTCTCTGCGGAAAAGAGACGTCCCCCGCCGTACCCTTTCATCACCGTGAGAGCAACGCCCGTTTGTTCACAGATCCGGTACAGCTCCTCGCGTTCCGGCGCAATGCCGCCAAGCGACTCATCGTACGTTTCCGCGAAATACATGTTGATGTCCTCGGTTGCGGGCAGGAGATCAAACGCAGGATTGATGCTGAACAAAATTACCTCGATCTCACCGGAGAGTGCGGCCATTTTCGCGACAGCGGGATTGTGCGTACTCATACCGAGATGACGGATGACCCCTGCCTTCTTCAGTTCGCGGGCGTAGTCGATGAACTCTCCTTCCATAATATTTTGGAAATCCGCGGCTTCATCGACGTAGTGAATCATGCCAAGATCGATATACTCCGTCTGCAGTCGTGTAAGCAGATCGGAAAACGCCTCCCGGACTTTTTCCATATCCCGGCTGCGGACATACTGACCGTCCTGCCAGGTGGAACCCATATGCCCCTGAATGATCCAGCGTTCCCGCCTGCCGGCAATCGCCGCACCGATATTGGTACGGACGTTTGGTCCTGCCATCCAGCAGTCCAGAATGTTGATCCCGCAGGCTTCAGCGAGATCAATTACCTCTTTCACCTCTTCTTTGCTGCGGCGTTCCAGCCATTCGGCTCCAAGACCTATCTCACTTACCCAAAGACCGGTACTTCCAAGACTTCGACACTTCATATTTTCTCACGCAGGAACTGGTTGTTCGCTCTCCTATACTTTCGCAGATACAGCTAATATAGGATACAGGAACAGAGGTGATACTTTCCCACATCTCTGATACCGGGGAGATCAACGCCCGGAAACTTCCTCTTCCTCCCTCTCTGAGCGCACACCTTAATTGCTCATACACACTATTATAATAGATGCAGGTCCGGAGTTGACCCGCAGAAACCCTACACTGTGTAGGGAGGTGTGTATGAACAAACAGATGAACACAACCACAAGGGGACTGTTCTGCCCATGAAAAGCATCGTCCCTTTTATCTCAGCGACCATTGCCGCATTCATCATCTATCTGGTATTATCCATAGGAAGTGCCGGAGAAACCAACGCGATTCTCCTCTGGTCAATACCCGAACTCATAATTGGACTAATTCTTTCGATTATTACCGGGCTGCTATGTTGCAAGCTGTGGCAGGGAAAACGGTACGCCATGGCCAACCCGCTTCGCTGGCTGCTGCTTGCAGTCTATATCATTCCGTTTGTAATCGAACTGATTATCGCTAATTTCACCGTCGCATGGAAGATTGTGACCGGCAGAAACATCAGACCCGGCATCGTCAAACTTACGCCCGGACTCAAAACTGATGCAGGAGCACTGCTTCTCTCCGCGTCCATCACCTTCCAGCCCGGAACCGCCACCGTTGACGTCAACGAAAAAACCCGCGAGCTCTACATTCACTGTCTCGACGTTGGCGACGACCCGGCAGAAACCCGTGAACCCGGTAAAATTTTCGCAAAACTTGACCTCGCCAAATGGATTCGGAGGATCACCGAATGATGGACATTGACATCTTCATGATTGCATCAATCATCTTCGTTCTCTTGATCTTTGCCTGCGGCATTCGGATGTGGATTGGCCCGACCAACGCCGACCGGATGCTTGCGCTTGACGTCATCAATGTACTGGTGGTCATTCTCATGATCATCCTCTCCATCCGCTTTGCGCAGCCCGGCTTCATCGACGTTGCAATCGTGTATGCCCTGCTGTCGTTTGTTGGAACACTCTACGTTGCAAAACTCATCAGAGGTGATCTCGAATGATTGATGCACTCATCATCCTCTTTGTTGTACTGTCCGTCGTCTTCAGTATCCTCGGTGTTATCGGACTGTTCCGGTTCCCGGACTTCTACACCAGAATCCATGCCGCAGGACTCGTCGGCAGTTTTGGCATACTCTTCGCAGGCCTTGCCGTACTCCTGTACGCCTACACGCTCTATGTCGCAGGACAGGATGCATGGCTTAACTACGGAGCACATGTCCTGCTGGCTTTGATCATCGTTGTTGTCACCGCGACCACATCGACTCATGCAATTGCCCGCAGTGCATACCGTTCCGGCAACACTCCCAAAGTCCATGTCATTGACGCCCTTGCAAAGGATGAACCCAAGATGATGGCACAGGAGGAGGCACGCAAATGATCGAACTCTTCCCGTCAAGCTACGTCATCTTGCACATCCTCTTCCTCGCAGCAATGATTCTCTGCGGCGTTGCGGTTTTTTTCTTAAAAGATCTCATCGCCGCGGCAATCGCCTTTGCCGCGTTCAGTTTCCTGCTCGCTCTGGAGTTCTTCATCCTGCAGGCCCCGGACGTCGCAATCGCCGAGGCCGCCATTGGTGCGGGAATCTCAACGGCAATTCTTATCATCGCCATTCGCGGAACAACCCGCGAGGAGAGTGACTAAGATGACACGCTGTTCAGTACCGGCAAAACTTGCCGTCTTCCTCATCGTTGCGGTCACACTGATTCTTCTCCTGCCCTCGTTCGGCCTGTCGTTCGGTCACCCGCAGGCCTCGGCGACGGATCAGTATTATCTCGACCACTCGCAGATTGACACAGGGTCAAACAACGTCGTCACCGCAGTCGTCTTCGATTTCCGCGGGTTTGACACGCTCGGCGAAGCAACCGTTCTCTTCATCGCCGTTCTCGGCGTATCCATGTTCTTCAGGAGGAGGCATTAACAATGGTAACCGGTCTTATCGGACGCACAGCAGGACGCCTGCTGATTCCGTTCATCTTCATCTTCGGCTTCTACATCGTAGCCCACGGTCATCTCTCGCCGGGCGGAGGATTTCAGGGAGGAGCAGTGATCGCAACCGGTGTTGCCCTCATTCTCGTCTGTTACTACTACCGCGAGTGTATGGAAAACTTCATTGAAGCCAAAAACTTCAAACTCATCGAATCGGCAGGTCTCATTCTCTTCATCTGCACCGCTCTTGCAGGACTCGTGCTTGCCTCATCGTTCCTCTTCAACTGGCTCAACGCGAGCGGAGGACTCTTCGGCAACCCTGTCGCCTACGGTGTGAACGCAGGTGACCTCTTCACCGCAGGAATCATCCCGGTACTCAACTTTGCCGTAGGTATTGAAGTCTTCGGCGGTCTTGCCGTCGTTCTTCTCTACATGTTTGCCGGACTCAAAGAGTCCGGCAAAGACGAGGACGATTCCTCGCAGGTCAGCTTCGCCCAGACGGAGGACGAACCATGATGGCAAACCTTCCGTTCATCGCGGTCGCTCTCCTTGTCGGCATTGCGTTCGCGACGATTCTCCTCAAACGCAACATGATCAAAATGATCATGGGACTGTGTATTCTTGAAGGAGCGGTCAACCTCTTCCTCGTCAGCCTCGGCTATCGTGAGGACGGGATTGCCCCGATCTTTACCAGTGCCCCGGCCGGTGCCGAGATGGTCATGCCGACCGTTCAGGCGCTGACCCTGACCAACATTGTTATCGGTGTTGCGACAACCGCTCTCATGCTTGCGTTCGTGATGCTGATCTACAAAAAATACGGCACCGCAAATGCGAACGAAATGCGGAGGCTGAAAGAATGAACGCCGAACTTCTTATGGCAAACCTTCCGGCACTGCTGATAGCAGTGCCGCTCTTCGGCGCATTCCTAACGCCGGTCTTCGGCAGATTCCTGCCAAGCATCCGCGACGCATGGGTAATCCTTGCCTCCTTTGTCTCGTCGGCTGTTGCCATTCTCCTTGCCGCACAGGTGTACGCACGAGGAGCTGTTGTCTACGTCTTTGGCGCAGCTCCGGGTACAGGAGCAGTCCCCGCAGACTCCGGCGGAATACCGGTCCGCATTCTATTTACGATCGACGGATTCGGCGCATTCATGCTCATCTCCGCCGCAATTGTTTCGTTTGCGGTAATTCTTTATCTGACGGTCTCCCAGAGCAAACGAAGCTCGCGGTCCGAGTTCTATACGCTCTACCTCCTGCTGACCGCAGGTATCTTCGGCATGGTCTCAACCGGCGATATGTTCAACTTCTTCGTCTTCCTTGAGATCAACTCGCTTGCCGCGTCCGCCTTAATTGCGTATCACCGAAACGGCGGACTTGCCGCAGAAGGGGCGCTGAAGTACTTAATCGTCAACACGGTTGGAGCTTTGATGATTCTTTTCGCCATCGGCCTTTTGTACGCCCAGTACAACTCGCTGAACATGGCGGTCATCGCATCGCAGCTGTCGCTTACCACGCTGAATATGCTGGCGCTGGTCATGTTCATTGCAGGCCTTGCAACAAAAGCGGGAGCAGTCCCGTTCCACTTCGCAACGCCTGACGCCTACTCGGTCGCCCCGTCCGGGGTGACCGCTCTGATGATCGTCGCAAGTCAGGCAGGTCTGTATGGAATGTTTCGTATTCTCTTCTCGGTGTACGGGCAGGTGTTCACCTCGCAGACGGTTGGCTGGATTATTATTATTCTTGGTGTTCTTTCGATGTTTATCGGTGTCACGATGGCAATCCCGCAAAAAGACATCAAACGTCTGCTCTCGTATCACGCAGTGTCCCAGACCGGATACATGCTGCTGGGTGTGGGAGTTGCCCTTGCTGTACTGGGGGACGCGACGCTCACCGACGCGTTCGGCAAAATGGCAATGGAAGGAGGTCTCTTCCATATCATCAACCATGCGATGTACAAAGGTCTGCTGTTCCTCGCGGTCGGTGCGGTGATTTACCGGACCGGCGTGTGGAACCTCAACCAGATGGGAGGACTTGGTCATAAAATGAAGTGGACGATGATCTTCTTCCTGATTGGAGCTCTTGCGATTGCCGGTATTCCGCCGTTCAACGGGTTTGCCTCAAAGCTGATGATCTATGAGTCCACGTTTGCCTTTAATCCGGCAATTGCCGTAATCGCGATGGTCGTGAGCATCTTAACGCTCGCGTCTTTCATGAAGGTCTTCCACTCAGTCTTTATGGGGCCGGAACTTCCCGAGTATGCAAAAGTCCGGGAAGTCCCAAAGCGTATGCTTGCCGGCATGGCAATCCTTGCGGTGTTTGTCGTCGCGTTCGGTCTTGTGCCGGATCTTGTCGTGAACACGCTTGTTGCTCCTGCGGCTGATGCCCTGCTGCATCAGGGTCAGTATATTGCGACTGTTCTTGGAGGCGGATTATGATTGGAACTCTTGCGACCGGATTTGGGGTATGGAATCCTCTTATCTGGCTCTGTGTTATAGCGGTTGCTCTCCTCTTCTCGTATCTTGTATGGAGATGCGGCGAGTCCGACTATGAAGAAGACACCGAACAGACCGCCCCATATCTTTCCGGCAACGCAGAACCCGAAAAAGGTGCGGTGCATATCCGTGCCGGTAACATGTACTGGGGATTTACCGCGGCGCTGAAGTCCTACTATGACAAACTCATTCCCCTGCACTCAGGAATTGTGAACGATTATGTCTCCTGGTTCCTGATAGGATTTGTTGTCTTGTTTGTGGTGGTGATTCTTCTATGAAACTGACAACTTCACTGAACAGATCGCTGTGGGTGTTCCATTTCAACAGCGGCTCGTGCAACGGCTGTGACATTGAAATCGTCGCAACCCTGACGCCCCGTTACGATCCTGAACGGTTCGGCGTAAAACTGGTCGGCTCTCCGCGGCATGCGGATGTTCTGCTGGTAACCGGACCTGTCACAAATCAGATGGCTGACCGCCTGAGACGGGTGTATGCCCAGATGCCGGGACCAAAAGTTGTGATTGTTGTCGGTACCTGTGGTCAGTCGGGCGGCGTTTTCAGTACGTCCTACAATCTTGCAGGCCCGATCGATCAGATTATTCCGGTCGACGTCTACGTCCCCGGCTGTGCCCCGCGTCCCGAGGCAATTATTCAGGGCGTGGTGACCGCGATTGCAAAACTTGAACGACTTGAGGGAGGTGTATCTTCATGACCGATGAAATTCTTTCGCCTGAAGCTGTAGTGGAGAAACTTTCCGCAGATCTCGGGTCTGCGGTTCTGGAATCTCGGATTCAGCGGCGTGCGGAAGGCAGTAAAAAACGGGAAAATATCAATATCTGGATAACGATTCGACGTGAGATGGTACACGAGGCAGTTGAGGCGCTGATGAGGATCTGGTATCCGCATCTTTCCTGTATTGCAGGATACGACTGCGGCGGGGATTCTTCCCTTCTCCGGGTGCAGTACATCTTTTCGATCTACGGCGGCGTGGCAGCGTCTGAGTACATGGTTATATTTTCGCTGGATCTTCCGAAAAACGATGCACGTCTTCCGACGATCACGGATCTTCTTGAGGGTGCGGCGTTCACCGAGCACGAGAAGACTGAGTATCTGGGAATTACCATTGAGGGTCTTACTCCGGCAGCTCACAAATTCTTCCTGCCGCAGGACTTCCCTGACAATGTGTATCCGCTCAGGAAAGACGACAAAAAAATCCCCGACTCAATGGTAAAGGATCTCTGGGCCTGCGGTCGTCCTGCGGGACGTCCGCCTGCACCGCTCGACGGAGGTGAGGAGTAATGGCAAAAAAAGCTCCGTATATTGTGCCGGTCGGCCCGATTCATCCGGCGTTAAAAGAGCCGGTTCATATTGAACTGACGGTTGTCGGCGAGGAGGTCATCTCCGCGGATTTCACACCCGGTCAGACGCATCGCGGTATTGAGTGGATGGGTCTGTCCCGAAATCCTGTACAGATTGTTCATTTAACAGACCGCATCTGCGGTATCTGCGGTGTGACGCACTCGCTCGCATTCGCCCGGGCGGTTGAGCAGATTGCAGGCATCGAGGTTCCTGAACGTGCCGATTACGTGCGGACGATCATTGCGGAGTTTGAACGTATTCAGTCCCATCTTCTCTGGGCTGGCGTTGCGGCGCATGAACTCGGATTTGATACGCTGTTCTATCTGGCGTGGCGGGTTCGCGAGGAGGCGATGGATGCCATCGAGCTCATTACCGGCAACCGCGTGAACTATGATATTATTCAGATTGGCGGTGTTCGTCGCGATATCACGGAGGATCAGCATGAGCAGATCCGCCGCTGTCTTACAACCTACAAGGATCTTTTCGGGAAGCTGAAGACGCTGTTCCTCGAAGATGCCGTTATCAACTCCCGCTGCAAAGGGACCGGTCTTCTTTCGTTTGAGAAGGCGATGGCCTATTCGACGGTCGGCCCGACCGCAAGAGCGTCGGGCTGTACGGCGGATCTCCGTGTGGATTATCCGTATGCAGCCTACGGCGATCTGGATCTGAAGCCGGTCATGCCGACCGTCTACGGCCGTGAGGTGAACGGGGATACGTATGATCGTATTGTCGTCCGCATCTTTGAAATAGCCCAGTCGATTGAGATTATCGAAGAGTGTCTGGCAAATATGCCGGCCGGTCCGGTTCTGTGGGAGGAAAATGTCGCAAAGACTCTTGCGGCCTGTAAGAAGGCCGAAGGCGAAGCGGTCGGCCGTCATGAGGCTCCCCGCGGCGAGTGTCTGCATTATGTTGCGATGGATAAGGCCGAGGCTCCGATTTCCTGGAAGGTGAAGGCGTCGTCCTACAGCAATCTGCATGTATGGCCGCTGATTTTGAAAGGTGCCCAGCTTGCGGATATCCCCATCATCGTGGCATCGGTTGATCCGTGTCTTTCGTGTACTGACCGTGTGGCAGTTACCGACGCGGATGCCGGAAAGACGAAGGTCTTCACCAAGGAAGAGCTGACGCGTCTGTCGTATGAAAGGTCCCGGAGAATGAGGGATTCTCCAGAGATGTCTCACGTCTCCATAGGGGACGTGGACCTGTCCCGGAGGATGATGCAATGAATGTGATTCTGGCCGCTGTTGGCGGGACAGTCGTTCTTGCGATTCTTGGGATTGTGTTTGGTCTGATTCTTTCGGGAATTGACCGGCGGATTGTTGCCCGCATGCAGGCGAGAGTCGGCCCGCCGCTTTTGCAGCCGTTTACGGATGTGCGAAAGCTGTTTGCAAAGCAGAATATTATTCCGGCAAACGCTCTTCCCTGTTTGTTCAACGCGATGCCGATCATAGCTCTTGCTTCGTCGATTGCGATTCTGCTGTATCTTCCGTTCGGCAGTTTTGCTCCGGTACTTGGCGAGATGGGCGATGTTATTCTCGTGCTGTATCTGCTGATCGTGCCGTCTCTGGCTCTGGTGCTCGGCGGGTTTGCCTCCGGGTCGCCGTATGCGACGGTTGGTGCCCAGCGTGAGATGGTGTCGATGATTGCGTACGAGCTGCCGCTTGCGGTTGCCGTGATTGCGATTGCCTGGCGGCTGACAGCCGCCGGCATCGCAGAGCCTTTTTCGTTTGTGACACTGATGCAGACTTCTGTCTGGGATGTTGTAGGGCCGCTCGGTATTGTTGCCCTGCTGATTCTTCTGGTGATGCTTGCCTGGGTTACGCCCGGAGAGCTGTCGAAGATTCCGTTTGATTCGCCGGAGGCAGAGACGGAACTTGCCGGCGGTATTCTGGTTGAGTATTCAGGAAAGAATCTTGGTCTTTTCACGCTTTCCCAGGCGGTGAAGACGGTTGCGATGGCGGCATTCGGTATTATCCTTCTGCTGCCGTGGAATCTTTCGCCGTTCCTCGGACTTACGGGAGCTGCTGCGGGAGCAGCTGATCTGATCTTCTTTGTTCTGAAGGTTATTTTTGTGTCAGTGGTTTCCGTGACGGTTGTGCGGACGATGATGGCCCGGTTCAGAATTACGCAGGTCGTGGGTATGTACTGGCTGGTGCTCGGCGCTCTTGGTGCTGTTGCTCTCGTCCTGCTGATGGCGGATTCTTATCTGTGCGGGGTGATGTAAGAATGGCAAGTCTTCCTATGTTGAAGGAGATTCTGGTTCAGTCGGTGAAAAAGCCGGTGACCAATCTGTTTCCTGCGGCCCGTCTGCCGAACTCAATTACCGGATTTCTTGGTTCGGTTGCAGAGGGAAAAGCGGAAATTACTCCTCCGGTTTCTGAGCCGAAGGCGTTCCGGGGAAAAATTGTCTACGACCGTTCGGTCTGTAACGGCTGCGGTCTGTGTCTGAAGGTCTGCCCTGCTCACGCGATTGAGCAGGTGGTCTATCCTCCGGTGACGGTACGTGTAACTGATGCGGAAGGGAATGTTTCCGAGAAGGTAAAGAAGGAAAAACGGATCAGAATTTATGTTGCGAACTGTATCTTCTGCGGGCAGTGTACGGATATCTGTTCGAAGAATGCTCTGTCGATGAGTAACGAGTTCCTGCTTGCAACTGAGGACCGGTTTGCCGAGAGTCAGATTGTGGAGTAACTTTCTTTTTTTGTATGTGGTTATTGCCTCGAATTCGAGGCAATTGATCTACCGGATATCTCCGGTATAAAAATAAAAAAGTTCAGCGTCTTCTTCTCACCAGCAGAATCAGAATACCAACTACGATTATAAGTACGACGACGAGCGAGGCGGTCGGGTACTCTTTGACGAGTTCAATCACTACCTCGGATGCTTTTGCTTTGGGTGCGAGGGTGAAACTCATGTCGTACGATGTTCCCGCTTCAAACTTCAGTGTCTGGGTGTCATCCAGATAACCGTCTTTTTTCAGAAGAATCGTGTGCATACCGGGAGTAATGCCGGTCTGTGTGGTAGGGGTAAATCCTTTGTAATTGTTGTCAATGAATACGTTGGCACCGGCAGGGCTGGAGGATATCACCAGTGTTGCTGTTGATACGGTTGGTTGCGGCGTTGCGGTTACGGTCGGTGTTACCGTCGCCGTTGCGGTTGTCGTGGCAGTCGCGGTTTTTGTTGCTGTCGGTGTTGCTGTCGCTGTTGTGGTTGACGTCGTGGCGGTTCCGATCACGGCTTTCTTTTCGTAGGAGGAGACAACAATGCTGCCGCTCGTAATCTCCTCCACTTTCATAATTGTCAGCTCCTGTCCCATGCTGCCCGAAGGAACTGTTCCTTCCAGATGCACGGTGAGAATTACTTCGTACGGCAGTTTGGTGATGGAGTAGCCGTCGATGAACCGCTTTCCCGGCGGGAACTCAGTGATCGGCGTTCCGTCGTCCCGGGTAAGTTTTCCGCTCCACTGCTGACCAGACAGACTTGTTGAGAGCGGCAGGCGGTAGACGGTCGTGTCGCGGAGATAGGTTATCGTGACATCAGCCGAGACGGTATCGCCCGGCATCAGAACCCCGGACGGAGATATTTTTGCATCAGTGTTTGAGTGCCAGGCAGCTGCCGGCGTACAGAGACACGCGGCGAACAGTACTGCCGCAAGGAGAATAAGGAGGATTTTTGTGTATTTCATGACAGTCACACAGATTTTTTAAATATGTTCCACTGTTTCATTCGAGAGGCTATATATTTTCTGACAGGTGGGGTTTGGTTTCGTCGCAACCGTTTTGTGAAAAAAGGGTCCGGGTGGTGGTCTGAGATACGCTGATCTTTGTTATCGTACGTTTTTCACGCCGCGTATTTCTCTCCATCCGCGACGGACGAGATTAACGACTACTTTACGGGGAGACCATATACTTCCTGTAAGAATGTGTTCATCAAGTAGAGATCTGCGTATCAGCAATTGAATTGACAAAATATATTTCTCTATAGTGTCACCCCACGGCGAAAGAAACAGATATTTCCAGTATTCTTCTGCCGCCGGATAGTCAATGTCTCTCCATGGTTTCTCACGGAATATGTAGTGTATGCAGCTGGTTTTGTACTCTTCTCCATGGTATAAGCCTGCAGGTAAATTGTATTTTTCCGGAAGGATGTGTATATCTCCGACAAAGATCATGTTCAATATATCCTGATCCAGAAGCGGAAGATCAGGATGTTTTTCGAGAATGGATTTGGTCTTACCAACGAGATCATACTGCTCGCGAATTTTCTTTAAATTCATGAAAAGAACACCTGCATTGATGTAGTTTTCTACCGGAACACCAGTCTTTCGATAATATCGCCATTGTGATTTCTTCCAATATTTTGGTCCGTGGTCCAAACATCCGGCAATCGCATAGTTAGTAATCGTTGATGACTGAGTCCACAATTCAGCAAAATCCATATTCACAATAATATCACCATCAAGATACAGTATCCAGTCAAGATTCACCAAAATATCCAAAGCAAAAAGCCTCAGAAAAGTGAATGACGGCCAGCCGGACGAAAACCATCCGCACCATCCATGAGAATTGAGAACATACTCCGGCAATACAATGTGGTGATAGAAAATTTCTATGCCGAACTGTTTTTCCAGCTGATGATACTTCTCCTGATTATCCAGATATTCCAGAGATCCCTTGTGAAGATTTTCATCATACAATAGATGAACTGTTACCGGCAGAGAGCAGTTCATCGCAAGGGAAGTTATGGCAACACCGACATGCTGATTGTAATGGTCGGCAAGGTCGCCTATGCCGAACATAACATGGAGACGTTCAGGATTCATGCCTCTTCTCCATCCCATTTGTGCCGCCAAATTCTGGTCTGAAATATTTCATGTATCCTGAGCCAGATGCATGCAGGGAAGTATGACAAAATTTTGAGAGTCAGTTTGTGCTTTTTCCATCCAACAATTATGGACGATAACTGTTCTCGTGCTTCTTTGTGATTGCTGCGATCCAGATTCTGCATAACCGTTGACAAAATCCATCGCTCGTGATAGCTGATGATTTCAGGTGTCTGTTCAGCCGCTGACAACTCTGCATCTGCGGGAACCTGTACCACAAAACCCCTGCTGTACTTGCAAAGAGATGTGGGAACTTCTGCCAGATACGTTCCCAAAAGTTTTGGCTCGTACGCGACCGTGTGTAGTAAAGCCATTCGTGTAAAAAAATCCACATCCTCTCCAATCACATAATCCGTCTTGAATAGTCCGATCTTCAGGACTGCCTCACGATCACATACCACACAAAACGTCTGGATGGCAAAACCGTCATACTCCATGCTTGCCCGGAAAATATCGATGTAGCCGCGGGGAACCGACATAATTCTGTTCATCACATGCCCGTCCTGAAACTTCCAGCGATGACCGCCAATGAACATCTTTGCCGCTGGAAAATCTCTGATAAGATCCGCCATCACCGAAAGATACTCCGCAACCCAGAGATCATCCGCATCAAGAAACGCCACATACCTCCCGCGTGCCGCAAAAATCCCGTCGTTTCTCGCATTCGCCGCACCTTTCCCGGACTGCACCACAAACCGGAACCGCGTCGGCTCGGCCGCCGCAAACTCTTGGCAGATCTCATCAGTTTTGTCCGAAGACACACCGCCAATCATCACCACCTCATACGACGAAAACGTCTGCGCAAGAACTGATGCAATCGTATCGCGGATGTACGGCTCCTTATTGTACACCGGCATAATTACCGAAAACAGCGGGGCTGCTTTCGTACTCGACCACTCAACCTCATCATATACCGAAGAACTCATTGTTCGATCCAAACAGAAACGCGAAAGCTTGCGCTCACGCGAAAGAAAATTTCATATGCCGACACGGCGAAAAAGAAAGAGCCGGACCTTATGGGCAGTTTGGCGACGCTATGGGGCCGGCATGCTTCTTTTTCAAACAACCTGTTGCAGAATTATCGCCGGTCTTTTTCTATCCCTCCCGTATAACCATCATGGAACGAAACCGCAGGATACGTTTCCCGAAAGAAAAATCATCGGATGTATCATTGTACCGGGCGGACACGCCAGATTTTAATACCATATTAATTTTAATATTATATTATTTTTGATAAAATATTACTTTACAATAATATGTATTCGTTATGATAACCGTATTGCATTATTTTGCTCAAACTAATACACACCGGGATTCACAGTATTATTACATGGCCCGTACCGCTCAGGAAACATCAACCTCCGTAAACTTCCGCATGCCGGACAGCATCCTCAAAAACATGGACCGGCTCGCATTGGAAAACAATCATGACCGGACCGCCGAAATAAACGGAGCATGCAGACACTGGATCACCATTGGAGGAAACGCTGCCGCAGACGTAACCACTTTTCAAAAAATTGCACAGCTCGAAGCAATCATTCAGCAACTCAGTGCAGAAATTGCCGAAATGCAGAAAAACTTTCTTCGTCTGGAACAGCAGATATCAATAACCCTCGAACAGATCGAAAAAGAACGCGAACTCCTGCTCACAATAATTCAGAGCAACGAAAACACCATCAAGCATCTGCTCACTGCATCACTCAAAGAAAAAATCGAGTAACCAAACAGCGGGATGCCCGGCAGAACAGATAAAAACTCTCTCCTCTTTTTTAAAAAAAATTAGGTTGATCCGGTTTCGGAATCACCATTGTGCAGCTCCTTATACCGCTTCATCTCGCGGTCGCGCAGCTCCACCCTTCTGACCTTCCCGGAAATCGTCTTCGGCAGATCATCCACAAACTCCACCGCACGCGGATACTTGTACGGCGCAGTCGTCTTCTTCACATGATTCTGCAACTCCTTGACCAGCTCATCCGATGGTTTCCATCCATCCTTTAAGACCACAAACGCCTTCACGATCACGCCGCGAATAGGATCAGGACTGCCGACAACAGCACTCTCCTTCACCGCAGGATGCTCAATTAACGCAGACTCCACCTCGCTTGGACCGATCCGGTATCCGGAACTCTTAATGATATCATCATCGCGGCCCATGAACCAGAAGTAGCCATCCTCATCCTTCATCGCCTTATCGCCCGTATAATACCAGCCGTTCACAAATACGGACGACGTCGCCTCAGGATTATCCAGATATTCCTTGAAGAGGCCAACCGGCTTTGGATCCTTCGTCTTGATCGCAATCTTGCCTTCCTCCCCTGCCGGCACCTCGTTGCCTGCCTCATCATGAAGCTGCACACACCATCCGGGCGCAGGCTTTCCAATAGAACCGGGCTTATTCGGCATACACGGGAACGTACCAATCACCACGACTGTCTCGGTCTGACCGTACGCCTCATAGATCGTCCTACCCGTAGCCTCCTCCCACACGCGGGTCACCTCAGGATTCAGCGCCTCGCCTGCCGACACACAATGACGCAGCTCGGAAAAATCAAATCCTTTCAGATCCGCTAAGATCAGCATGCGGAAGATCGTCGGAGGTGCACAAAACGTCGTAACCTCATACTTCTCAATAACCGGCAGAAGCTCAGTCGCATTGAACTTCCCGCGGTAATCATAGACAAACACACAGGCTCCCTGCATCCAGGGACCATAAAATTTGCCCCACGAAGACTTGCCCCATCCGGTATCCGCCACCGTAAAATGGAGATCATTTTCCGTCAGATCATACCAGAACCTGCCGGTCACAATATGACCCAGCGGATAGGAGTGGGTGTGCAGCACCATCTTCGGCTCCCCGGTCGTTCCTGACGAAAAGAAGATCAGCATAGGATCAGTTGCCTTCGTCCGGACAGTGCGTGCCAGCGGAATAAGCCGCGTCGATGCACGTGCCGGATGAACAAGCTCAGTCTGATAGTTTATCCATCCGGGCAGTTCACCATCGATCAGAAACTTTATCGAAAGCGTCGGACACTCGGGGAGAATCTCCTCGATCTTCCACGCATTCTCTGAATCGGTCACGATCATTTTGAACTTGCCCTGATTAATACGATACTTCAGATCGTGCGGAGTAAGAATACAGGGAGAAGGACAAAACACTGCGCCGATCTTAATTGCCGCAAGCGCAAAGGTCCACCATTCCGGAACCCGCGGCAGCATAATCATCACGCGGTCGCCTTTACCAATATGCTGCTTAAACATCATATTCGCAATCTGATTGGACAGATTCATCATGTGGCGGAAGGTAAAGTACTTCTCCCCCCCTTTCTGATTCGTCCAGATCATGGCGAGCTTGTTTCGATCTTTCTTCGCCCATGCATCGACTACGTCGAATCCGAAGTTGTAATACTCCGGCACGGCAATAGAAAACGTGGAATAGGTTTCCTCGTAATCTGTCATGTTGTGGGATGCCGTTTCGGTCATGCGGTAGTACTGTAGAACGCGGTCGGGGATAAAACCTCGCGGCACCCCGACCGAAAAATCTGCAAAAAATTCGAATTCGGGCAGGTGCATTCTCTGCGGTACGACATTTCATATCCGCGAACCGCCAATATTTATGCCATACCGTGCTGAGAATATTTAACTCGCTCTTAACCATACCAATCGTCTGTCTGTTCTGGATACACTGCGTACCCATGTCCCTGTTTTTGCTCGGGATTCTCAGCTTCTCACCGGACAGAAAACCTTGGGCATATCTTTTCGCGGCACTGCTGATCATACACGGTCTCCTGTCACTCGGACTCGCAGTGAAAAAATATCTGAGGCCGCACAGAATCTACCCGTTGCTCAACCGCACATTCATACTACAGATAACTCTCGGCATAATCGTACTGGTACTCCTTGGGCTGCACATGATCTCATTTGGCTACATTACCCACAGCGGCGAGTACGTACTTCGGGAACTGCACATTACAACCTACCTCCTGCAACTGGGAATCATCATCGCCGTAGGATTGCACTGCTTCATCAGTCTCCCCAAAGCCGGCATCACCCTTGGCCTCATCACAAAACAAAATCGGATCAGACCGGCAAAAATCGCCGCCGCACTCATCGCACTGCCGCCAATGATTCTTGCCATCATCGCGTTTACCGGCTATTATCTGCCGGCATTTGCAGGGATAATATGGTGAATCACATTCTTGTTATAGGCTGCGGGCTTGCAGGCATTTCTGCTGCAATCCGCTGCGCCGAACGCAACAACAGCGTGACGATTCTTGCTCCGGCACGACCAGACAGATCGCAGTCAGTAATGGCTGCCGGAGGAATCAATGCAGCCCTCAACACTAAAGATCAGCATGATTCTCCTGCCGAACATGCCGAGGACACTCTGCGTGCAGGTGTCTTTCTCGCAGACTCCGCAGCAGTGACCGGCCTTACCAATGCCGCCCCGGAACTTGTCGCAAACCTCGGACGCCGCGGCATCGTCTTCAACCGTGACAGAGACGGAAACATTGATCTCCGGGCATTTGGCGGCCAGAAAAAAATGCGGACGGCCTTTTCCCGATCAGGGATAGGACGACAGCTCATAGCAGGACTATCTGCAGAACTCATGCGCCATGAAGCGGCAGGAAACATTCGGTTTCTGGATCATCACCGGTTTGTTTCCCCTGTTTTTCAAGACGCACGGTGTATCGGAGCTATTGCACAGGATACCGTAACCGGAGATCATACCGCCATTACCGCCGAAGCAGTGATAGTCGCATCCGGCGGACTTGGCGGACTCTTTCCCAAACACACAGGATCATCCTTAAGCGATGGAAGTGTGTCCGCGGCACTTTTCCGAAAAGGAGTGGAGATGGCGAATCTTGAGATGATCCAGTTTCACCCGACAACTGTTGAGACACCCGCAAAGCACATGCTCATCTCCGAATCGGCACGGGGAGAAGGAGGACGCCTCTTCACCTTCCGCAACAAAGAAAGATGGTACTTCATGGAAGAGTGGTATCCAGAACTCGGAAATCTTATGCCGCGTGACGTGGTCTCCCGTTCCATTTATCAGGTCTGTCATGATCTCCAGCTCGGTATTAACGGAAAAAATGTTGTGGGACTCCAGCTGGAACATCTCCCCAAAAAAGTGCTGAACGAACGACTAAGGGAAATAACAGAACTCTGCCAAAGGTATCTCCACCTCGACCCGGCAAAAGAGTACATTGCAGTCTCGCCTGCGGTTCATTATTTCATGGGGGGGATTGCCGTTGATCGGTTCCACAGAACATCCGTTTCGGGACTGTATGCAGCAGGAGAATGTGCCTGTCAGTATCACGGAGCAAACCGGCTCGGCGGAAACTCAACCCTCGGCGCAATTTACGGCGGACAACTTGCCGCAGAAACAGCCTCGGCTGAATGTATCCAAATCGCGGATGCCGACAAAGCAGCAGCCGCAGAACTCACCGAAATCCAGAGGCGACTTGATGCAATGAACGGATCCTCATCCGCTGCCTGCCGGAAACAGAAACTCCAGGAAATTATGAATGCTGCAATGGGAATTGTCCGAACCAAAGAAGAACTTGAAGAGGGACTTGCCAGACTCGCAGAACTTGAGCAGGACCACATTGCGGCAGTTCCGCGTCACGGTAGTGAAGCTCTTGCCGCAGAAGATCTTCTGTTTCTTGGAAAAGCGATGATCCTCAGTGCCCTCGCCAGAAAAGAGAGCAGAGGCGCACACTGGAGATCGGATTATCCCAACCGAAATGATGAGGAGTTTCAAAAGACCATTCTGACCAGAAAAACCGGGCAGGAAATATCACTGCGGTTTGCCGAGGTCGGGAGGGAACTGCGATGAAAGGAGTAGTAAGAGTCAGACGTGCGGGGGGAATCGAGGAATTTTCCGTTGAAGCAGACCCTGACACGCCGGTCACCGGACTGCTGGAGAAAATTAATGCCGAACTGAGCAATCCGATAGAGTGGGAGTGCAGTTGCGGCCAGAACCTCTGCGGAGCATGCGCCATGATAATCAACGGTGTTCCAAATCTTGCCTGCAGTACGATGCTGGGCGAAGCAGGACCGGTTATTACGCTGGAACCCCTGAGCAAATTTCCGCTCATTGCCGATCTCCGCGTTGACCGGAGCTGCATGTATACCACTCTTACAGATCTGAAACTCTGGCTGGAAGAAAACGAGACCGCGGAGACAAAAGATTTTGATCTTCAGTATGCCGCAGCCTCCTGCATTCAGTGCGGCTGCTGCCTTGAAGTGTGCCCGAACTACACTGGACACGACGCATTCTCCGGAGCGTTTGCCATGAACGCAGCATCCAAAATCATCATGCAGATTCCCGCAAAAAAACGGCGGGGCGAACTTGCCAGATCGATCGCACGCCGCACAATTGCTGACTGCTCTAAATCCCTCTCCTGCGAAAGTATCTGTCCGGCAAAAATTCCGCTATCCCTCACCATCGCCCGCCTGAACCGCCAGTACCTCATAAGAATACTGGAGAAATAGTTCGCGCTCCCTTACCATTGGTAACTGACAAAAAGATCTATTTTTTGAAATACTCTGTAATTGTTCGCGAAATTCCAAACAACCAAATATCCACAAAGTCCCACAAAACAAATATTTATATAGAACTGCAATACAAATAATTAGACGTAACAAGTATTCAGGTAATTGCCATGGAGAAAAAAACAGCAACCCCGGAAAATGCAAAACCGGCGGAACAGGAAACTCCGGTGACTACCGTTGAAGAGACTCCGGTTGATCCGATCGCAGAACTCACCAAAAAATGTGATGAAGCAAACGATCGGTATCTCCGTCTCGTCGCAGAGTTTGAAAATTACAAGAAACGAACCCAGCGTGACGCAGAAAACACCGTTCGCTACGCGAACGAAAAATTTGCCCGCGACATGCTTGACGTTTTGGACAACTTCGAACGTGCACTCAAAGGCGGTGACGACGATCTCCGGGCAGGACTCGAACAGATTCACAAGTTGTATCTTTCCGTCCTCTCCCGCAACGGTGTAGAGCCAATGAATGCCGAAGGAACGAAGTTCGACCCGAACAACCATGAAGCGGTCGCCCACATCCCCGCGGACGCACCCGAAGGAGTGATCGTGGACGAAGCAATACGCGGCTACACTATGCACGACAAAGTTCTTCGTCATGCAAAAGTCGCAGTCTCGGCTGGAAAACAATAAACAATTCACAAAGGTGAAATCAATGGCAGATAAAATCAGCAGCAAAGTAATTGGTATCGACCTTGGAACAACCAACTCCTGCCTTGCCGTCATGGAAGGCGGAAGTCCGATCGTGATTGCAAACTCCGAAGGATTCCGGACCACGCCTTCCGTCGTCGGCTTCTCCAAAGACGGCGAACGGTTAGTGGGAAACGTTGCAAAACGTCAGGCAATCACCAACCCGACCAGAACCATCAGCTCGATTAAGCGGCACATGGGAACCGACTACCACGTTGATATCGACGGCAAGAAGTACTCCCCGCAGGAGATCTCGGCAATGATTCTGCAGAAGCTCAAGGTTGACGCAGAATCCTACCTCGGCGAAAAAGTACAGAAAGCAGTCATCACAGTTCCCGCATACTTCAACGATGCACAGCGGCAGGCAACCAAAGACGCAGGAAAGATCGCAGGTCTTGACGTCCTTCGTATCATCAACGAGCCGACCGCATCCGCTCTCGCCTACGGTCTTGAGAAAGAGAACGAAGTTACCGTCCTTGTCTACGACCTTGGCGGAGGAACATTTGATGTCTCCATTCTGACGCTGGATGACGGACTCTTTGAAGTCAAATCGACTGCCGGTAACAACCGTCTCGGCGGCGACGACTTTGACCAGAGAGTCATCGACTATCTCGCAGACGAGTTCAAGAAGAAAGAGGGCGTCGACCTCAGAAAAGACCCGGTCGCAACCCAGCGGTTAAAGGATGCAGCAGAGAAGGCAAAGATTGAACTCTCTTCCCTCCAGAAGGCAAACATCAACCTGCCCTACATCACCGCCGACGCCTCCGGCCCCAAACACCTCGACATTGACCTGACACGGGCAAAGTTCGAGCAGCTGATTGACGATCTCGTCCAGAAGACCGTTGAGCCGGTCAAGCAGGCACTGCGTGACGCTGGTCTCAATGCATCCGACATTGACCACGTGCTTCTCGTCGGCGGTTCGACCCGTGTTCCAGTCGTTGTGGACACCGTTCGCAAACTTCTCGGCAAAGAACCCGACAAGAACATCAACCCTGACGAGTGTGTTGCCCTTGGTGCAGCAGTGCAGGGTGCAGTTCTTACCGGAGAAACCAAAGACGTTGTTCTTCTCGACGTTACCCCGCTGACTCTCGGTATTGAGACGCTCGGCGGCATTGCAACCAAACTCATCGAGAGAAACACCACCATCCCGACGAGAAAGAGCCAGATCTTCAGCACTGCGGCAGACAACCAGACCTCGGTTGAAATTCATGTCGTGCAGGGAGAGCGTCAGTTCGCCCGCGACAACTTCAGCCTCGGCAAGTTCCAGCTGACCGGCATCCCGCCGGCACCACGCGGTATGCCGCAGATTGAAGTGACGTTTGACATTGATGCAAACGGTATTGTCCACGTCTCCGCAAAGGATCTCGGTACCGGTCACGAGCAGTCGATGACCATCACCGGCAGAAAGGATCTCAAGAACGATGAGATCGAAAAGATGGTCAACGATGCAAAGCAGTACGAGGAAGAGGATAAGAAGCGCCGCGAAGAAATTGAACTGCGCAACAATGCCGACAATGCAGTCTATGCAGCTGAGAAACTCGTAAACGATAAGGAGACTGCTGATAAGATCGAGGCCGAGGACAAGGAGAATATTGAGAAGGCCGCAGCTGAGCTCAAGGAAGTGCTCGCAAAAGAGGACGCAGCAGCAGAGGACATCAAAGCAAAGATGGATGCTCTTCAGGAGGTTGTGTTTGCGGTGACCTCGAAGATCTATCAGAAAGTGCAGCAGGAGCAGCAGGCAAAACAGGGTGCCGCAGGAGAAGGATGCGGACCTGACTGCAACGGCGACTGCGGAGCCGGCGCCAAGAAGGACGACAACGTGGTTGATGCAGACTACGAAGTGAAGAAGGACTAAACTCCTTCTTCTTTCAGGTGAACGAGAATGGGTTCGGAATCGTACTATGATGTTTTAGGTGTTCCCCGCAATGCGACGGAGACGGACATCAAAAAGGCATACCGCAACCTCGCCAAGAAGTATCACCCGGATGTCTGTAAAGAAGCCGGGGCCGAAGAGAAGTTCAAGTCGATCAACGAGGCATACTCGGTGCTTTCGGATGAGTCAAAGCGCCGCCAGTACGATCAGCTGGGGCATGACAACTTTACGAATGCGTCGAAGGGAAGTTACGGCGGTCCGGGCGGCGGCAGTTATACTTCTGACTTCTCGGGTTTCGGTGATATCTTTGATTCGTTTTTCGGCGGCGGAGGACGCAGGTCGGGACCTCAGCAGGGCGACGATCTGCTGATGCGTATTCAGATTAGTCTAGAGGATGCGGTGTTTGGTGCACAGAAAGAGATTGAGGTCTCTCACACCGAGCAGTGTCCGGACTGTGATGGTACGGGTAGTTCGACGAAGAAGTCAACGACATGTCCGAAGTGCGGCGGAACCGGTCAGATTAAGCAGGTCAGGAATTCGATTTTCGGCCAGATGGTGACTGCGTCACCCTGTCCGAACTGCGGTGGACGCGGAAAGATTCCTGAGTCGGTCTGCCGGAAATGTAACGGGACCGGCCGGACGAAGGTCAGAAGGAAGGTTACGGTGCATGTTCCTCCGGGTATTGAGTCGGGGATGCGGCTTCGGATGGAGGGTTACGGCGAGGCCGGAGACTACGGGGCGCCGAACGGGGATCTCTATATTGAGGTGCGGGTTGCGTTGAACCCGCGGTTCGACCGCGAGGAGGACGATCTGGTAACGCAGTATGAGATAACTCCTGCACAGGCGGTTCTCGGATGCGAGGTCGAGATCGAGACGCTGGATAAGAAGAAGGTGTCGCTGAAGGTTCCGGCAGGAATTATGTACGGTACGCGGCTGAGGATTCCGGGCGAGGGAGTGCGCAGACGCGGTAACTTCGGCAGTCTTCTGGTGAGAGTGGTAATCGCGACGCCGAAGAAACTTTCTTCGGCGGAGCGGGAGCTGTATGAGCAGCTTCTTGCGGCGGAGGGAAATGCTCCGAAGATGAAGGAGGCGAAAGAGCCGAAGAGTTCTTCGGAGTCTGATGCGCCGAAGGAAGAGAAGAAAAAGAAGCGCGGCTTCTTTAAATAATATTTTTTTATGAATGTGCGGCGCCGGCAGGTATTTTTTGCTGTGGCGATTGTTTTTGCGGTTATCCTGTTTGTGTTTGCAGTTTTGCCGCTGGCAGTTGTTTTGGGGATGACGTCCGGTCATGTGAGTTACGCTCAAAGCAGTTCGCCTATGCAGCAGGTGTTTTCTCCTGAGGAGTTCAGTCTGACTGCGAAGGATCAATTTCTGACAACTGATGACGGATACCGAGTATGGATTTCTGAGGTTTCGCCGGAAAATCCGAAGGCGGTGGTCGTCTATCTGTCAGGGATTCAGCAGCCTTCGGTTACGCAGTTTTACGGACATGCGAAGCTGATGAAGGAGAACGGGTATGCTTCGGTTCTTCTGGAGGTTCGCGGTCACGGGCTGAGTGATGGTGACCGGGTCTGTCTTGGGTATGAGGAGACGGCTGATGTTGCGGCGGTTGTTTCGTATCTGCGGTCTTTGGAGAGGTACTGTGATCTGCCGATTGTTCTCCACGGGGTTTCGATGGGCGGTGCAGTGGCGGTTGTGGCGTTCGGGATGCTTGAGGAGGTGGATGGTCTGATTGCGATGTCTGCGTATTCGTCGTTTGAGGATGTGGTCTGCGATTCGATGCGGGGGTTGGGAATTCCCGATTTTCTGTGCGAGATGGAGCGGCCGTTTGTACATGCGGCACTTCGGCTGAGCTTTGGTGATGCGGTGGACAAGGCGGTGCCCAAGGTGCAGGCAGGACGTGCCGGAAACCGGTCTGCGCTGTTTGCCGCAGCTGCCGGGGATTGCGAGGTGCCGCCGGTAAATCTTGAGCGGCTGCGGAAGGCTGCACCTGATTCTGCGGAGTTCTGGCTGCGGGAGTCGGATGATCATTTTCTGGTGAGAAATAGTGATCTGCGGAATGTTTCAGCGGACAAAGAGTACTGTGAGCGGATTCTTTTGTTCATGGATGGTGTGACGGGGAGAGGGGGAGGTTCTTTCCCGGAAGATGCGGCTTTGGATTTACAAACCGAATCATTTTAATCTGTAGACGACGTTGTAATTAGTGCAACTCTGCTTGCATCGATAGTGTAGTGGTTATCACTAGGCGTTGCCAACGCCTAAACTCGGGTTCGAGTCCCGGTCGATGCACTTCTTTTCTGATTTTCATGGTTACGGTAGTTCTTGGTGTCGGTAATTCCCTGCATGGTGATGACGGTGCGGGGCCTGCGGTTGCGGAGCGAATTGCCAAACTCGGGGCTGCGGATATTTTTTCTTACGACTGCGGGACGGCGCCTGAGAATTTTACGGGTCTGGTCCGGAGGATTCATCCGGATCTGCTGGTGATTGTGGATGCGGCGGAGATGGGACTTCCGGCGGGGGCGGTGCGGAGGATTCCGGTGGAGAGGATTCATGATACGGTCATTGGGACGCATATGATGGCACTGTCGCATCTGGTGTGGTTTTTGAGGGATGCTTCGGAGGAGATTGTGGTTGTGGGGGTGCAGCCTTTGTGTGTCGGGGAGGGAGAGGGGTTGAGTGAGGCGGTTGAAGAGGGGGTTGCGGAGGTTGTGCGGTGTGTGAGAGAGGGGAGGTTGGATTTTTATGATTTTATCAATTAACTTCCTCTGAGGGACTACGCAAGATTCTCCGGGAAGATACTATAGATAAAATTCAATCTACCTACACGGGATGCGACCAAATGATATATGCATGAGCGGACAGGTGGCTGCAGAGACATTGGTTCGGTATTGGATGGCAGCGAACATCCCGTCTGGAAACCGT
>CAZABQ010000006.1:0-33467 GCA_964483485.1 uncultured Methanomicrobiales archaeon
CAATGGACGCGTCGATTGGTGAGATCATGGTGCGCAAGGTGGTGACGATTCCCGGAGATATGCGGTTGTATGAGGTTATCCGCAGGTTTAAGGAGCAGGATATCGGGCGGGTTATTGTGATGGAAGAGGATAAGCCGGTCGGTATTCTCACCCATTCGGATATTATTCGCGTGTTTCCCACTCTCTAAAAAAAAACGCCTATTCAAAACTGATAAATACTTTCGTTATCAATAAAAATTACTGATTACAATGAAGAGCGAGCAGTTTACCCATAGTATCCGGAAAAAGAGAGTGATGAGCACCGATGGCAAAATTATCGGTCAGATTAAAAACATTACTTTTGACAGTGAGACCGGGCAGCTGCTGAATCTTTTGGTGCGGCCGGATCAGATGTTTGATACCTCGGGATATAAGCTGGACGGCGATGCAATTACCCTGCCGTTTGAGGCTGTAAAAGATATTACCGACTTTATTGTTGTTGACCGCTACATGCTGCGGTAACAACACCACAAAAAATATTGTTCTTCGCTGTTAGCGGAGAATCTCTTCATGATTTTTTCAGGGGAAGTATCTGGCAAGAGCGTCTGCTGTCCCCTCGCCAAACGGTTTGTCCATAACGCAGTCTGCAACAGCCCGAGCTTGGGTTCCGGCATTTGCCGGAACTGCGGCGATTCCCGCAATTTCCAACATTGAGACATCGTTAACCGAGTCCCCGGCTGCGAGAAACTCGGCTGGTGTAAGTCCCATCAGTTTTGCGAGTTTTATGAGAGCTGCGCCTTTGGATAAGCCTTCGGACTGCAGATGAATGGCAAATCCGGTGTCAATTACCTGTACCGGCATGTCTGCGATAAGCCGCCTGACTTCTGCGGCATCAATGTTGCGGGCAAAGGCAACATCCGAGTACCGGTAGTCGTTACTGTAGAGACGAAGTTCCCCATCCTTCGGCTGGACTGTGTCAATGATTCGCTGATAGGCTGAAAGACAGAGGTCGCGATCTCCTGCGGAGTGGCGAGTACCGATATATTCATGACGGTAGACACCGCCGTTTTCTGCAATCACGTCGCCATCCGTTCCAATCATTTTTGACAGTGCGTCAATAAAACAGATGGTATTGCCGGATGCAAGAACAACCGGAATGCCTGCATCCACAACACGGCGGATTTCTTCCACCGCACGGGTGGAAAGGCGACGCCGATCGTCGGTGAGGGTACCGTCGATGTCGGTGACGAAGGCTTTGAGCATGAAAAATATATTGGGGTTAGCAGGGTTTTAGTGTTTCCGCTACGGGTATTATCCTGTTTCCTTTCTTCTTGTGTTTCTAATGTTTTCATACTGTTAACCTTCTTCAATTTACCGTAGCACTTTCACTCCACGCGGTCGGGGGTTTAAGTTAGTTGAACTGAATCATTATGTGAGGTAGAGTAGTGGCCTCCAATCAGCACCCCAAACGGAGCGCAGCCAGAACCACGGAGCACGAACAACACTACTCGACTGATGATGCCTCAGCCGGACGAGCCCAAGCGGGCAGTACGACCCCGGCACGTGGTTCCGGACAGACGCGATATGTATCGCTCGATGACAGAATAGAACAGATGCTGCGGGAGGATCCGATACTCCGGCTGCTGCTGGATGAGTTACTCGGAGACGAGTGACCCGTCCTCTGTTTTTTCTGTTACAACAATTTTGACTACTGATTTTCATCAAAATTAGGTGGATTGTTCATCACATCCATCATCCATGAGAATTTCAATGTCATGAGGATTCATCAATGTGTATTGACGTCCATCTTTGTGCAGATCGCCAACACATTTTAGCATACACAATCTCTCATGTGCTTTTACAGCTGTATAGTACGAGGCATCTGAACCAAGAGCTGGGAGAGTAATCTTAAGTCGAGAACGTTTGTTATCGATTATCGTATCAATGGTAGCTATCCCTTCAATGGCATCTTTTAGATGATCTAATTTGATAACATATCCTGCATATTCTTCATTAAATCTCGGAACAACACTTTTCAAATATTTTACATCTTCAGCATAGCGATACATTTGAGAATAGGGTATTGCTACAGCAGTGGGAGTTTCTATGGGAGCGGGGTATTGCGAAGCCCACTTGAAATCAATATCAAGACTGGTGTACGTCCCATCACTAACCATCCCAAGTTCTGTCAGAGCTTCACAGAGGTTAACACTCACACCATATCTTACAGTTCGAGAGATGATACTCTCTGAAGTCATTTCCGGGTTTTGTTGCTCCTCTTTGTATGCGTCATTCAATGCCTGTATGGCTGTGGCCATTGTCATGTTAACTCTCCTCGCGAACGACATACGGATGTCCATGTTGAGATCACGTTGCCCCACATCTTCGTGTGGTGTCACATCAACTTCTACGGTAATTACGTAACTTCCAATCGCTGTCTGACCAAGTCTGAGGCTATCTCCAAACATCGACACGCGGTCAGTTTTCTTTGATGGGTAAATCTTTTTTGGCGTGATGTCTCCGGCAAGATCGTCAGCACCCGAGGCAGCTGCAGTGATGAGGTTTTTTACGCTCTGGATAAGTTCAACGCTTCTATTGAGTTCGATAGTACCGTCCTGTGCAATGGGTTCTGATATGTGAAACTGAATGATATCTTTGTTTCCCGAGGAGAGGATATGGATCAGAGTATCTAACGAGATGTCATCTGTATCTGAGATTGTGACGAGGAGTCTAGCGGTGATCTCGGTGTAATCTGCATATTGATTCGGGTTGTGGAGTAGTCTACCAAAGGCGTCTCCTTTGATCCAAACAGACGCGTCGTTTTCGGGGTATGTCTGGTAGAGTTCCCAGCCATGAGCTTTGAGATAGGCACGAATGTTGGCCGGAAGAAGGCCTCCTATTTTATCAATCTGCTGTTTGCTGAGTCTCATAATGTCTCACCCCGTGATATTTTGGTCATCATATCATGAAGCGTGTCTGGTGTGAATATGTTGGTTTTTGGAATGGTTAGAGTTACTGATGAGGAATTTGGCGACTGTTGCATCCCTCTGAGAGAGTAGTAATATCCTTCTGCACGAAGGATTTTATCCCTGTCAAATGTGATCCACTGTCCCGGATCTTCAGGTAGATGAACTACAATGAGGATTGCAGGATCACAATTCGTCACTCTTAGATCATTGTAGTTTTTAATGGGTAAATCGTAAGATATTGCCTCCTCTCGAAGGATATTCTGAGAGGTTGCTTTCAACTGTACTTTTATTGAGGGATCTGCTCTGTAAATCTCCGCGTTATCCAAGCGTTTTCCACGTACAAATACTGTGTCAACGCTGTCATAATCTGTGAGTGGATTCTGTAATGTATACCCACACACCGAAGCAACTGCATGGATATATGCCATACTAAATTGCTCTTTTTGAGCAGATAAATTCAATCCACCTAGGGATAAAGGATTTTCGGGGGGCATAGGTATCGCTACTTCCTCTTCTTCTCTTCCAGCATCTCAGCCACTACAGACTTGATCGTCTTGCGGAGTTCGTCGTCGGAGATAGCCATGCCTGAATTCAGATCTCGATTAACACCGCCTCTTTCAAACGCCTCTACATGTTCTGTGATTGCAAGGGTCATTTCTTGTATCATACTTCTTTTGTTTGCATCGGCAACGGCCTTAAATCGCCGTTTTAATTCGGGATCCAATGTCATGGACATACGCGCGTCTTCTCTGCTCATTCACCGTTATTAGGTGTTATTACATATTAGTATTTTTTAATCACCGTTTCCAACGGTTACTAATAAATATCATGTGTGCCAAAATTACTAATGGTGATTAACGCATTGGCAAAAGATGAAGATATTAGCCGCATGTCACTGGTCATTGACCCTGAACAACGCGCACTAATCGAAAAACAAGTTGAATCGACCAAGAAAAAAACCGGATACTCCGTGTCAATGTCGGACGTAGCCCGCAAAGCATTGAGTATCGGACTGGCGAAAATGAGTCAGGAAGAAACATGACAAAAACAAAAGAAATCAAAGACGCCGAGGGAAATGCCGGGTGTGGAAACGAGGCGAAATCTCTTGGCAAAGTACAGTTAGCTTTTAAAATTGAAAAAGCCCCCGCACCGATCATTGACGCAGACAGCATCCAAGCAGCTGCAGAAGAAGCCCTCGGGAGGATCCATTGATGTCCTCCTCAGACTGCCGCTTCACGATGAACAACAGTGGCAATGATACCATTGAATTCATCCATCAACCCGACATCGACATGTGGACCGTCGGCAACGCTGTCATGAACTCACTCTGTGCCATGTACACGTTGACCAGTCTCCTGGAAGACGGCTACACCTACGGAGGGTCAGCATGACATCCCTGCAGACCATCCCCACGATGGAGAGTGTCTACCGTGCCACCATCGATGATCTACTCAGCTCCTTGCGCCATGTTGAGGAGGCAAATGATCCTGCAACAGCTGCGGCGGCAGCACAACACTGCCTCAACGTAGGATATCACATCCTCGATCGTAAGGAACTCATCCGTGCAATCTCCGCACGTCTCCCCGCACCGACAAAACGGCAACTCGACACTGCATCCATGCGCCGGGACAAACGGACAAACAGACTGTTTTTCACCCGTCCGATAGGTGCCTTCGGTGACCGGGTCCTGATGATTCAGGCCCAGGACAACCCCGACAAACCACTTCTGCAGGTCAAGATCATCACGGTGCTGGACACAGACATTGACTATCCGCTCTGGGACGTTACCCGACCGGCAGAACGTCGGATATGGTACATGCCGAGTCAGGAAGCTATCATGGAGGCTGGAGTATCATGAATCTCGACCCCCTCATATCCGGTCACCTTTATGCCTGTAGCGAGTGCGGATGCGAGTACTTCCTACTGCCTAACTCAGATATCCCGGACGCTCCCCTCCTCTATTGTCCGTGCTGCAACAAAAAATCCGGCATGCGGGTCGACAACCCGGATGAACGAGCGCAGATCCAGGATTACCGTATCTCCAAAGCGATCTACTTTGATCTGCTGAATATGCGAATGAAAGAAGAGCGGGAGGGGACCACTCATGCCTAAGAAACAGCTGGCCCAGCTGGATCAGAACTCTGTCAGTGTGGAGCTCGGCGAAGGCAGGTATGCAGACGAACCATACCACGTATCAGTACATACACTGTATGGAAGTTCATACCAATTCCATCCAACACTGGAGGAAGCTATCAACGCATTCGCAGTGGAACTCGTCAAACTTCCTGAACCACTGAAATACACCACCGATACCGACATCCTGCGTGAACGTATCGCCATTGCGCTGACCCATGCAAAAGCCAGGGAGGGAACAGCATGACCGCCTACACTCTCGGAACGATCCGCTTCTCCGTCATCCCTGTCAAAAGCGGATACTCCATCGAAACAACGCCGGACATCGATCTCATCTTCCCGGTATACCGTACACAGGGAGCTGCAGTCTCATACCTGAACCGTCTTGCAGCTGCACTTCCGGATATGATAAAACCGGTTCCGGAGGCAGAACATGGCAGCAGCTGAACCTGCCGCAACCCTCCGACTGCAGAATCAGGTAGAAGTGGATGTGAAGTACACCGGAGAAAACTCCGGTGGATTCGTCACCAACAACGTCGAAACCCGTCATATCCATATCCAGTTCACCGTCCCGCCCACCAAGGAAATCCAGGATGCTCTTCGGGAGCTTGGATTCCGGTGGATCAAAAGCAGAGGAGTCTGGGGCCGGAGGAACACCAGACAGGCCTTCATGACCATTCGGCACCCGGACATTCTGATCGATCTCGATCCGCAGCTGGCATGGGCCTTGGAGCTCCTGGCAGACACGGTACTCAAGATGTGGTAATTATGTCCGGATCAAAGCTCGGCGTAAACATCCGGCTGAACACTCCGCTGAAGATGTACCTTGACCGTGCCTGCCTCAAAACAGACCATGGGTCCTACGTCGGAAAGCAAGACATCATTTCTCACTTTGCAAAAGCCATAACCGCTCTTGCGAAATCCGGAATGGAAAACAGCGGCCTTACTGAAGAACAGGTCATCCAGAACCTGAAAGGCCAGACCATCACTCTGGTCATTGCCTTCGACGAATGCTGAAAAACACTCACAAATAGCGAATGCTATCGAAAAAAGGGGGAAAGGAGCGTGCAACTCATCAACTACACACCACACACCATCGGCATCTGCAAACCGGACGGGACGATTATCACGATCCCCTCATCCGGCGAGATCCGCGTAGCGCCAATCAGACACAACAACGGAAGCCTCCCCAACGGAGTTCCGCTGCAGACCGTCACCTATCAGCCGCTGGTCCTTCCGGACCGGCAGCCGGACACCTGGCTCATCGTCAGCGGATATGTTGTTCACCGGGCCCAGATCGAACATCCAAACAGAACCGACCTCATCTGCCCTGATACCAGCAGGGGTTCACTCGTCCGGAACAAAGACGGAAAAATCATCGCAGTCCGGAAGTTCGTGCGGGTAGGTGTATAATGCCTCAGATCTATGACGCCACCATCGTCCGGAAACGGAACGGCGACTGGACCGCCTCTCTGGAAGGATATCAGCTGTCCCAGACCGGCAGCACCATGGAAGAAGCAACAGCTGCCCTGACAACCTCTCTCCGAAACGTTCTGGACGGCGGTGATTTCCAGCCGACCGGTCCGATGACCATCGAATCAAAGATCGTCATGGCTAAGGTTAAACTCACCGTCACCGTCCGCAACGAGAAATGTCTGGACGAGTTTCTGGCAACCGATGACGCACAGGGAACAGACATCATGAAATCACTCACCGGGGGTGAACAACGCCTCAGATAACTCTCACCGGAGACATTGCTCAGGAACGCATCCCGCCAACCCTAGTCCCGGAACGACAGCTGCGGGTGGCACGCTGTACCGGATGTACCAGCCGGAGCACCGGTGTGCTGCCGATACCATCCACTTGGATCTGCCGGCATACCCACACCAGCTGTATTGACATCCCAGACTGTCCGGAAGGCACATCCCTGCCGGGCCGTATGGCCGTACCTGCCGCTTACAAAAGTCCGCTGGAAAAACGCTGTGTCTCCCAGCCGCAATGTCCTCATCTTGCCCGTAACGGTAAGCAGATCGTCTGCACCCATCGGTTCTACCGCAGAGCGGCCCAGAACCTCGGAACCGATGAACGGCTTGCTCCGTGTGCAGCGATCCCGGTCTGCCCCATCGGCAGAGTAGCGCCTTCAGAATAACTCTCTTTCTATTTCCATGAGCACAGAGACAAAGATCCTGACACTCCTGCAGCAATCCCCGCAGTCAAGCGACCAACTTGCTGCAGCTCTGGGTCTTCGTTCCAGCCGGTACATTCGCAAAGTTCTGGCTGTTCTTTGTGCCCGCGGCAGGGTATCGTTCCGGCCCGATGAGTCGGACGGCCGAACCCGCATCTACAGTATTACTACCGGTTCGGTCGATGCCGGATCTGTTCCGCAAAATGTGTTCCGCTATCTCGAAAGTGTTCCTCTAAGTGTTCCGCTATCTGAGATAGAGGAACACATAGCGGAACACTTAGGGGAACACTTTGCGGAACATCCCGAAAAAATATCCTCCCAAACTTCTCAGATTCAAAATTCAACCCCCATGAGGCATAGTAAATCCTCAAGCGGGGACGGCAGCGGGGAGATACCGCAAAGTGTACCGCTAAATTCGGTTCAGGATACCGGTAGTATACCGCTATCTCCGGAGTGTGATCATGCCTGCAGTTCCTGCCCGCTGCAAGTCTGTGATCTGGAACATGATGCACTGCAGTTCGGTGTCCAGGACAGGGCATGGGCACGGGTGCTGCCGGAGGTCGCCCGCAGCAGAGGATGGGAACGCCGGCAGAATCCTCACACCAAAGTCTGGACGATCTATCCGAACACTCCCAGACCCCTGACGCTTCAGGTGGGCAGAGACAGTGTCACCATCTACAGTTCCGAACCGGACCATGACTGGATCATTGAATGGGCAGGCTTGGTCTTTGCCGCCATTCATCCCAATCCGGAGTTCCTGCTGCACAAACTGCAGTATCCGGAGATCTACCGGGATGAACAGACCATCGTTATCAGTGACATCAACGTCATCATGGCAATACGGAACAACATCGCCCCGTACATCGATCCCCGGAACCGCGTCTATTACCTGCCTGCCCCAAATGGCCTTACACCCGGTCTGAAGATCTATGAACGGGACGGGACCATGCGGGTGGAGTTCGACGCCCGTGACGAGCAGCGTGCCCGTGCAGCACTTGTTATGCGGCAGGAGTTTCTGCTGCTTGCCGGTGATATTGCCAAAACACCAGGACTGTATCTTGAGTGGGAGACAAAGCATTACGGTCCGAGATCGTCACCGGTCACTATTACCGTGGACAACGATGCGGTTGCCGAGGCAATCACTACGCTTGGAAAACTGATGGACAGGAAGATGGAGGTGGTCCAGGAACAACTCCGGACCGTTCTCACTGACTACATCACCACCAAGACCGAGGAGGAGTCCGAAGATCTCAAAGACCTCATCGCCCTGGTGGAAAGTATGCCGGACTTTGAGCTGGAACGGGTGGTTAAGGCCCTGACAGCCTTCACCGGAAGCCAGGATGCAGCCTATGTCTATCTCGCTGCGTTTGCTCTCTGGACGGAATCATTCTACCGCGGATCTGTTCTGAAAGAGGACATCTCTGAGCGACTCAGGAAGGCAAAAACACCCATTCCGCTGTCACGGATAGCGGACGCTATCGATCTCCTGACGAAAAAGCATCTGCTGACCACCCATCCGGAGCGGGACGTGAACTTCTCCAAACCCGGTATCCGGCTCGGGAAGAAGCTGGCTTTCCGTGACAAAAATCCGGAGGGGACCTGATGCAGTATCCGGATGAGTTGATCATCCCGCTCCTTGATGCATATCTGGCGGAACTGCCGCCGGGATGTCCGGCCCGACCGCGTGCCATCGCACGGGAGATTGTCGGGAAAGGCAGGCCCATCACTCCGTATCTTGGGAAGCGGCTGCATCAGCTGCTCCGGGAACGGGGATATGCACCGAATCCGCAGGATACGTCCCGCGAATCGAACAACAGACTCTACAAAACAAAGGAAACATCATGAACGCAACTGAAGACAATCTTATGCCTTCCCTCGAGGAGGCAGTCAACCGCTATCTGAACACCTACTCCCGCCTGTACCGGAGCTACTGCCGGACGGTTGCAGCATGCATCGCATCTGCAGTAGTCCCTGCAGGCGCGATCCTGCTGCTGGCAGCTTTCGGGCCGGCAACCTCGCTGGTATTCAAACTCATGATGATCGTGCTGTTTGCGGTGGGTTTGCTGCTGTTCTGGATGCTACTGCGTACCATCCTGCAGCAGCGTGCTGTGCTGCGGGAGCTGGAGAGCTGGACCCGGGAGGATGTGGCATGATCACAATCACGTTATCGGATGAAGAAGCTGAGCGGCTGTTCCCGCTTCTCCTGTCTAAATTCCGCAACCATCTGGAATGGGAGTTGTACCTTACTGTCCTCACCGACTACATCACCACCAAGACTGGGGAGGGGTTCGAGGACTTCAAAGACCTCATCGCTCTGGTGGAACGCATGCCTGACTTTGAGCTGAAACGGGTGGTCAAGGTCCTGGCAACGTTTACCGGAAGCCAGGATGCGGCCTATGTCTATCTCGCTGCGTTTGCCCTCTGGACCGAGTCCGTCTATCGTGGTTCCGTCCTGAAAGAGGACATTTCTGAGCGGCTGAGGATGGCAAAAATACCCATTCCACTGTCACGGATAGTGGACGCTATCGATCTCCTGACGAAAAAACATCTGCTGACCACCCATCCGGAACGGGACGTGAACTTCTCCAAACCCGGTATCCGGCTCGGGAAGAAACTGGCTTCTCTCAACAAGAACCCGGTCCTGCAGCAACGTTCGGAGAACTCTTTGGATGAATCAAGTATCGTGATCAGCGACAGCAGCGTCATCACGGCAACCCGGAACATCATTTTTCCATATATCGATTCCCGCAGCTGTGCCTACTATCTGCCGACACCAAATGCCCTCATCCCGGGTCTGAAGATCTACGAACGGGGTGGAACCATGCGGGTGGAGTTCGACGCCCGTGACGATCAGCGGGCACGTGCAGCACTTGTCATGCGGCAGGAGTTCCTGCTGCTTGCCGGTGACATTGCCAAAACACCGGGGCTGTATCGTGAATGGGAAACGAAGTATTATGGAACGGGGATGTCACCAGCCCCAAATAACAACAATCCCTCTGACCGAAAGAGAGGTGACTGATGCCTCAGTTATCTCTGAATGGGTGGCCGCATGAAGACCGGCTCTGCATTCAACGCTACATCCGCTGCATGACCTGTTCCAACAAACATATCCGCCACCTTCCACCCATAGGAGACGCAGCTGGCTGCCTTATACAGTATCTCTGTACAGCAGCAGGAGAGACACCGCTCCGCATGGTACAAGACTGTCCGCTGGGTAAACCTCTACTGTGGCCGGATGCGGAACTCCTGGAAGCATACTTCCGGGAGATGCGCTGCCGCGGCTGGCCCTGCCGAAAATCCTTGGGAGATACAGACTCAGAAATGGTGGCATGCTGCTGGAACCCGAAAACCGTCGAACGCTATTCTCCACGGAACAAAAGTGACAGGATCACTCTGCTGGGAATTCCCTGCAGAAGTATTCCGGAATGTCCGTTTGGGAGGGAAACATGACCGCAAATACACCAGCATCCGCCAAGAAAAAAGGAAGATTATTCCAGCAGGAGGTAGCTGCGGCAATCCGCGATCACTTCAATCTGCCGATAATGGATGTCTGCAGTCGCCCGATGGGATCCAATGGTATTGACATCATGCTCAGTGATCGTGCCCGCAGTGTGTTTCCCTTTGGTGTTGAATGCAAACGGTCAGAACGGCGGGACCTGCAGGCATGGTGGCGTCAGACAAAAGTCAATGCCGCAGCTGAAGGACTTTATCCGCTGCTTGTGGTTCGCAAGAACCGGCAGGAACCACTGGTGATCCTGGACCATCACCTCTTCCTTGTTCTGGAGAGTCTGCCGCTTCCCCGGCACGTGATCGGATCTCACCACTATCGCCATTATACCATGAAGTGGCAGTCGGAAAAGTGGATCAAAGAGGCTAGGGAAGAATGTGCAGATTTCGCCTATATCCACCCAGTTGTGATCATGATACCGCAGGAAGGTTCACTGTTCTCGGTTGCTCTGTTGCAGCAGTCACACTTCCTTAGTCTGTTTTCTCCTTTCGTTCCGGCGCGCATCTTGATTGAGGGTATGGCCAAACGGTCTCAGCTCGTTGAGGAGGCCAGGAGGAAGAAAAGATGACCTGCATGGTGTATCTGATTACTTCGGAGGGCTGCAGGAACCGGAAGGTTGTGATGGATAAAATCTCCTGTTCGGATGAGTGTCCTGAGAGGTTGTTTTTGCAGCGAATGACACCTCACGGGGAGTACGAAGAGATCGGGTGTCTTTCGTATGATGGAAATGGGTGGTTCTACAGATCTGCAGATACAGCGAAGGGAAAGGATCGGGTTCTTCGGCGGTGAACTCGGTATCGTTGAAGGTACCTTAGGTAATGCGACGAGGAGGTATTCTTTGTCCGGACTGTCGGTTTTGTTGATCGTCATGTTTATGTTTCTTGTAGAGGATGTATTGGTGTATGAGTGATTCTGGGTCAAAGAGACGGTTTAAGCAGGAACATTACGATCTGCTGATGAAATGTTCTCGGGAAGGGGATATGACGGAGTGGAATGAGAGGTATGAGGATTGTCAGCTAGAACAACAAGAATGGGGGTGTGATATGATGGCATGGTTAGAAGGTGCAGATCTGTCAGATTCCAATTTGGGAGGTGCAGACCTGTCCTATGCCAATCTGAAAGAGGCAAAGATGTCTAGGGCACACTTGGAAGGTGCAAATCTGTCCATTGCCAATTTGGAAGGAGCATACCTGAACGGGGCACATTTGGAGAGAACTGAGCTGGAGAGAGCATCTCTGAAAGATGCAATACTATTTAAGGCACATCTGGAAGGAGCATACATGAACGGGGCACATCTGGAGGGTACATCTCTGGACGGGGCACATCTGGAAGGAGCATGCATGAACGGGGCATACCTGGAAAAAGCAAACCTGTCCGAAGCACATCTGGAAGGAGCATGCATGAACGGGGCACATCTGGGAGAGGCATATCTGAACGCGGCACATCTGGAGGGCGCATGCCTGGAAAAAGCAGACCTGTCCTATGCCAATCTGAAAGAGGCATATCTGAACGGGGCACATCTGAACGGGGCACATCTAGAGGGCGCATACCTGAACGGGGCACATCTGGAGGGTGCATACCTGACAGGGGTCAATCTGATCTCTGCGGTCGTGGAGTGGGATCAGTTAAATGTTGCAAAAAGTCTCGAGTCAATTACCTTCCCCCAAATACATATCTTCGGCAAGGATATGTCAAACAAAGTCCTCTCCAACTCGGTGTTGGAAGGAGTTACAATAGAGAATACCAATCTCAAAGGTGCAAAGTTCAGGATGGCACGGGTAGATGGTACAACCCTCATTACAGGTGAACCAAAAGAGATCATCGACGATGACACAGACTTTACCGGCGTGGGCCTCTCAACCGCCCGCATAGATCCAAAGCTCCGTACGCGTTTGGAGCGAAATATCCGAAAAAAACAATGGGAAGAATGGTATGATCAACATGTGATCCTGCAGGGTCCCCTTCGCCTTTTTTGGTGGCTTTCAGACTACGGAACCACGTGTACCCGTTGTATCTGGGCATTTGCTCTCCTCATTATGGTCGCATTTATCACGTATACTTGGATCACAGGTATTGCAATCACAGGAATGCCGCAGCTCTTCGCCAACACCATCCTTGCCACATTCGGTTTTGGTGGTCTCTATGATCAACTCATTGAAATAGAACCAGCCCTGCTCCTCCTTGCTGCCCATGTACTCGCAGGCTACTTCCTCCTCGCTGTCTTGATCACCCGCTTTGCCATCATGTTCCAGAGCTTAAGCCCCTGACTCTCCCTTTTTTCTCTCCCCAGCGACCTATCCCGCATGAGCAGCTCACTCACCGAAACAGAACAGAATCTCCTCAGCAAACTCGCTGACCTGCCTGTCGAAGACATCCCCCTCGAACAGATCAGATCCGACGGGGAAAACCCCAACAAAATGACCGATGAACAGTACGCCGGACTCATCAGCCACATCAAAAAATACGGGATCATCAACGCCATCATCATCACCCAAACCGGTCTCCTCGCCGACGGCGAACACCGGCTGAAAGCCGCAAAGGAACTGGGATATACAACCATCAAAGCAAGAAAAATCCCGGACAACGAAGCCGAGCGCCGCATCATCCGGCAGACCATGAACAAAATCAGAGGAAAGCATGACGCAGCACTCGACGCTAGAGAGTATCAGAAACTCATTGACCTCGACGCCATCGTCCCGCTCTCCGACTACCTCGGCGAAGATCCCGGAGAACTACTGCACGTCCTTGACAAAGTCGCCCTCATCGAAAAGAACGACCCGGACGACTTCGACCTGAACGCAGTTCTCGACGAAATAGACATCCCGGAAACCCGGACTGGAGACATCATCCGGATGGGCGACCATCTCCTCATCTGCGGCGACTGCACCGATCCAGACATCTGGAACCTGCTGGACACCCAGCCGCTCAGCATGATGATGACCGACCCGCCCTACAACTGCAACATCAAAGGCAAAGGAACCGGAAAAGAACTCACCATCAAAAACGACAACCTCACCCCGGAACAGTTCCGCACCCTCATCTCCGGATTCCTCCAACAGGCCATGCAGCATATTGCAGGCGCCCAGTACATCTTCATGTCCTCTGAAGAGTGGCCCACCCTGCACACAGCCTTCGAAGAAGCCGGCGGCAGATGGTCAACCACTATCATTTGGGTAAAAAGTCACTTCTGCCTCTCAAGAAAAGACATGCACCCGCAGTATGAACCGCTCCTCGTAGGCACCGTCAAAGAAACCCTCGACCCGCAGATGAAAACAACCGCTCAGCCTATCCTCTACGGCTGGAAACGCGGCAACAAACGACAATGGTATGACACCCGCACCGAAACCGACGTCTGGGTTGCCGCAAAACCCGGCCGGAACGAAATCCACCCAACCATGAAGCCGGTAACCCTCTACAGAAAAGCAATTCTCCTAAGCACAAAGCCTCTGGACACCGTCGCCGATCCCTTCTGCGGCTCCGGATCAGCAGTCATCGCATGCGAACAAACGCACCGCAAATGCCGGGCCATTGAACTGGATCCGGTCTATTGTGACGTAATTAAAAAACGCTGGGAACAGTTCACCGGCCAAAAAGCCGAAGTAATCCCTACCGGAGAGCACTAATGGACCCAAGCATACGGTTATCGCCAGAAAAACGCACAGAACACGAAAATGACATCTATACGCTCTACATTAACGGAGCGACAAGACGCCAGATGCTTAAATATGCTTATGAAAATCAATGGGCCCTCTCGGAAACCTCCATTGACGCCTACATCAAAAAAGCAAAAGCAAAGGCCAGGGCAGCCGCAAAGTTCAAAGAAGACGTAGAACTCGGCAAAGCAATCCTCAGATACGATGAGCTCTACCGGCGGGCCATGACCGAAAAAGATCTTCGGGTGGCCCGCCTCATTGTAGGTGACATGGTTACCCTGATGGGACTTGCCGCACCGCAGAAACAGGAGATCCAGCATACCATCTCCCAGGATACCGAGTACAAAGAGCTGAGAGAAATCATTGACACCTACATCACCACAAACCCGGCCGCAAAAGCCGACCTCGTCGCAAAACTCAAAGCTGAGTCCGAAGAAGAAACTCCTGCTGACCCTTGACCTCGCCTCCTACGTCGAGTACACCACGCACGGCATGTGGCACTCAGCCCGGCACCTTGACCTCCTCTGTGAAGCCTTGGAAGACGTCGAAGCCGGCAGATGCACACGCCTGATCGTCTGCATGCCTCCGCGGCACGGCAAGTCAGAACTCATCTCCAAGAGTTTTCCCAGCTGGTGCATCGGCAAAAACCCGGACCGTGAGGTAATCCTTGCCAGCTACGGAGCGGAGCTTGCCGAAGGGTTCAGCCGCCTCAACCGGGAAAAACTGCGGGAGTTCGGGCCGGAGATCTTTGGTGTCGGCATCTCCCGGGAAAGTGCGGCCGTCGGCAGATGGGGCATCGACGGTCACCGCGGCGGCATGTTTGCCGTCGGTGTCCAGGGCCCGATTACCGGCCGCGGCGGTCACATTGTGATCATCGACGACCCGGTAAAAGGTGCTCAGGAAGCAGCGTCCGCAACGTACCGGCAGCACACCATCGAATGGTACCAGACCGTGCTCCGGACACGTCTCTACCCGGACGCCGCCATCATCATCGTCATGACCCGCTGGCATAAGGACGACCTCGTCGGCTGGCTCCTTGCCCAGGAAGCAGCCGGCGGCGAACAGTGGCGGGTACTCACCATGCCGGCCATAGCCGAACGGAACGATCCCCTGAACAGAAACCCGGGAGAAGTCCTCTGGCCCGAATGGTTTGACACCAAAGCACTGGCCGACCTCAAAGCCACCATGACCCCATATCAGTGGCTCTCCCTCTACCAGCAGCGGCCAACCGATCCGGAAGGAGCACTCTTCAAACAAGAGTACTTCCGCTCCTACCAGACGATTACCGTCTCCGGACAGCCGGCATACCAGCTGGACGGCACCAACTACCTCCACCGGCACCTGACCATCTTCCAGACCGTTGACCCGGCAGCAAGCCTCAAGAGTTCGGCCGACTGGTTCGTCATAACCACCTGGGGCATTACCCCGGACAACAACCTTCTGTTGCTGGACGTCTACCGGGCCCGCGTCGAGTCGCCGGACCACCTCGCCCGGCTGCAGCAGGCATATGAGAAGTGGCGGCCCGCAGCCATCGGCGTCGAGGAAGCCGGTATCGGCAAGTCCACCTACCAGACCGCGAAACGGTCTCGGCTCCCTATCATCCCTCTGCAGCCGGACACCGACAAGTACACCCGTGCACTCCCGATGGCAATCCTGTATCAATCCGGCAAAGTCTACCATCCGGCCGGTGCTCCCTGGTTGCACACCTGGGAAGCCGAACTCCTCGAGTTCCCGACCGGCGAACATGACGACCAGGTGGACACCGCAAGCTACGCCGGTATCCTCTACCCGACCTTGGGCCGCAGGTCCGGCCGCGGTCCGGCAGACTGCCTGCTCTGACTTTCCCTTTTTTCTCTCCCCGTGCACCTATCCCGCATGAAGATACGTGACCTCATCCGCCGGACCGGCACCATCGCCGACTTTACCGCCGGAGACGGCAACTGGGATGCCACCGGCATGAAGAAGATCTATGAACCGGGATTTGCACCGGAAGGCGGATGGCCGGCATGGGAACTGTGGGCCCGCGACCAGGGCAAAGTCGCTGCAATCCTCGCCGGCCGCGCTGCCAACATCATGTCGTTTCAGCTGCGGGCCAAACCGGAACAAACCGACCTGCAGCACCAGCTCTTCAGCTGGCAGAAGACCTCCCGGTTCCTGCAGGTCATGCTGGACGCCATCGGCGACTACGAAGCACACGGCTACTGTGTCATTGAGCCGGTATACGCCCCTTCCGCCGACGGCAAACCTGCCACACCGGAAGCACGGCTTGCCGTCCGGCTCCGGACTCTGAGTCCCACCAGCATCACCATCTACCGCAACACCGCAGCCGACATCCAGAACATGCAGCAGGCTCTGGCCGAGACCAAATGGCGGCCGGTCGCCGACCGCTGCCGACCGGGCGATGGCGATACCGTCATCGGCTACGTCCAGACAACCTCCGCGAACCAGAAGATCTACTTCGGTCCCGACGAACTGGTCGTCATCATCCGGAACCGGTCGGCCCGGCACCCTGACGGGATCTCGCTGCTGCGGCAGTGCTACACCATCATCATGCACAAACTCAAGATCGACCGGGACCAGGCGGTGATGGCAGCCCGGCACGGTGACCCGAAGCACATCATCCATATCCCGAAAAACGACTGGGACGATGACGGTTTTGAAGGGGAACTCGGTAGGCGGGACATATGGAAGAAGACCTTCAGCAAAGGGATCCGCAACGGCATGGACTTCGTGCTACCGTCCGGCGAAGGAGCGGATGCTACCGACATCAGTCTGATTGAACCGATGGGCAACGCTGCCGCGGTGATCAAGGCTCAGGAACATTATGAAGCGATGCTCATGGAGGCAATGGGGTTTGCCGACAGTTTCATGCAGTCCGACAGCTCCAACCGGTCCGTCGGTGAGGTACAGCTGGCATTCTTCGAACGGTCGATTGCCCCGATCCGGAGAATCTTCTCGGAAGAGATCGAGCGGACGATCCTTGACCCGCTGCTCCGGTGGTACGGGTATCAGCCGGGCGATGCCTGGATTGAGTATGAGGACCTGACGCCGGATGACCGGCTGCGGAAGGCGGAGATTCTTGCACCGTATGTCAGTTACATGCCCGAGCCTGTGGTACAGCAGTGGCTGCAGAATCTGGGATACGATATTCCGGAAGGTGCACGGGTTGACATTCTGGCCCTGTCCCGCGACCATGCGACCCGTCGCGGTGTGCCGAAGGCAGTTGTGTCCGGAACGAAGGAGACCCGGGAAGCTCTGAAGGAGACGATTGACAAAATCGCAGGAGATATTGAGGATGTCCTCGTGGGATGAGGAGATTCTCCGGCAGCTGCAGGCGTATATCGAAGGAAGGGTGACCGAGCGGAAAGAGGAGTTTGTCCGCCGGCTGGCTGCACAGATGGTGGCTGTGTTTGCGGCCGGGTATGTGTTCGCCGGAAAACAGCTGCCGGATCCGTCCCAGTCGATGCTGCTTGGGACCGAGCAGCTGGAGCCGGTGATTGCAGAACTCGGCCCGGTGCTGGATGAGACGTTTGCAGCTCTTTCCGGAGAGCTGACCGGTATCGTTGAGCTCGGCATCAGATCCGGATCTTCGTATGAGCAGGTGATCGCACAGCTGCAGACGAAGATCCGGACTGACTGGGGAGACCGGATCTCCTTTCACCGCCGCGGGCAGACACGCCGGTATGTCGCGGTGCAGCCGGACGGGAGTCTGAAGTGGGCGACGAAGACGATCACGAAGAACGTGACGATGCCCGTGGATGCGTATGCCATGGTGTTGGCCAGAACGAATATGAAGCGGGCCTATGCCCGGGGGCATCTGTCCCGATATGCGCAGGCCGGCTGTCCCGGCTGGGTGTATCAGGCGGTGCATGATGAGGTCACCCGGCCGCATCATCTGGCGCTGCACGGGAAGGTGATCCGGTCGGGCAGCAGAGAGGAGGAGCTGGCATTGCAGGTGATGGGGGAGCCGAACTGCCGGTGCCGGCCTCGGCCCTGGTTTGATGATCCTGCGTATGATATTGCGCCGGAGAAGCTGCAGGAGGAGAAGCGGGAGATGGCAACGCAGCGGATGGAGGCGGATCTGGCGGACCGGCCGTCGGTGTATGATCCGGTTCTTGCGGCAAATCCGCGGAGTGAGGAGGAGCTGCAGAGGCTGGGCAGGGTAGTGGGAGCTGCGATTCGGAAGGATACGGATCTGATGTTTATGGCTCAGGTGTCCGGGACGACGGCGAATGCAGCAGGCCGGAAGGTGACCGGGATGCTTGCGGAGAACTTCTACGTCCGCAAGAGTGACGGGGAGTACTCGTTTGTGCATGCCATGCAGAAGCATACGGGTGTGTCCATGCGGGATATCCTGGCTACGTTAAACTGCGGGGAGATCGTGACCTTCCGCGGGCAGAATCAGGCGATTCTGGATATGCCAGACGGGCGGCTCCTGGTCGTCCCTCTGACAACGGATAATCCAGAGCGTTATGGGGCCGCTGCAACTGCCTTTATCGCAGATCCAGTCAGGGAGAAAGAACTTCGGGCAGCACCAAAAAGCGATTATGTCCGGAACTCCATATGGGTGTTCAGGAAGGGGAGAGCATGAGAGTGAAGGTGTTTCACGGCGGTTGCATCAGCCATCTTGCCGGGCAGGATATTCAGGCGTACTGCTTTGACGGAGAGGTCTGGTTCCCGGTTTTGGCGAAGGATGCGAATGCGGTGATACGGATCAGTCTGGATGAGTCAGGGGATGTGTATATGGAGGTTCCGGACGATCTGGGAAGGGTGACGGCCTGCCCGACCTGTGAGCTTGAGCTGCATGACGGGCTGGAGATGGGGTCCGACCGGTTCTCGGCTGAGGAGCGGGAGACGATGATGGTGGGTTTCATCTAATCAGGGAAGGTAATATGCTGGTACCGGTAATGGATGACAGCTGCGGAGAGATCCGTGGCATGGGCGGGCAGACTGTTCCGGCGTACTGTTTCGACGGTGAGATATGGTTTCCGGTTCCTGCGGTAAAGGCGAATTCGTCGATCCGGATCGTTCGGGAGGAGGGCAGGATGCTGATGGATGTGCCGGATGATCTGGAGCCGATGACGGATAGAGAGGAGCGGAGTATTGGGCTGTATGAAGGGACGATAATGGGGTCTGACCGGCTCTCGGCTGAAGAGCGGAAGACGATGGTGATGGGGTATTTGTACTGAGAAGGGGGTTGGCTGCCGGAATGTATGTGATTTCAGCGGTCGAGACATATGATCATTATGACCGAATCTGTCACTGTAACCCTCGGCCCTGAGCTTGTGCGCAAGCTGGACGCTCTGAAAGATAAGGATACCAGCTATGAAGAGATTCTTGCCCGCATCATTGATGAAGCGTATGAGGATGCATTGGTTACGGATGAAGAGAGGCAGGAGATCCTTGATGCACTGGCAGAGGTTGAGGCAGGACGTTGCTTCACGGATGAAGAGGTCAAGGCGATGATCGAACACAAACTCAGGTGAGACGGTTCTGTCTGACGTTTGATAAAAAATAGTTAGGGAGTCAGGCTCTGGAACATGACTGCAAAGCGAGTGATCAGGACGGCGAGAAGGAAGTAGCCGGCGAGTACATGAGCGGCAAGAAGGAGTCTGCTTGGCCCGATGAGTTGATCATACAGACCGCCAAAGCCGAATGTGGCAAGGATGGTATCAGCGAGAAGCTGTGGGATGTCCGGGATCACAAAACCAGTGATCCAGAAATATGTGAGAAAGGCTACCGCAATAAGGAGAGTGAATGCCCCAACGCATCGTTTGCAGGTGGTTCCGTAGTCTGAGAGCCACCAGAACAGGCGGACCGGGCCCTGCAGATTTACATGCTGATCATACCATTTAATCCAATGCTTTCTGCGGATATTTTTCTGAAGGGCAGTGAGCGTATCCGGTTCAATTCGTGTGGATGCAATGGAAGTTGCAGTGAAATCGGTTTTATCATTATGCTTACATCTCATGAGAGTAGTTTTCCCATCCAAACATGAACATTCAAAGTTGGCTGCACGTAAATCTGAATTTGATAAATCAGTACCTTCTAAATATGCATTCACCAAATCTGCCCCTTTCAGATCCCCATATTTCATGTCAACTCCCTCAAAATGTGATCCTGAGAGGTTTGCGTCCAGCATCTTAACATTTCTCATTTTTGCATTTTGGAAATGGGAATCTGTCATTGTTGATTTATTGAAACAGCAGTTATCCAATATTGTTTCTTCCAGATCAGCACTAATAAGTACTGCATCGTCAAGATGTGCTGCAGTTAGATTTGATCCAGTTAAGGTTACCATGCTTAGATTTGATCCATCTAAATGGGCAGCACTCAAATTTACCATACACAGCTTGGCATTCGATAAATTAGTACGTTCCAAATGTGCATTGGATAAATCCACTTCGAATAGATTAAGATCACCAAGATATGCTCCTTCCAAGTAAGCACCAGGGTCAGCGCTCAACGTATTTCTTTTCTGTTGGTATGGTCTGTACCACTCATTCCACTCCGTCATATCCCCTTTTTCGGCACATTTCATCAACAGATCATAATGTTTCTGATTAAACTTCACCTCACGCGTACCATCATCACTCATACACCAATACATCCACCACCTGAAACATAAACCTAACGATCAACAAAAACCGCCCCTCCCTTTTCCCCATCACCGCACCACCACTTCCTCATGGACACAACAACCCGCTATGCCGAGGCGGACTACACCCTGCAGTTCACCAAAGCCCTCATCCCCGCAAAAACAACCGCCGACCACAACAAACAGGAAAATCAGGACAAAGAGTACCTCCTCGTCGCCATCACCGAAGGCGTCTTCAACGACACCGAGTTCACCGCCGACGAACTCGCCCTCATCAAACAGCGGGCCGACGAAGCATGGACAAAAAGCAAAGCAGCCGCCCCCATGATGTCAGGCCACACCTCAGAATTCCTCCAGAAAGTCGGCAAAACCCTCGGCTACGAAGTACAAACCATCGACACCAACGACGGCAAAAAAACCGCACTCCTCCAGAAAATCCAGCTCTGGAACACCACCGCAGTACAAAAAGACATCGCCGCCCTCATTGACCAGGACCCGGACAACTGCTACAGCTCCGTCCGCGTCGGCGGCATGCAGATCTACAACACCGGCACTGGCCGCTGGCAGTGGACCAACGCCCAGATCATCCACAACGCCTTCACCACCGAACCTGCCTGCCCCTACGCAGGCATCGTCACGAACCACACCAAAGCCGACTCTCCCTTTTTACCGGAAAACAGAAAATCAGAAGGTATGACAGACAACACCGAGGCCCGTCTCACCAAAATTGAGGCCGCCATCGACACCTTAGTCGCCGATCACCAGAAGGCAAAGACGGCTGAACTTGAGGAAGCAGTAAAACAGCGGGCCAACCTCATGGCAAAGATCCTCCAGACCGACCCGCAGGTAAACCAGGACTTCCTCGCCAAACTGCCGACCAACCTTCTGGCAGACTACCACACCGACCTGCAGCAGCGTGCAGCAAAAACAGCAGCCACAGCTGCCGAGGGCAAAGGCGACCCGGCGGCCGGCAGTACCGCAGACCATGATAAACAGCAGATCGACACTGCCGTAAAGCAGTATTTCTGAGGTAACAATGTCCGTAACCCCCATCTACAAAGAACACACCGTGACACCGGTCACCCTCTTCGCAACCACAGCGACACCCGACGCCCAGGGCAGATACTATGTCGCCGGCCAGCCGGTAGCTCTCTACGGAGACGACATGTTCGGTCCGCTGGACAGCACGCACACCGAACCCATCGGCTACCTCGATCACGACATCGGTCCGTTCCACGAAACCGACCGCGTGTTTGCCACCTCCGGGAATGCAGCAAACCCGAAACGCATGACCGGGTCAGTCTGGGTCAGGTACAAGCGTTCCCGCTGGGTCAAAGCCAAAGAGGCAGTGGTCGCCGGTGACGTGGTAGTCTATGACACGGACGGCAGCGTCAAGAAAGCAACGTCTCTTGGAACAGTGGCGAGTACCGCAGTAACGGCACTGTCCGCCATTGCCGGAGTGGTCCGCATCGGCGGCGCGGCAAATGCCACGGTCGTCATCTTTACGGAGTAACAACATGAAACTGAATGAATTTTATCCCGGACAGACCGGTGCCATGACGCAGAACTACGCTCTGGCAAACCACCCGCTGCTGACCTACAAAGCAGTGGAGGCCGGTATTCTGAAAAAGTATCACGAACCGTCCATCGCAAAAAGTCTCCTGCGGGAGAACAAGGTGGTCGGGTCCGCAATTGAGAGTACGCTGGAAGGCGATACCCGCGGCGAGGTGAAGATCGTGAGCGAGAACGGTGACATCCCGCGGATCGATACCGACTTCCTGAAGAAGGTCAGGTCGGTGGACTGGTACGGCGGCTATATCGAGGTGACGCTTGATGAGGTCGAGGACGGCCGGGCCGATGCGGTGCAGACGAAGGTGGAGAATCTGGCGTATGCAATGCAGCTGTATGAGCAGCGGAATATTCTCTGGACGGTGACGAATGCCCAGGGTCTGAACACGCTGACCGGTACGGACTGGACCGGTTCTGCAGCTGATCCGCTTCGTGATCTACAGAAGGCGAAGAATCTGGTGAAGAAGGATGGTCTGCCGGCTGATACGCTGGTTATTTCGACGTCGCTGTCTGAGTATCTGTCTTCGATGGATATCGTGAAGAGCCGTATCTACAATACGAACGGGAGTCAGTCGTTTGTGAATACTGGGGATCTGCCGCCGCTTGCAGGTCTGCGTGTGGTGGTGGATGATGAGCTGGATCCTGAGGATACGGGTATTGGGTATGTGATGCGGACGCTGAGCTGCGGGACGTGGGATGTGCGGCACCCGATCCGGACGTATAGTGTGGACGGGAAGCTGCTGGGGAAGGATATGGTCGCCTATAAGACGGTGGTTCTTGCGAAGGCGAGTGCGTATATTTCCCATCCGAAGCTGATTACGAAACTGACCGGGCTGCTGGGGTGATCTGATGCAGGCACAGGTTGTTGACGGGACGCTGACACTGAAGGATAAAGACGGCCGGTATGTGACGTTCCGGAAAGATGACTGGATCACGATTCCGGATACGCCGGAGGAGTGGTCGGCTGCCGTACGCGAGGCGGCCCGGACGGGACAGCTGGCGGTTGCTGCGGTTGCGGATCTGCCGCCGCAGAAGGTGGTTGCGGAACCGGAGAAGAAGTCTGGAAAGACTGAGAAGGAGTGACGATGCCCGAGGCAACGGTTGATCAGGTGAAGCGACTGCTGGGGCCGGCTGCGGTCCGGTATTCTGATGAGGAGATCGGCCTTGCCCTGGCAGAGGCAAAGGAGTTTATGGCGATGAAGGGTGTCGGCAGTGCGGCGATGCCCCGAGCCGGGTACGGGAAGGCCCAGCGTCTTCTTGCGGCAGGGTCGCTGCTTTCGGATAGTCCGGTTGCGGCGAATATTGCATCCAAGAGCGAGGGGAACCTGAGCATTACCTACCGTGAGGGTGACAGCAGAATTTCCACTTGGGATCGTGAGATTGATGAGCTGTTGCGGCTCCTCAGACCAAGAACCTCACCGGTGATACCACTCTATGACAATTACTGACGAGTTTTCCGAGTTCGATTATCCGTATCCGATCCTCCATGTTTGCACCAAGCCGGGTTATACTGACGAAGACGGAACACGGGTATCGACTCGGGTTGTCAGCAGCACAGCCGTTGCCGGCCATCTGCAGGATGTCTCTGCCAGGGAGATCCTGCGGGCTCCGGAGGGCATGTACCTTTCGGGCGACCGGCGGTTTCATACCTGTACTCCACTTGCCGAAGACTCACTTCTGAAAATTACCGAACCAAACGGGGATGTTACTTCCTGGTCTATTGTGGGCTGCGAGTCTGCGGCCCATACGCTCTTTTTTCCGGTAAGGTACGTGTATCTGATCAGACGGCAGTGAAGTAGCTGTAGTTTTTTTTCTTTAAGAATGAATTGATAAATCAGTTTGGACTACATGTCATTTTTGGTGTCAAGAGGTTTAATAGCATGTCTGTAAATATAATCTATGAATATGGTGAATGAGAAAAAATCATCCAATACACAATCTAATGGGGAGATATCGAAAAATTCACAAATGGATGCCTATGGGTCAGTAATAGATTCAATTCCATGCTCGGAGCAGAATTTCGACAAAATAACTGACTCAATGCAAGTATTGCAAGAACAGATGGAGGAGGCGACAGCTCCACTCAAAGCCTTAGAAAAACAAATGGAGGAGACAACAGCAGGTTCGATCAGTAACTCACTGAATAGCTTAGCCTCAGCATACTCCATAGATCCAGTTGGTGTGACAGAAAGAGAATTCTCGAATTTCATAAATTTTCCAGAATATCCCACTGTTGAGGTAAAAGACATTGATTTTCAATCGGATGAAACAATATTTGACGTTGCAGAGGAACAACGCGATTTAACAAAAGAAATCCATTACTCGATGATGCAGGTGGCAGAACTCACGAAAAGAATTGTGGACATGAATGAAATTGCTGCTAATTCAGCAGAAGAAACAACAAGCCTCACTAAGTTAATTTATATTTTAACGGGTGCCAGTATAGTAATTGGTCTTGCTGGATTAGGTATCAATACAGCTACAGCAATTATTCCAGCTGAATCTTCGGCTCTCCCTCTAGTCGTAATCAGTATTTGGGCTGGAGCTTTCATTGTAACAATCAGCCTCAGTTTGATTATGATATTCTGTTTACCCAAACGTAAAAAGAACTCCAAAACAGAATCCCCCAAATCCCCCTAACCCCCTCTTTTCCTCCGTCGCTATTCTAATATCACTCCGCCGCCCACCACCTCATATGCAATCCCTTCAGGTATGCCGCAACCCCGGCCGGATCTGCACCAACCGCTGTCCGCACCGGGCCGCTTGCAAGATACCCCGCATCCCCTGGCTGATACCCTGCGTCGTTGTCCAGTACCGTAAGCGGATCGTCTACCCCGACGAGTACCCCAACGAACTCGCCATCCGCAAAGCTGAACTCCTTTCTGACGTCGGGGAAACGTTGAGAGAGAAATTAAGCTACTCTGACGCATCAAAAATCAAAATCAACAGCGTATAACCCGTGCAACATGAAAGCAAGCCAAGAAACAGAAGAACGACTCACCGTCCTGGAGAAAAACGGCCGATCCTACATCGTCGTCCGGTGGAAAGAACACGGGAAATGGAAAACCAAATGGCTACCGGCAAACGACATAGAACGCAGCGTCCTGGACAAACTCATCCGGGTCCGCGAACAGCTGCAGCAGGAAACCATCATGGTCACCTGCAGCCACCCGGAATGCCGCAACACCATCCCCATGCACCCGCGGCAGCGGGCCGACATGATGTCCGGCATGGTCAAACGTTACGACCAGCGGGTGTTTGTCTTCTGCAGCGAAACATGCCGGGACGACTTCTACCGGCGGTACGGCAAAGAACTCGAAGAGATGATGCAGCATGGTAACTGACACCAACAACATGGCCCTGCTCTCGCGGAGTCTCGACGCCATCATGACCAGAGTTGCGGCAAAGGTAGGTGTCTACCTCGAAGACCGTGCCCTTCAGATGATCCATGCCGGCAACCCTGCATGGCTGCCCAAATCCCCGAACACTCTCATGAAGTATGCCCGGGAAAAACCGCCCTACGGCCACAAAACCGAACCCTGGCAGAAGACCACCGAACTGATGAACGTCATCACCCACCGCATTGCCGCAGGCGACATCTCCCCTTACCAGATCGAGGTAGGAATCTTCGACCATCCCAAAGCAGACATCGCCGCAGTTCTTGAGTACGGCACAAAAGACGGCCGTATCCCGGCACGTCCACTGTTCTCCACCGTCTTCGACCTTGAGGCGGAAAACATCCCGGCCATGATCACCCGCGAACTGGAGAAAGAACTGAATAAATTTCTGATATAAACCGACTCTTCCTTTTTTGCCAGTCTGCCGACCTCTGATGCATGGACGATACAGCAGCATATCAGATGCGCGAAGACATAGCCGTCATCAAAGAACAGGTAGGCCAGATTCGGTCCCGGGTCTGCCGTCAGGACCAGGACACCAGAGACGACCTGCATGCCATGCAGGAACAGATGGCAAAGCAGCTTGAACTCATCACCAACAACACCCGCCGGCTCCATGACCTCACCGTAGAGGTAACCGAACTCAAAACCGAAGGAAAGACCCTCAAATACATCATCGGCGGAACTCTCTCAACCCTCATAGCCCTGATAACTGCTGCGGCTGCGTGGTGGCGGGGGATCTGACATGCTGCTGCCGGAAACCCGCAAACGGATCTACACCTCTCTGCCGGATAACCTCCTGCTTGACGGCATCCGTTACCCTGCGGCCCGCAGCTACAGCGACAATGCTGACGTCCAGACACTGCTGCAGCAGTATCCGCTGGTGGTTACCCTCCGCTACAGTGCCGACCGGCCTGCCAGGGACTGGACTCCGGCAACACGGCTGCTCGCCGTAGGCACTGCCGAAAACGCCCTTACCTACCGGCACGGACAGTGGCGGCATGCAACCCTCACCATAAATGTCCATGCCCGCGACACGGATACCGCAGCAAAAGCCGAACTTGTCGAAACATATCTGGACACTCTGCAGCTGTGGGCACTGCGGGACCTGCCGGAGATCATCACTGTTGCCGACGACCTCGGCACCCTTGACCTCAGCTACATCGACCCGGATATTGCCCGGCGGGAGACTGCTTTCACCCTCCGGTACCTGCAGACCTACCTGACAGAAACCCCGGCAACAAAACAGATCGATGCCCCGGATCTCACCTTGGAACCCTGACCCTCTCTTTTTTATCCGCCAACCGACCTGTGATGCATGGGATTCATTGACTCTCTTATCAATGCCGTAAAGAGCATCTTCGCGGCCCTTTTCGGCAACAGCAGCACCTCGACTGCACCACCGGCCGCCGGCGGCGACGCCATCACCCCGGATACAAAACCATCCGCCGGCAACTACGAACCAAAGATCCTCAGGGTCTCGAACACCATGGAACTCGGTCGCGTTGGCGCTGCCGCGACTACCATCACTCTAAAGAACCGGAAAGGTGTCTTCTACTTCGCTACTCTCTCTGAAGTGGTCGCCTCCTACTACATCGGTCTCCGGGTTGACGGCGTCATGGTGGAAACTAACGACCGCCACAACACCCTCATTCTCTATGAGGTTGATCTGCCAAGTTCCGGTCGTGAACTTCCCTGCAGCTGGAACCCGCCGTATCCGAACGGCTATCCGGTCGGCACGCATCAGGCAGAATTCCTGCTCTACAACGGGAACCATAAGCTGGTACAGACCCTGCCCTTTACGCTGGTCGTGAAACAGGAATGATCACGCTTGACCCCGCTCTGTTTGCAGCCCTCTGTATCGGCTGCATCGCGGTCGGAGCTGCCGCTGGTCATCTCATCTCCCGCCGGTATCAGCCGACGGGAACTACTCCTCAGGCAGTCGCCAACCTGCTGACAACCGTGCAGCAGTCCCTTGCCGACAGGAAGATTACTCCCGACGAAGCCGGGCAGATCCTGCGGGACCTGGCAACCGTTCTCCGGTCGCTGGCTCCCAAACCCTGACCTTCTCTTTTTTATCTGCCGGCTGACCTATCCCGCATATGCCTTCAGTAGCAAATGCAATTGTCATCCGGGCATCGGTTGTCCCGCTTGCGGCCCGCAGCAGTCAGTATGGTGTTGCGGCCGTTGTCGGACTGTCCGATGCGGATGCAAAAAACATCCCGCGTGAATATACGCAGCTGTCCACACTGCTGACCGACCACGGGGCCGACACACCGGTAGGAACCGCAGCAAATGCAGCGTTTGAAAACGGGGTTGGTTCTCTCTATGCGGTAAGCATCAGCGCTGCCGCAACACAACCGACCGCAGATGAGGTTGCAGCAGCGCTTGCAACCCTGCTGCCGCACGTAACAACGCATGATATCGCCGGGGTGTGTCTGGCAGGTATCTACAGTGACCAGCCGGCACTGCTGAAGAAACTCGCAGCGTTTGCCGAAGCAAACCAGATCATCTTCACGGCGACGCATCCAGCCGGAACGGCGGTCGCCGACATGGTATCCGCAGCACAGCAGATCGATAGTGAGTACGGGATGTTTGTGGCACATGCCGATCCGGATTTTACCGGAGATCTTGCGGCAGCAACGCTCGGTCACATCATGACACTGCATCCTGCATACCGTATCGGGTGGACGGCGGTGAATGCAGCGGTGACGAAGTACTTCCCGGCTGCCGATGTGGGGACGCTGGAGACGGCTCGCGTGAATGCTCTCCTGCTTCTCAGGAATGACGGCCGCATCTATCTGTCCAATCAGCTGACCCTGACGCAGCAGCCGGAGAAGTCGCAGTATCTGGATATCCTTCGTAAGACTCAGTGGATTGTGTCGAATCTGCAGGACGATCTGACAACCTATATGCTCAACACTCCGTATATCCGGTACGATGATGTCGGGTTTGCCTACATTGAGGGCCGGATCATGGCAACGCTGGAGCGGCTGAAGGGAGATAATCAGGTACTCAGCTCGTATGAGATTGCCATGCCGAAACTTGCGGATATTCCGGCAGCGTCCCAGCGTGAACGGATTCTGACCGGCATTCAGATTCTGGTGAAGGCACCGGGAGATGTGCAGGGCATGGTTATTCCGCTGACGGTGGAGGCGTTCTGAGATGACTGACAAGGATCATGATGCTACAAAGTATCACGTCAATATCAGTTCTCCGACGCGGTCTCTCGAGCTGACGAACTTTAACAAGCTCAGTGTAAAAGGCGGTAAGACGGTGGAGCCGGTTGCGGGTGCCCAGGGGCTTGCCGGGTATCAGATCAAGTATGCAGCCGGAACGGTTGAGATCGAGACGTATGTGACGAATGATCAGGTGGATACGATTCAGGCGATGCATGATGCGGTGGAGGAGATCACGATTACGGTGACTTCTCCCTGGGAGAATGCGAAGCTGGTGCAGGGCCGTATTACGGAGGAGCCGGTGTTTTCGGATGATCTCAGTTCTCCCCGGACGGCATCGCTGAAGTTTGCCGGGAATGTGACCAAGCAGCGGAGGCCCTGAGAATGGAGATTCCTGCAGCATTTCTGCGGTCGGTGGATCCTATACCGATTGAGGTGGACGGGGTGACGCTGCTTATTCGGGAGCTGACACCTGCGGAGTTTACGGAGCTGTCGACGAAGAATGTGGTGATGAAGGGTGGGAAACCGTCCGGTATGCGGTCGACGTTCAATAATGCGCTGATTGAGATGTCGGTGTTGGATCCGCCGATTCCTGATGCGAATGTGCTGAAGCCGGGAGTGGCGGGAAAGATTTCGCTCCGGATTCAGGAGGCGCTGGGGATTTTGCCGGATGAGGTAAAAAACGGGTAGAGGCCGAGCGGCCGCTGTTTATTCTGGCGGATGAACTGGGCGTGGATATTGATGCGGTCCGGTGCTGGCCGCTGCGGAAGTATCTGGAGTGGGCGGAGTTTCTTGCCTGGAAACATGAGGCTGCGGTGAAGGCAGCATCTCCCGCTTCGTCGGGCTGTACGGACGGGTTTACGCTTGTCCGGCATGGTGATCGGATGGAGTGTATATGACGGGAGAATAAAACCCTCTTCTGCCTTATCACCCCAGTTGAACTGGATGCCTTACGGCGGTAACTGGGTGCCTTATCCGACTTTCTCTTTTTTGCCTGCCGACCGGAATATACTCTTGTTGTTTTCCGAACGATGAGATACATCATCGTGACGCCGAAATCAGGGCGATCATGAAGTAAACAGTAACATCCTTAGAGTAAACTGCCATCACGTGTGACGTGACACGATGGAAATAATCTTAGCTTCACGCAACACACAGGTATATACATGCAGGATGGACCCCGATATCGTGTTGAACGACGAAATAGGTGCGGCAAGACACATTACTACCTCGTAAAGGACATACATAGTGATGGAAAGAGTTCGCGCATAACGAAGTATATGGGGAATGGCGCTGCACCGACCGAGAAAGAGATAGAAGAATTCACATTGAAAAATATGGTGGAGCTGGAGACAAAAGCTAGGCAAAAAATCATCCAGTCAAGGCTTGAATCGCTTAAAACCGAATATCTTTCAAAAGAAGTTGAACAAGAACTAGAGGATATACGCTATCTCTACAAATACATCAACAGCCTGATATCTGTCGATGACGTCGCGGTCTATGAACAGGCATTTGAGCAATATTATATTCATGGAACCACTGCAATTGAAGGGAACACCCTTTCTTTGGATGAAACGATAGATCTGCTTGAAAACGGAACGATCCCTCGGGGAAAAGAACTCAGAGAAATAAATGAGGTCCAAAACTACAAACGGGTTGCAAAGTACCGAAATGAGTATCACGGTCGCATAACATTGGATTTTATCAAAAAACTTCACGAACTCATCATGGCAAACATCTTGGAGGAGCCAGGGGAATTCAGAAAGAGTGATGCAATTATCATATCAGGTTATGACTACCAGCTTACCCCAGCACTCCTTATTGAAACTGAGCTTATCGACTTAATTAACGAGTATTATACTCGTCTTGCAGAAAAATACCATCCTTTTGAGTGTGCAGTGCTGTTCCATTACAAATTTGAGACAATTCATCCATTTTCAGACGGAAACGGAAGAGTGGGGCGCGAATTGCTGAATTACTTATTGGTGAGTGCGGAGTATCCGCGTCTTCTGATATTGAAGGAGCGGCGGAGTGAGTATATCGGGGCTCTCAAAGCAGGAAATAACGATGATTTCGCTACGATGGTTGAAACCTTTGCGAAGATGATCATTTCCCAAAGAAAAGACGCCATGGAGAATAATATGCGGAATATCCCAGTACTCTTTAGGGACAAAATGAATAATGATCCAAAGCCCCAGCAAAAGCTCGATAGATTCTTTGATGTAAATTGATCTTCGGCAGCGATATTGCGACTCATCGATCTGGAAATCGAACTCCGTAGCAAAGAACACGAACTGCGACTCAGGGATGAGACTATCATCATCCTACAGCAGTGCCTGATGCAGGTATGCAGATCATCCTAACCCTCTCTTTTTTTGTCTGTCCACCGATGTATCCGGTATGGCAGATATTGGCATGACGTATGCACTAAATGAAGCAGGAGATCTGGTGCTGCAGCACGGCAGGCTGGTTCCGGTAACCGGAACGGACAAGGCGGTGCAGGATCTGACGGTGCTACTTCGGAGCATCAAAGGGTCGGCCCTGCTCTCTCCGGAGTTCGGTCTGGACGCTCTGGCAATTCTGGATGCACGGGGGAACGGGACGATGATTGAGGGTACAGTACGAGAGGCACTCCGGCAGTATCCGTTCCTGAAAACAGTGAACAGTATTACGGTCATTCGGCAGGAGGATCGCCGGGTCAGTATTGCTGCGGATGTGACGCTGCGGGATGGTCAGGCTGTTCGGCTGGGGGTGATTCTGTGACCGGGTACGGGGTAACGGGTGCAGGTTTTGTCCGTAAACCGTATGCCGTGATTCTTGCCGAGGTGCAGGCGTCTCTGCGGCAGAAGCTGGGGCAGAGTATTGATCTGTCGCCGGTGTCTCCGCTGGGGCAGATTGCGGAGGTGATGGCGTATGAGACGGCGAAGTTGTGGGTGGAGATGGAGCGGGTGTATGATGCTGCGTATGTGGATACGGCGGCTGGGATTCATCTGCAGAAGCTGGGTCGACTGAACGGTATGACGATTAATCCTGCGACGTATGCATCAGGATCGGTGGTGTTTTCCCGGGCGACCCCTGCCCCGCAGGAGTATGTGATTCCGGCAGGGACGATTGTGGGAAATGCGGACCGGACGATTTTGTATGCGACGACTGCGGCCGGAAGTCTGGATGCGGGGGAGACGGAGTCGGCACCGGTACCAATACGTGCTGCTGAGCCGGGTCTTCGGGCGAATCTGGCAATGCATACGGTTGTGACGATTACGACGCCGATTCTTGGGGTTGATTATGTGACGAATCATGCGGCGGTTACCGGTGGGGCTGACCGGGAGAGTGATGCGGTGTTCCGGGCCCGGATGAAGACCTACGAGCCGGCAAGCAGAGGGACGATGCACGCGTTCCAGACGCGGGTTGCGGATATTGACGGGGTGCTGGATCTGAATATTGTGGAGGACACGGATGCGAATACCGTATCCATCAGTATTCTGGGTGGTGAGGATACTGCTATTACCGCAGAGATCGAGGATACCCGGCCGGCCGGAATTGCAGTTACCTGGTCGCGGCCCACGATGGTGCCGGTGAATGTGACCGCGCAGCTCCGGACCACGGTTACCGACACGGCAGCTGTTATCCAGAACGTGACCGCAGCGCTGTCGACGATGCTGCAGTCATGGTCTATCGGTGAATCCATCGACTACTCTGCGCTGGTCGCTGCTGTTCTTGTCGTAGACGGGGTTTCAAGTCTGGTGACGTTGTCAGCGACTACGGGTGAGCAGACCATCAGCGGGTTTGATCAGCAGCTTACGATTGCAGCTGGTGAGGCAACCCGTCCGGGAACGATCACGGTGACGATTGTATGAGCGATGCGGAAAAGATTGCAGAGGAGATGCTCTCATGGACCAGCAGTGGTCTGTCTCACGATCCCGGTAGTGTGCTGCACCGCCTGCTGCAGGTGCCTGCCGGACAGTTTACCGGATGTCTGCAGGTGATGGAGGATGTGATGCACAGTCGCTGGATTGAGGATGCGTGTGGGATGTCGCTGGATGCTATCGGCGCTCGGTTTACGATTTCCCGTTTGGCTGGCGAGTCTGATGCGGTGTACCGGGCCCGTATTGAGCATACGATTGCGATGCGGCTGAGTTACGGGACGGGTGATGATATCAGGAGGTTTGTTTCTGATATGCTGGGGATGACACCGGACGATGTTGAGGTGAGAGAGGGGTATGTGCAGCAGCCGGATGCGGTGTTTGCGCTCCGGATTCATGGTCAACCGACGAAGAATGCGGACTGGGATGCGGT
>CAZABQ010000007.1:0-32763 GCA_964483485.1 uncultured Methanomicrobiales archaeon
TTATCTTAGGATTCAATATATTTTTCTTTGTTAGCGGAATATAGTCAGTCCTGAGACGGGTATGCGTGACTGCTGTGTCGGCGGTATAAGGCATCTCTATCCACTCTACTCTGCGACGGATCTTCGTATCCAAAGGAACATCGCACCTTTTTCGCAGACACACATCACTTGGGGGATGCCTGCCGAAACCGACTATCATTTACGTCCTGATTTTAGATCGAAAAACAGGAAAACTACAGATTACGTACCCGTCTCCACCAGTAGGTACAAACGGATGTATACTATTAAATCCGTGATGATGGAAAGCCGGATACTTTGTTTTCTCCGTCGGACATCCGGACTTTACCGTTCATGGAACCCGGCAGAAAAACGATTAACCCTTTTCGTACTTCTCTCTTTTTTTGCTCTACCCACACACTCATATTACTCAAACAACATACTAACAGACACAACACATGTCTGTCGCAGAATACCGTTACCATCCGTCAGAATTTCCTGCACCACCTGTATCCGTACGTCATATCACTCTCACCTTTGACATCAGAGAGACAGAGACCCGTGTTATTGCGGAGACCACATTCACCACTCTTGCAGACACGCTTATCACGCTTTCCCTGAATGCGAAAAATCTTGAAGTACGCAAAGTCCGTATCAACGGGAAAAATGCCCAGTATGTCTACGAAAACGACATCATCACTATTCAGCTTCCTCATCCTTCTCACCGCGGAGCACACCTCACTCTCTGGACCGAAACCATCTGCCGGCCGACCGCCAACATTCTTGAAGGCCTTTACTATGATGCAAGTCCCAAAGATGCTCCGAAAACCCAGATAACTCAGTGTCAGCAGTGGGGATTTCAGCGGATTGCGCCGGTTATCGACGATATGCGGGCAAAAAGTACCTGGACCACCACAATCATCGCCGACAGCCGCTACACCAATCTCATCAGTAACGGCGACATTAAGAGCCAGCGTGCGCCGTATGACGCAACCCGCGACATCATCACCTATCAGAACGACTACCCGATGCCGCCCTACCTCTTCTTCCTTGGCGTCGGCACATGGGACACGTTTACCCGCAGTTTCGAGTATCCTGACGGCAAAAAAATCAGACTTGAACTCCTTGCGGAGCTCGGCGCAGACCCTGCCGGAGCACGTGCAGCTCTTGACATTCTTGCAGACAGCATCCTTTGGACCTGTCTGTTTACCGGACCGGAGCGCTATGAATCTCCTGATGTCCGCCGCGAACTGTACCGGCTCTGTAAAACCCGCGACAAAATTATCGCCGAGCATCCCGAAAACCCTGAAGCAGCTCTTGCCCCAATTCGCAGGCAGATTTCCATCCTTGCAGCAGATCTTGTCTTCGGCTACCAGTACCCCTATGATGTTTACCGCGAAATCTCCATGCAGAACAGTGACTTCGGCGGCATGGAAAACACCGGAAACACTACGATCATCCAGAGCAGGATCATGCCGACTCCTGAGATCACCGATGCCTCGTACGAGTATATGATCGGTGTCAAGCAGCATGAGTTCTATCACAATCTTAACGGCTCCAGTGTCACCGGCGACACGCCGTTTTCTATCTGGCTTAATGAAGCAGTTACCGTCATGATCGAGGATGACTACCTTTCCTTCCTTTTTGGCAGCGACTACATTCGTCTCCAGAACATCCTGCAGATGTACACCCCCGGAACCGGGACATTCTCTCTTGATACCGGAGCTGCCGCAATGCCGATTGAACCAGACGGGTTCAACGATCCAAACGATCTCATCACCTCCGTCACGTATGTCAAAGCTCCTGAGTTTGTCCGCATGATTCAGGCAATTCTTGGCAAACGTGCTTTTGCCTGGGCGCTTGATCTCTATCACCGCAGGTTTGCCGACAGCAATGCCTCTCCCCGCGACTGGTTTGACACAATGGAAAATGTCAGTAAAATTGATTTTTCCACAATGGCAGGCCGATGGCTCAAACAGACCGGATACCCGATGGTTACCGTTTCTGCCGCCTACAACGCAGATGAGGAGGTAGCAGAGATAACGGTAGAGCAGACTGGATTTGGCGATCAGGATCCGTGGATATTCCCGCTTGTCGGAACTCTTCTTACCGACAAGGGTGTTGTTGTCGCAGAGTTCATGGAAAAAATTGACGGACAGCATCAGACATTCACCGTCCCTTGTGCCGGAGCGTTTGCCGCCGCCGTCTGGAACTCGGGTCACGCATCGTACATCCGTATCGCAAATACCGCGTCAGACAGTGAACTCTACCTTCTCCTCAAATACGATACTGACGTCGTGAGCCGGTTCCTTGCATATCAGACTCTCATCACTCGTGAAATGACCAAACTCTGTCATGATCCGGCATATGTTCCTGACGCCCGGCTTGTCAACTGGTATGTGGGTACCCTTTCGGACAACACCGCGATGCAGAGTACTGGCTCACTATCGCTCACGATCTTTGAAGCCGTGGACGATCCTGCGTTCACGTACCGCTACACCACTCTGCACTCAGCCAAAAAACGCTTCATGTCCTCGGTTGCAGCTGCTGCCCAGCAGCGCCTTACGGCATTGTACTCTGCATACAACACCCCGGAAAAGCCAACCACCTCACCTACGGAACTCGCCCGCATATTTAAAGCACGTTCCGTCAAAAACCTCATCCTCTCACATCTTGCAACGCTTGACACTCCGGAAGTTTGTGCCCTGATCAAAAAATCCTACGAAAATGCATCAAACGCCACCGATCGTATCGCGGCTTTATCACTTTATCTGTCGAGTTCTGCGCCTGACCGTTTCGAGGTCCTTGAAGCTGAACTTGCCCGATCCAAAGATGATCCGGTAGCATGGGAAAATTTCCTCGCAGTTGCTGCCGGGACCTCCTCTCCGGATACCGTTGCGTATCTCAAACGTATCGAGAAATCGGAAAACTTCCACATTGAACAGGCCGGTCAGGCACGTTCTCTGTATCTCCGGTTTGCCAACAATCGGAAACTTTCTCTGGAAACTGAAGAGGGCCGAGCCTTCCTGCACGACTCGCTCAAAACCCTTGCCCGCATCAACGAGTACATCTCAACCGGTATACTTTCGGTCTTCTCTCATCTTGACAGCTACGATCAACCGGTACGCGACGCCTGCTTTGCCATTCTCTCTGACATTGCAGCCACTATTCCCGATACCGAGGCTCCGGCAGTCATTCGCACCGCACGCCGTATCATTGCAGGAAGCCCGAAAGCCATGGCCGCATACACTGGTACCCGCTAACCGCCCGGCTCAAAGAACTCCCGCACCTGCGGCGTTCATCTCCGTGCCGGTCCCAAAGACCGCGCGGAAAAACTCATAAATTTCAGGTGGGCATCGTGTCCACCATTATAATGAGCAAAGAGATTTATTTATATATCTGACTGAGCGCACCGCTCCTGAAAGCCTTATTTTTTTATTCGCGTCAAATCGTGCCAATTTTGATTTTGTTGAATATAATCGTGCAAAATCAAATTTTATCTGAATAAACTCTCCTGATTGTCAATTTGAGCAAATAACTCTTTCAAAAGCTGTTTTTCTCAATTTTGCAGGGTTTTCCTCATCGGTTAACTTTAAATATGCATACACTGACCTATTATCATCCAAAGTTTGTCGGCGTAATATATTCTGAGTGTGGCCGCAGACTTTGAAAAGTATGGAGAAATCCCAGTCTATGAAACAGATGGTAGCAAATGGTATGACCGATCAGGAGGTCATCGCAAGGTTTAAAGAAGAGAACTGCTGGGGACTCTGTACCTCAATTGATCTCAAAGAATGCGACCCTGCAACGATTCGCGATGCAGACAAGATCCACCAGTTCGTTCTTGAACTCGCAGATCTGATTGACATGCACCGTTTCGGTGAGCCGCAGATTATCCACTTCGGTCCCTGTGACCGCGTTGCCGGATACTCAATGACCCAGCTTATTGAAACCTCTCTCCTGTCGGCACACTTTGCAAACGACACAAATGCAGCATACATCGACGTATTCAGCTGCAAGGAATACCCGCCAAGTGTTGCCGCAGAATTCTGCAGAAAATTCTTCGGTGCAAAGGCAATGAACACCACGGTCTTCTTCCGCACAATCTAACCGCCGCACAAACGCTGCGGTGTTGTGCCGCAGAATGCCGCACTCTTTTTTTCATCGCACTTTCACACCACGCGGTCTGATCTTTATACCATGATCCGGCATAGTAGTTGTATCAACAACTGAGGTGACACAATAATCATGAAAATGCTTCATCTTCCACCGCGTTTCGTATGCCGCAGAACGTCAAGATACTCACATTCCGAGAAAACCTATCGACTGCCGGACGGTCGCATCATGTACATCAGTTACCGGCTCAATCCCATTACAAAAACCTCACGCCCCTATATTGCCGCTGACTACATCGGCGAATCAGGTCACGTAGCCTATATCCCGCCGCTTCCGGCACAGATCCAGCGGAAATTTCCGGTGCTTGATTCCGCAAACATCCGCACCGTAACTGCGGCACAGCTGGAACTTGCAAAACTTCTGAAAATACCAAGATCTGGTATTCCGGCAAGCAGTCTCGACCGGCTTGCTAAACTGACCGACTGGCTTGCCGTCATGTACCGTCTTGAGGAAAGCGGCACATCCCGTTCAAAAGATACCTCCGTCACTATGGAGACTGCACTATTATAATATCAGGACCGCGGTCTGCGCAGCATGCAGACTGCACCATAACTTTCCTGAAAAAACAGATCAATCATCACGGTAGAGTAGTAACTCTTTTTACCCAAAACAACATCACCACTAAACTACTATTTACAGGTCGCAGAAAAATGGTCTCTGAAAACGATGTTCTTCATATAGCTGAACTCGCTGATATCGGCATCGCCACAGCAGAACTCGGCAAATTCACCGAACAATTCAACGCAATTCTCGAATACTTCGATATCCTTGACACCCTCGAGGCAAACGATGCTCTTGAGCGCCCGCTGGTCAACGTTTTCCGCGAAGACGAGACAAGGCCCTGCCTTTCACAGGAGGATGCTCTCAGAAACTCTCACAACCCTGAGGACGGGTACATCCGCGCTCCAAAGGTGATCTAACAATGCAGGACACATACAACGCCTTCCTTTCCACCATCGAGATCGCGTCATCAGCCAAAGGGCCGCTTGCGGGCGTTCGTGTTGCCGTCAAAGACAACATCTCCACCAAAGATATTCCCACAACCTGTGCCTCCAAAATTCTCACCGGATACGTTCCGCCCTACGACGCGCACGCCGTCGAACTCCTGAAAGCAGCCGGGGCGACCATTGCAGGCAAAACCAACATGGACGAGTTCGGTATGGGTACCACCACCGAAAACAGCGCGTTCGGTCCTGCCTTAAACCCGCGCGACACTGCGCGGGTGACCGGCGGCTCTTCCGGCGGCTCAGCTGCTGCAGTCGCCGGAGGACTTGTTCCAATGGCACTTGGATCCGATACTGGTGGCTCGATTCGTTGTCCTGCATCCTACTGCGGCATCGTCGGCCTCAAACCATCCTACGGTCGCGTCAGCCGTTACGGCTTAATCGCCTATGCAAACTCGTTTGAGCAGATCGGTCCCATGGCCGCAAACGTCATCGACACGGCAAAACTCTTCTCTGTTATCGCAGGGCATGACCGCCGTGACTCAACCTCGGTTGCAAAACCCTATGATTTCGCAGGACTTCATGCCGAGATCAAAGGAAAAGTTATCGGTGTCCCCAAAGAGTACTTCGGTGAGGGCGTTGACACTGCCGTAGCATCTACGGTCACCTCCGCAATCGGAAAACTCGAAGAACTGGGCGCAGTCATCCGTGAAGTCTCTCTTCCGTCCATGAAGTATGCTCTTGCCGCCTACTACGTTACCTGTACCTGCGAGGCAAGCTCCAACCTTGACCGGTTTGACGGCGTCAGATATGGACCGGAACCGGAAATGAATCTTCCATGGCACGACGCCTATACCGAAGTCCGCGAAGCAGGATTTGGCCCTGAGGTTCGCCGGAGAATCCTTCTTGGGACCTTTGCACTCTCTGCCGGTTACTACGGAAAATACTATGTCAAGGCCCAGCACGCAAAGCAGCTCATTCGCCGTGACTTTCTGCGCGTACTGACCGACTGTGACATTCTTGCAGGACCTACCATGCCCAACATCGCACCAAAACTCGGCGAAATGACTGCAAACCCGTTACAGATGTATCAGACCGATATCCTCACAGTCCCAGTTAACATTGCGGGAATTCCCGCCATTTCTCTTCCCTGCGGCACTGCCCACGGCATGCCGGTCGGTCTGCAGCTGATGGGACGCATGTTTGGCGAAGAGGCACTTCTGAACGCTGCTCTTGCATTCGAGGAGGCGGTGTAAGATGGCTGATGAAGACATGACCGTCATTATCGGACTTGAAGTCCATTGTCAGCTTGACACCGCATCGAAGTTGTTCTGCGGATGTTCCGCCGACTTCCGTGCAGACGAGCCCAACACCCACGTGTGTCCGGTTTGTCTTGGTTTGCCGGGAGCTCTGCCGGTCCTGAACAAAAAAGCCATTGAGTACGCACTGAAGGTTGCAAAAGCGCTTAACTGCAACATTCCCGAAGAGGGAGAGTTCTGCAGAAAGAACTACTTCTACCCTGACTTGGTCAAAGCCTATCAGATCACCATGGGGGACAACCCGCTCGCACTCGGTGGCTATATTGAGATCGAAGACGATGCCGGCAACCCGAAAACCGTCAACCTGACCAGAATCCATGTCGAGGAAGACCCGGGCAGACTCGTCCACATGGGTAACAAGGAACGCGGTCATTACACACTTGTTGACTACAACAGATCCGGTATTCCCCTTATTGAAATGGTCACCGAGCCGGAACTTTCTTCCCCGAAAGAAGCCCGCCGGCTGCTGAACAAGCTCCGGGCAACTCTTGAGTACCTTGACGTCTTTGACCCGGAAAAGGAAGGCTCCATCCGTGTGGATGCAAACATCTCCATTAAAGGTCACGAGCGGGTTGAGATCAAAAATATCTCCTCCTACAAAGGTGTGGAAAAAGCCCTGACGTTTGAGATCACCCGTCAGAAAAATCTCATTCGCCGTGGCGGAACGATCACCCGTGAGACCCGCCACTTCCAGGAAGGGAAAGGAACCACTACAAGTGCCCGGTCCAAGGAAACTGCAACCGATTACCGCTACTTCCCCGAACCCGACCTGCCGGTCATTCGCGTCTCTGACTGGGTCGAGACCATTGTCCTTCCCGAACTACCCGACGCACGCCGTGACCGGTTCATGCAGCAGTACGGTATCGCTGTAAACCATGCACGGACGCTGACCGGAGACCTCCGGCTTGCCGAGTTCTATGAGACCGTCGCAGATGTCGGTGCTGCAATCGCCGCATCATGGATCGCTGATATCTTAATCGGCGAACTCAACTACCGCAACATGGTGCTTGGTACTGTGATTTCCCACACACCTGAGTTTAAGGACATCATCATTCTCGTCCGTGACAAAAAGATCACCGACAAAGCAGGCGTTGAAGTCCTTCGTGTCTGGCTTGATGATCTGCACGCCGCCTCATCGGCGTCGTGCATTGCTAAGCACAGCTCCGCTGAGCCGCATCTCCACGCAGGAACCATAAGAGAAACTCCGGCACAGATTGTTGAGCGGCTCGGACTTACCCGTGAAGAGGGTGAATCTTTCAGAACCATCGTTGAGCAGATCCTTGCCGCAAACCCGCAGGCAGTTGCCGACCACAAAGCCGGCAAGAAAGGAGCCTTGAACTTCATCGTCGGTCAGGTCATGAAAGAGACCAAAGGAAAGTCCGACCCGCGTGAAATTCACGCAATGATTGCCGAGCTCGTAGGAGAGTAACCCATGCATCTGATCATCGCCGAAAAGAACATTGTCGCAGAACGGATTGCGGCATTTCTGGCAGGAAAGCAGAAAGTCCACACCAAACGCGACGGCGTGGCAACCGAGTACACCTTTGGCGACACGATTGTTATGGGACTGCGCGGTCATGTGGTGGAGCTTGACTTCACCAAAGGCTACAGCAACTGGCGAAGCGAAGAGCACCCGCCGCGTTCCCTCATCAACGCAGAGATTGAAAAAAATCCTACCGAAAAAAAGATCGTCGGCCTGATGCAGAAACATGCAAAGCGGGCCAGCCGCGTCACTATTGCGACGGACTTTGATACCGAAGGAGAACTCATCGGCATGGAAGCTTTTGAGCTGGTCCGTGCCGTGAATCAACATGTCAACGTGGACCGTGCCCGGTTCTCTGCAATCACGAAGGACGAGATCACCAAAGCTATCAATGAAGCAAAATCCATCGACTTCAATCTCGCTGCTGCTGGTGAAACCCGTCAGGTCATCGATCTTGTCTGGGGTGCATCCTTAACGCGGTTCCTGTCAATTGCTGCCCATCGCGGTTCCGACAGCATTCTTTCCGTCGGTCGCGTGCAGAGTCCTACTCTTGCAATGATCGTCGACCGCGAGAAGGAGATCGAGGCGTTCGTTCCGGAAAAATACTGGATGCTGACGCTTGCCGCAAAGAAAGGCCGGGACGAGCTTTCTTTCCGCCACTCCCACGGACGATTCACGATCAAGAGCGAGGCCGACGCAGCATTTTCAGGAACAAAAGACCCGCTCACCGTAACGGAGATCATTACCGGCAAAAAGACCGACAAGGCTCCAACACCGCTTGACACCACTGCGCTGATCGTTGGTGCGGGAAGGCTCGGTCTTTCAGCCGCATCCGCGATGAACAAGGCAGAAGATCTCTACATGCGCGGATTTATTTCCTATCCGCGTACCGACAACACTGCGTATCCGAAGAGTCTCAACCTCCGTCAGCATCTCAAGATGTTTACCGGCGGCGAGTTTGAACGCGACGCAAACATTGTGCTCGCAAACATGCGGAGTTCTCCTACCCGCGGTAAGAAGGAAACCACCGACCACCCGCCAATCTACCCGACCTCAAAGGGCAGCCGCGAGGAGATCGGTGATGACGCGACATGGAGACTTTATGAGTTCATCGTCCGCAGGTTCTTTGCAACCCTCTCGCCTGACGCGGAGTGGAAGACGCTGAAGGTCAACCTGACCGCAGCAGACGAGCCGTATACCATCACTGGAGGCCGGCTTACCGTCCCGGGCTGGCGTGCGGTCTATCCGTACAGCAAAGCCGAAGAGACAATTCTTCCTGAGTTCACTGTTGGTGAGCGGCTGGTGCTTGCCGACAAGTTCTGTGAGGAGAAGGAGACACAGCCGCCTGCACGTTACTCACAGAGCCGACTCATCCAGAGAATGGAAGAACTGGGCCTTGGTACAAAAAGTACGCGCCATGAGGTCATCAGTAAACTTATCGGCAGAAAGTACATCGAAGGCAACCCCATGAAGCCAACAATTGTCGGCCGTGCGGTGACGGACTCTCTTGAGCAGTTTGCCGGAACCATTACGGCGCCGACGATGACCAAGACGCTTGAAGAGCACATGGAAGAGATCGCCGCCGGTACCAAAACCATGAACGCGGTTCTGACCGAGTCAAAGACGATGCTTTCTTCCATCTTCGATGATCTTGAGGCGAATCAGGCGGCAATCGGTCAGGATCTGATGAACCGGACCATTGAGGGTCAGACTGTTGGTCCCTGTCCGGTCTGCGGCAAACCGCTTCGTATCCGCCGTGCGGGCAGTTCACAGTTTATCGGCTGTTCGGGCTATCCTGACTGTACGTTCAATACGAGCCTGCCTCCGGCAACCTGGGGCAATGCGGTGAGGATGGATGAGATTTGTCCCATCCACCAGCTGAACCATGTGCAGCTTCTCAGAAAGGGCGCTCCTGCATGGAAGATCGGCTGCCCGCTCTGTTCCCATATTAATACAAATACCGAGGCGTTCCGTATGCTGCCCGGTATGACGGAGGAAGGCATTCAAAAGCTGAATAAGGTCCATATCTATGCAATATCCGAACTTGCCGGCATAACTCCTGATGATCTGATGAAGCGGCTGTCGATCAGCCGGTCTGAAGCACAGCAGATGATTGCCGGGGCGGAAAATGTTCTTGCTGTTTTACGTAAGCGGACCGAGCTGAAGAAGTTCATCTCTGCCCATGTCGCACCGAGACGCGGTCGCGGCCACTCCAAGGTCAGTAACTCGTTCATCTCTCAAGGCATTGTGGATATCGAGAGCTTGGCAAAAGCAAAGGAAAGTGATGTGGTGACATCCGGTCTTTCCGAGGCGGAAGCTGAAACGCTTCTTACCGAGGCGCGGAAAGTGGTGAACATTGCGCAGATGAAGGAGTACGGTGTTCCAACCGTTACGCTGAAGAAGTACGTTGCCGCAGGTTATGAGAGTCCCGAGATGTTTGTTGCGGCAAATCCTGCAGGTCTTGCTCTTGCGACCGGAGCCTCGGTTACGACAATCTGCAAGCATCAGAAACTGGTTGCAGAAAAAATTAATGCAAAACCCGCTGACTCTATCAGTAAAGCTGCTTTCGATGACGGGATTGCGACACTGACTCCCCTTGGCATGGAGCCGGAGATGCTTTCAGCTCTCGGTCTTGCGGGAGTGTACAGTTGCGATCTGCTGAAGAAGGCAAACATAGAGAAGCTTGCCCGTCAGACCGGTATTGACAAGGACCAGCTTTCGGACATGAAAGCAAAAGCAAAAAAGGTGTGTGGAAAATGATGAATTGGAAAGAATGGAGACATATTACCAAGCTTGATCCTGATAAGGTTCTGGGCGATGGTGCGATTGCAGAGATTGCGGCAAGCGGAACTGATGTTCTGATGCTGTCGGGAACGCTGGATGTTACGCCGGAAAAACTTGCGGATCTGTATGATCAGGTACGAGATTCCGGGCTTCCGGTGGTGGTGGAGCCGGCAGATCCGACCGGTGCGCGGTTTGAGGGTATGGACCTCGTGTTTGTACCGACCGTGTTCAATGCGGGGCATCCGATGTTTGTGTGCGGTCTTCACAAGGAGTGGGTCCAGCACTTTCCGATTGAGTGGAACAAAGTTGTCGGAGAGGCATATGTGGTGCTGAATCCGGCTTCGTCTGTCGGCAAGCTGACTCACGCAAAATGCGATCTGACACCTGAAGAGGTTGCAGCATACGCGGTTGTTGCGGAGAAATACTACCGGATGCCGGTGTTCTACATTGAGTACAGCGGAACGTATGGTAATCCTCTCGTGACAAAGGCAGTCTCGGAGGCTGCGGAGGATATTGTAGTGTTCTACGGTGGTGGTATCAACTCGGCGGAAAAAGCTGCGGAGATGGGTCAGTATGCGGATGCGATTGTGGTGGGCAATGCGGTGTACGATGCGGGGCCTGCAGTTTTGAAGGAAACGGTTCGGGCGGTCAGACGCTAAATGCCGCAGGTGGATATCGTTCTGGTAGAGCCTCTCTATGAGGGAAACATCGGGTTTGCCGCAAGGGTTATGAAGAACTTCGGTTTTCATAATATGGTTTTAATTAACCCTCCGAAGATGACGATGGAGGCGACCGCCCGTGCGTCGCATGCCAAAGATGTGCTGGAGTCTGCCGAGGTCTTAACGCTTGATGAGATGTTCAACCGCAGTGATCTGGCGATCGCAACGACCGGCGGTCTGGCGAAGTCAGTATCAAATCCTATGCGGATGCCGTACTATTCTCCTGCTGAACTGCGGGAGATGATTAAAGGTGTGGACGGTAAGGTGTCGATTCTGTTTGGCCGGGAAAACTGGGGGCTGAACAATGAGGAGATCGCCCGTTGCGATATCATCTGCACGATTCCAACGTCGCCGGAGTATCCAATTCTGAACATTTCCCATGCGATTGGTGTTGTCTGTTACGAGCTTGCCCATCTGCCGCGGGGAGAGTATCTGCTTGCAAACAAGATTGAGATGGACGCACTGTATGCGCACTTCGAGCGGTTCCTTGAAGGTATCGGCCATCCGATTGAGAAGCGGGAGACGACGCTGCTGCTTGCAAAGCGTGTGTTCGGCAGGACGAATCTGACGGTCCGCGAGGCAAGTACGATTCACGGGATTCTCCGCAGAACCGAGTGGCACTTGAAGCATCCCGGCGTGGCCTATGAGGAGAAGAGCCGCGAATGCTGGGATGACGAAGAGTAAATCCGCTTATTTTTTTTAACGACCAAAACCTCATTAGGTTCTGCGGCAAAAACACTACATATCCGCAGGTTATGCTGTCGTTTAATAGTTTAGGAGTCTTTCGATGAGTAATCTCTTTGCCGTTTCTGATTATTATAAAAACCGTCTTGATACATTGCGTCCTCTGTCGGCAGAGACGAGGAGATCTCTTCAGGAATACTATAAGATTGGTCTCACCTACACAAGCAATGCACTGGAAGGCAACAGTCTGACGGAATCAGAGACCAAGATCGTTATTGAAAATGGTCTGACCGTCGCCGGAAAACCTTTGCGCGATGTGTATGAGGTGCTCGGGCATGCAAATGCCTATGATTATCTGCAGCAGATGATGCAGGATATCAGTCTGACAGAAGAGCAGCTTCTTGTGCTTCACCGGTTATTTTACGAAAGGATTGATGCATCGTCTGCCGGACAGTACCGTACGGTTCAGGTGTTTCTGAGCGGCAGCAGGTATTCACTGCCGCTGCCCGAAGAGGTTTCCCGCCTGATGCAGGAGTTCGTCCGCTGGTTTAATGCGAATGAAGGGTTGATTCATCCGGTAAAATTCGCGGCAATGGCTCATCAGAGGTTTGTGTTTATCCACCCGTTCATTGACGGAAACGGCAGGGTTGCCCGCCTGCTGATGAACTTTGTACTGCTGCGTGCAGGGTACCAGATAGCCATCATTCCTCCTGTTTTACGTCGGGAATATATCGCTGCTCTTGAAACGGCACATGAGAATACCGAGCCGTTCATGGCATTTATTGCCGGCTGTGTTGTGGAGACGCAGAAAGATCTGCTGCGGCTGTTTGGTCAGTCAACGGCAATCGGTGATGGTGTAAATGTGGTAAGTGATGGTGTAAATAATGCAGGTGATGGTGTAAATGATGGTGTAAATTCTCTGCTGGAACTCATCATCCAAGAGCCGGGACTGAATGTCAGGATGCTTGCAGAAAAAACCGGTAAAAGCCGACCCACCATTGAGCGGCGGATACGAATCCTTAAAAACGAAGGGAAGGTGGAGTTCCGCGGCGCTCCCAAGAACGGCGGATACTATCTGGTCTCCGATTGATTACTCTTTTGGATGCAGGTATTTTCCTGTGTAGGTTGAGTCGAGCGCCGAATCCGAGTTCTTCTGCGTCATCAGGCTGACAATCACCATTGCTGCAATGGAGAACGTCAGTGCGTAAATGGAGAAGTGCATCGGCAGTTTTTCCACGAACTGATCGTAATAGCCAAAGCACAGCGCTGTTACAAGCCCTACCCCCATACTTGCGATTGCACCGGCAGTCGTTGCCCGCCGCCAGTAAAGACCTGCAATAAGCGGCACGGCAAATGATGCGAGGATAAGACCGATTGCAAGGAAGATCAGGAATACCAGGACTTCCGGCGGATTGACTGCAAGTAGGAGCGAGATAATCACTGCGGCAAGCATGGTTACCTGACTGACGCGGATAACCTGTTTTTCGGATGCATTGGGTTTTAGGATGATCTTGAAGATGTTCCAGGAGAACTGCGTTCCAACCGTGAGCATCAGCCGGTCGGTTGTGGACATGACCGCTGAAAGAATCATCACGGCAAACAGTCCCATCGCAATCATTCCTCCGGCTGCCGCACTGATGCCGTAGACAAACGAGTAGTCTGCGGCATTGGAAACCGCAGGCAGAACTACGGTTCCCTCCTCAACAAGTGTCCGAACTCCCATACCGGAGAATCTGACCAGCATGGAGATGGTCAGATACACGGCAAACGCAATCAGCGGTGCCCAGCGGAAGTAGCGGACATCTTTCACCGCGAGAACGTTGGAGACAACATGCGGCGCACAGGCAAGACCCACAACAAGCAGCACACCAAACGAGAAGATGATCTCTGGTGTTATGTATGCATAGGCGGCGTAACGCTCCGGGAATGCGGGCATCACAAAGTTTGGATCGATTGACGCAAGGACTGTGTTGATATGCTCAAGGCCTCCCGCATACATTACAATCATTGGCGCGAAAATCAGCATGCCAAAAATCAGAATCAGTCCCTGAATCATTCCTGTCCACGAGACCGCATACAGGCCTCCGAGAACCGTGTAGGTCGTGATAATTGCTGCCGCAATCAACAGTGCCTGCCAGTGCGCGATGCCGAACAGCCAAACAAGTACGATACTGATTGCGGTGTACTGACCCACGAGGTACACGAGGGAGACCAATATTCCTATGACCGCAGACAGCGTCCGAAGTTCACGGGTATTTTCGTATCTGAGGGAAAAATAGTCTTCAAGCGTTACGATCCCGTGTTTTTTTCCGATCAGGTTGAGTTTGGATCCAAAGAACACAATACAGAACACTGCCGAAAGCGGCACAAATATCTGATCCCAGATACTTGGCCAGCCGTAGGTGAATCCCATGCCGCTGCCGCCAATGAGTGTTACACCACTGCAAATAGAGGTGATGAGAAGCAGGAGAAATATCCAGAACCCAAGACTTCGTCCGGCGAGAATATAATCCTCGGAGTTTTTGATCTTCTTTGCAGCCCATACTCCGATGCCGAGCAGCAGGGCAAAGTACATCGCAATAAGGAATAGGGCCATCCAGGTGTCAGCTGTCCAGTTCATGTCAGTTCCGTTTTGATCACACCACACTATGTATTTGTGACCGAAATTTTCGTTACCGAATTTATCGGTTGTTGGGATATAAGAGTGTAATGGTTTTGCGGAGGTTTATGTCTGATAATTACCAATAGTAGAGTATGACTCTTACAGGCCGCAGCATCTCAAAAGGTTCTGGCACCGGCGAACTTCTCTATACCGATACGCCTATCTCCTTCCTTGGCGGGGTTGATCCGAAAACCGGTATTATCCTTGATCAGAAACATCCTCTGCATGGGCAGACGATTGCAGGAAAAGTTCTTGCCTTCCCGTACGGGAAAGGTTCAACGGTTGGATCGTATGTGATGTATGGTCTTGCCAGAAATCATGTCGCGCCTGCGGCAATTATCAATACCGAGTGCGAGACAATTATTGCTATTGGTGCAATCATCTCCGGTATTCCGATGGTTGACCGGCTGAATGGTGATATTGCGAAACTTTCCGGTTCCGTTTTGGTCAACGGCGATACCGGCGAGGTATCAGCCGCAGAATGATCGCTGTCTGGCGCTACACTCCTGCATCAAGGAACAGCTATGCAGCGTTGTATGCGGCCTGCGAACAGTACGGTTTCATTCTTGAACCGGTTGACGCGCCGGAGGGTGACATCGTCTGCTACAGTCTGAACAGTGTGGAGTTTTCCCGCTGCAAGGATGAGATTGCCGCAGCTGATTCGATCACTATCGCAGGAGGCCCCCACGCATCGGCTGAGTGGGAGGCCTTAGCCGAAATTGCGGACTATGTTGTGGTTGGCGAGGGAGAGCGGACCCTGCCGCGTCTGCTCTCCGCACTTTTTTCAGGGAGTTCGGGAGAAGGAATTCCCGGGGTTGCAACAACGAGCGGCCTTACTCCGATCGATCACTCAGTTCGTCTCGATGGTTTTCCCTGTTTTACTCGGATGAAGGGGTACATGGAGATCTCCCGTGGCTGTCCGTTTCACTGCGGCTACTGCCAGACGCCGCGTCTTCACGGGACAAAAATGCGGCATAGATCCCGTGAGTCGATCGTGGATGCGGCATGTCATTACCGCGACGCACGTTTTGTCACGCCCAACGCATTTGCCTACGGATCATCCGATGGAAAAACACCGGACGTGGAGAAACTGGAACGGCTGTTATCCTCAATGCCGAAAAATAATCTCTACTTCGGGACCTTTCCCTGTGAGGTGAGACCTGAGTTCGTGAGCCGCGAGACGGCGGAACTGGTGGTCAGGTACTGTGCGAATACGAAACTCCATTTCGGTGCCCAGTCTGGATCGGACGCGGTCCTCTGGAAAATGGGAAGAGGCCACACACTTGATGATGTGTATACGGCACTGGACGTGTGCCGGTCGGTTGGTCTTGAACCGGTCGTTGATGTCATCTTCGGATTTCCGTTCGAGACTGATGAGGATGAAGAGGCAACACTCGCCCTTGTGAAAGACATTGTCAGACTCGGCAAGGTCCATGTTCATTATCTGACGCCGCTTCCCGGAACACCGTTTGCAGATGTGCAGCCGCGTGAGGTGATTCCTGCTGTTGATCGCGCTCTGGGAAAGCTCGCTCTCGGTGGTCGCGTCACAGGTGCATGGCATGAGAAGTTCGGGGATGCGTAACCTGTTCCGGTTGCCGGACGGAGTTTTGTACTATATTTCTAACGCTGCACGATCTTTACCAATACCACATTTTTATTCAATATCCACGCTAACCAGTAAGGCATGACACTTCAACCAAAGGACGCTTTGACCCAGTATCATTTTGCCGAGCGGTTAAAGCTCGACATCATGATGCTTGCCCACCAGTTCCTTACCATCCCCTCGCTGAAAAAAGAGGAGAAGGCCGGGGCAAAGCGTATGCTCATCAATATCACCGAAGCACTTGCCGCAGACTCCAAAGCCGCCGCCGCATTCACCGGCAGCGAAGAGTTCGGTAAAGCCGCAGGCGTTCTGGATGAAGTCATCAGTCTCGCTGAATCCAACCAGTTTGGTCTTGCGTCTGAAAAAGCCGGGGAAGCAATGGTTCCTATCACCACTGCCGCCGCCGCTGCATGGGAAGTGCTCCACAGCCATGGACTCCTCTGAGTTTCTGAATTTCCTGACAACCCGCGTCTCTGTTCGCGAGTATGACGGAACCTGCATCACCGCTGACGACGCTGAATATCTTCTTTCAGCTGCATCCAAAGCTCCGTCTGCGGGAAACCTTGAAGCATGGGATGTTGTCATCGTTACCGACCCCGGTCAACTCGAGATGCTTTCCGATGCTGCCGGAAATCAGCATCAGATCAAAGACTCCGCCTGCGTCTTTTGCGTCTGCGCCAACTACATTCGCGCCATGTCGCGGTATGGCGATCGCGGTATTATGTTTGCTGTTGAGGACGCAACGATTGCTGCGACCTACATGATGCTTGCCGCTCACGCAAGACGGCTTCACACCTGCTGGGTTGGAGCATTCGATGACGGTGAAGTCAAAGGAGTTCTTGATCTGCCCCCGCATATCCGGCCGATCGTCCTCCTCTGTGTGGGACGCGGTGAAGCACCCGCTTACGGACCGGAACGTATGGACCCTTCCGGTCATGCTCACTATGATATCTGGCAGGCGCCAATAGTACCAGAAGAATCATGCCGGACTATCGAGTGACTCTGGAAGCCGCCTGGACGGTGAAAGATGTGGCGACTACGCAGGATGCCATTGGTATTGCCGTGAGCGAAGCAGGAAAACGTCTGCATCCGTCCGCAAAGTTCGTGGATGTTGACGTTATGGTCATGCCCTGTCCTTACTGCGGCGAAGATATCAACAGCGCCTTGGTTGTTGCCAGAACAGGAGTTGTCGGACTCCTCTTATCCATGAAAGTCTTCAACGCAGAAGGCGAGGATCACGCAGAACGCATTGCCAAATCCGTCATCGGTAAAGCTGTCCGCGATATTGCGCTTGCAACCTACTGTATTGAACACCTCGAAGGGGCCGAAGAACATGCCTGACCCCACCATCTCCGTTACCGGTCATCTCTGCAATGACTATATTCTCTCCATTGCCGAGTATCCGAAAGTTGGCACCTCGTGCAGAGTTCTGGATCGCCAGAACTACTACGGCGGCGGAGCTGCAAATATTGTGGTCGGTATTGCAAAACTCGGCGGTTCCCCTGAACTGATTGCCGCGGTCGGCAGGGATTATCCGGGCAGCAGGTATGAGCGCCACCTCAAAGAAACGGGTGTTGCCACCCGTTTCTTTGCAACAGATGAGAAAAACTGCTCGACTGCGTTCATGGTAAACGACGCCGCGGGCAACCAGATCACCTACTTCGAGTGGGGGGCCGGCGAGCTTTTTGCGAAAGCAGAGGCTCCGGCTTTATCGTTTGTCCACATGGCAACGGGTGACGCGGAGTTCAATGTCAGAGTCGCAGAACAGGCAGGGTTTGCCACGTTCGATCCCGGTCAGGATGTCAAATATTATGAGGCGCACCACCTCAGATCCCTCTTTGGCACTATCGATATTCTCATCTGCAACAACTTTGAAGTTGATATCATGTGTGAAAAACTCGGCTGGAAGGAAACCGATCTGATTGCGGCCGTTCCGGCAGCCATCATCACGAAAGGGAAAGACGGCAGTGTTCTTTACCAAAACGGTGATGCGGCTCTAGTCCCTGCATGTCCGGTGACCCTTGTGGACCCGACAGGTGCGGGCGATGCATACCGGGCAGGACTTCTCACCGCATACCGGCGCGGATATGCACTGCCTGTCTGCTGTAAAATCGGTGCGGTTACCTCCTCGTTTGCGGTGGAAAAAGTAGGTACGCAGACCAATCTTCCTGACTGGACGAAAATGGAACAGCGGTATGCCGAACATTTCGGCACTCTCAAAAAGAACGAGTAACATGACCTGGGCAGCACTGACATCCGGAGGAAAAGATTCCATACTTGCCCTGCAAAAAGCACTTGATGCAGGAATGGATGTCTCCTACATGGTCACGGTTGTTCCGGACAATCCCGACTCCTACATGTTTCACTCGGTAAATCTTGCCGCAGTTCCGGTCATTGCCGAACGTTGCGGTCTCACCTATATTGGTATTCCAACGGCAGGGGAAAAGGAGGCAGAGCTTCTGGATCTGGAGATGGGTCTTGCCGCACTTCCCATCGAAGGAGTAATTGTCGGCGCAATTGAGTCAGAATACCAGAGATCCCGGGTTGCAGCGCTCTGTGAGAAGCTCGGTATTTCTCTGTTCGCTCCTCTCTGGAAAATGGATCCGCGTACTCTTCTGAGCGAGGTCTCAGACCGTATGGATGTGCGGATTGTGGTAACCGCGGCTGATGGTCTGGGAGAAAACGTGCTGGGGAAACGCCTCGATGGAGACATGATTGAAACCTTGTGCCACATTGCCGCAAAGCGGGGTATTCACATTGCCGGAGAAGGAGGAGAGTACGAGTCACTGACACTGGATGCACCCTGCTTTTCCTCGCCGGTTTTGTATGCAGGCTGCACCACCGAGTTCTCCTGCGGCAGAGGCATTGTCCGCATTGAAAAGTTTTGGTGAAAATATCTATGGCTACTGAAGCAAAAACGGAAAATCTTTCAAAATATCTTTTCTCGGCTCCGGTCTGGTGGCAGTCGCTGATAATTATTCTGGTAATCGGCATTCTCGTGGACGCCGCCGGTTATCTGGTAAGCGGTCCCGGAGGACTGATGTACGGTACCGTGTTTGCTCTTGCCGCAGTAATCGCACTGTTCCTCACAAAACCGCTGGTGGATCTGCTTGCCAAGGAAAAACTCACCTGGAACCGCTCGGCACTGGTAGCTCTTGCCAGTATGATTTTTTCCCTGTTCTGGATGCTGATCGGTCTCGTGCTGGATGCAGCGCTCGCCTACGTGTTCGGTCTCGGATTTGTTCTCTCCATCCGCCTGCTGGTGCTTACCGCAATTGCGGACTACCGGATTGCCCGGATGTATCTTCCTGCTTCCATCCAGACGATTGCAGGTGTTATTCTCGGTATATATCTGTTTGGTACTTCGTATCTTCTTCCCGCGATCCTTTCGATCGTGATCTTTTCGATCGGCATCATCAGTTTCCTGATCCTCTTTGACCGGCCTCTCCGAAAAGCTCACGGCATTTCGGCGATGCAGTTCATCAATGCGTTTCTTGCGCATCTGACGGACGGTTCAAAGTCGCTGGAAGATTACTTCCGTACCATCGGTGAAGCCGTGACAGTACCGGAGACAAGTTTCTTTTTCCGCCGTTCCGGCAAAAAGGATATTTTGTTTGTTGTTCCCAATCTCCATCCGGGACCTCTCTCCGAGGTCGGCGGAGGCAACTATCCGAAACATCTGCACGACGAGTTCTCTGAGAAAGAAACCGTGTTTATCTCGCACGGGTGTGCGACCCATGACTTCAATCTGGTCTCAGAAGATGAGTGCGAAAAAATCGCTGACGCCATCAATGAGACACGGGAAAATCTCTCCTACTCACCTCTTGCAAGTCTCCCGAAGCGGACCAGCTTTGGAACGGTGTCGGTTCTTTCCCAGAGGTTTGGCAACTCGATTCTTTTGGTCACAACAAGGTCTCCTGAGATGACCGAGGATCTCGACTATGCGGTTGGTGCAATTGTGATGGCCGAAGGTCATCACTGGTATGAAAATATCGGATTTGTGGATGCCCACAACTGCATGGTGGAGGTAACCTCGGTTGTTCTGCCAGCGTCCAAAACCGGAACCGAGTACATTACCGCTGCACGAAACGCCATGGAGATGCAGTCGCATGCAGAACTGACAAACTTCTCTGCGGGCGTGTCCCACAAACTCCTGCCGTTTTCCCGCGAGGAGGGATTCGGCGATATGGGTGTCCTTGTACTGGTAACGGATGTCTGCGGAACGAAGACTGCATACGTACTCTTTGATGGAAACAACGTTCACATGGGTGTGCGTGAAGTTCTGCGGGACGCGGTGCTTAAGGAAGGACTTGATGAAGCAGAAATTCTTACGACCGATTCCCATGTCGTGAACACGATCTCCGGCAGAAATCCTGTCGGCATGGCTGTTTCTGCTGCGGAGATTCTGCCCCATCTGCTCGAAGCCGTCCGTGAGGCTGTTAGAGACTGCGCTCCGGCAGATGCCGCTGTTGCAACCGGTATGTGCCGCGATGTGGAAGTGTTCGGCCCTACCCGCACCGTGCAGTTGTCCTCAACGGTAAATGCGATGGTCACCAATCTTCTGCCGCTCTCAATCCTGCTGCTGCTGGTCTCGTTTCTGGTGACCCTGCTGATCTTTATGATCTGCATCTAACTTTTTTGGTACAAACTTCTGCCTTATTATCTCACGCAGCGCACAAAAAAATATGAAACTTCTCTCCCTTCTTCTCGTATTCATCTGTGCATGTCTTGTCGTGTTTGCCGCAGGATGTGTGTCAGCCGAAAAAGCTCCCGACGATCTCACGCAGAACCCCTGGATTCTTGCATACTTTGTCGGCGCAAATATCGCCGAGCATCCTCTTGAAGGAAGTATGATTACGCTCGCGTTCGCAAAAGACATGTCCTACTCAGGAAACGGCGGCGTCAACAACTATCAGGGAACCTATACCGTCTTGGGAAACAACCTGACGCTTGGAAAACCAAGCTCCACAAAAATGGCCGGTTTGCCAAATATTACCGGACAGGAAACCCAGTATCTGGCAAATCTGGAAAGTATCGCCTCTTACTCGGTTGCAGACAAAAAGCTGACCGTCTATGATAAAGCAGGAAACACGATTATGATCTTTGACGAGTATCTCGTCTAAACTTTTTTTTAGTCGCGGCGGATCTCAACCGCACAACTGCTGCGTCGGACTCTTGGGAGAACAGCAAGTTTGTTTTCGTACTGTTTGCACGAGAATCCTTCTTTTGGCATGGGATCAGGAACAACAACACCCTTGCAGCAGCTGAGGTGATACTCGAAATTACCGGTCTCGTTGTTTGCCGTGTATTCATGTTTGTCGAGCGCCGTACAGGTCAGACAGGGAACTACCATTGTATACTACCATCTGTTTCAAACAGCATTAAGGTAACGAAGAGACCTTCTAAAAAAAATCACGGATGTTCCTGCGGCAGTCCCCAGACCGTGAACGTCCGTACAACTTCGTCCGGCTCGGGCACACCGTCCGGCAACCGGCTAACTCCGCCGTCTCCGGTTACACAGATACGGTAGCGTGTCTCCCAGTTTGCCGACAGCGTCACGGACCTTGCGTCATACGCCTCGCGTGCCAGCCCCTGAGTAAGATACACGCCGTGTTCGGTATCCTCAAACAGCACTTCCTGCATATACCGCATCGCATACCACCGCAGTTCACTCATCAGAGCAAGTCCGCTCGACACCGTCGACACGTCAACCGAAATACCGAACTCCAGCTCCTTCGGATGATAAAAACGTAAAATATGCCGGCTGGTTTCTGAGTCGGACAGTGTCCGATACAGATCCAGTCCCGGTTTTCCGATACAGATCAGAAACATTTCAGAGATACATTATATCTGCACGTTCATCATCTTTGTCCTGATGACGAATCTTGCGAATCGCTGCAATAAACCGTCCTTCATCGATGACTTCCGCCTCCTCGCGGATGGCAAGCATACCTGCCTCGCGACAAATTGCCTCAATCTCCGCACCGGTCAGACCGTCAGTCAGATGCACCAGCTCATCATAGTCGATACCAATTAGCGAACCTGCCTCCGCCATCTTGCGGGTGTGAACGCGGAAGATCTGCATTCTTGCTTCCGCATCAGGTGCCGGAATCTTGATCAGCCGGTCGAATCTTCCGGGCCGCAGAAGAGCTGCATCCAGCATATCAGGCCGGTTTGTAGCCGCCATGATCCTAATATTACCACGGTTGTTGAATCCGTCCATCTCGGCAAGCAGCTGCATCAGCGTGCGCTGAACCTCAGCAGACCCTGACGTTCCGTCGTTGGTTCGCATACTGCCGACCGCATCGATCTCATCGATGAACACCACAACACCGCCGTTCGCTGCGGCCATGTCACGTGCCATCTGGAAGAGGTCACGCACTAGCTGTGCTCCTTCACCAATGTACTTGTGAACAAGCTCCGAGCCTGCCATTCTGAGGAACGGAACACCGGCATTGTTTGCAACCGCTTTCGCAATCAGTGTTTTGCCGGTTCCGGGCGGGCCGTAAAGCAGAACACCCTTTGGCGGAATGACACCGAACCGCTCAAACGACTCCGGTCTGGTCAGCGGGAACTCAACCGCTTCACGAACCTCAAGAATCTCATCTTTCAGGCCGCCGATATCACCAAACGTGATCGCAGGTTTTGCGTCAAGTTCCATGACCTTGACACGCGAATCAACCGTACTGCCGAGAACCTTCACAACGGAAAGCGTGTTGTTGACCGCAACTTTTGTTCCGGCTTTTACTTCCTTGTAAATTTCCTCACTTGCAACAGTTACGTACTCCTGATTGTTTCCCTGCTGGCGGAGATACAGCTCGCGGCCGGGAAGTTTTTCAAGAACTACTGCAACAAACAGCGGCAGACGCTTCAGCTGAGAGTTTTCTTTTTTCAGCTGGGCGTTGTCCATCCTGATCTGGTTGTTGTCGGTACGCAGGGATTCGTTTTCTGCGCGAACCGACCGGAGGAGTTTATTGAGGGAATCATTTTCTTTATGGAGCAGTTTTACTTCTTCGGTCAGCTGGATGAATTTTTCATTCAAATCACTGTACTCCAGTGCCTCAGGAGATATATCTGCAACCTTTGCCCCCTTCTGCCGTGTATTGGTATTGAGTGTGTGAACTTCTTCGTCCATATCTTTACTGTATATTACGGGGGCTACGTTTATATTCTATCTGATTGGGTATGAGATGTTCTTCGATTATTCCAAAGTTGTGGAATCGGGATTCTACACCCGGCGCACGGAGAGTTTTTTGCCGAACACTTTAGCAAAGAGTGCCGCTTCCGGCATAAGACTCATCATCTCAAGAGTCAGGTCAGCACTTTCCGCAGCTGCAATGTTCAGCGTTACGTTCCCTCCTTTACAGGAGTAGTATGCATCCGTTACCGAAACGGCATGACTGCGGTTGATGAGTTCGGCGGTCCGCAGAAATATTGCCATGGCCCGCACACGGTCGCGGTCTTCCAGACTTAGCGATCCGAACTCCGAGTCCTTTCGTCCGGGAAGTTTCTTTCGGTGGTAGCGGACGATCTTTGCCATGATCTCTATCTCACGCTGGTCAAAACCGAGCAGCTCGGTGTTGCGGATAATATACTCGCCGTGCTGATGATGACCGATAAACGAAAGAAAATCCCCAACATCGTGCAGCCATGCGGCGTTTGCGAGAAGTTCGCGTTCCCATGTCCCGTAGCTGTGCAGACCGCAGAGCTTTGCCGAGTCAAACATGGACAGCGTATTTTTCCTGACAGACTCTGCGTGATCCTCTTCAAGGCGGCAGTAGCGTCCAAGCTGGAGAATACTTGCATCCTTTACCGGCATCTGCTCGGACTGCGGGGTTCCGGGCATCACGGCAAGATAATCCATGAGAATTCCTTCCCGCAGACCGCGGTCACTGATTTCAAGCTGCTGGATTTTCAGTGTCCGCATTACCGCAAGGAGAATTGCCGCTCCCGCAAGAATGATGTCGGCACGTTCCGGGTTGATGCCGGGAACTTTTCTGCGATCTTCAAGCGTTAAGGAGCAGAGATAGACGAAGAGCTTTTCGAGATCTGCAAGCGACAGACTCAGTTTGTCACTGGTCGCTTCCGCATGATAGAGGCGCTGTGCAATCTCTGCAAGATTGATGGTGGTGCCGGAGCTGCCAACCGCACGGGTAAACGGGTGTTCGGCAATTCTCTGGAGAGCTGGCATCGCAACCGTCAGAACACGGTTCATCATCTTGGTCTGTTTCTTTGGGGGAAGTGCTCCGGTAAAATCTTTTTTGATGCACTGGTTGGTGATCCGGATTGCACCAAGCCGCATACTTTCGAGTGTTGAGTATGCGTACTGGCCGCCGACGATAAGCTCGGTCGAACCTCCGCCGATATCGATGAAGAGCGCCTGATCAGTGCCAAGACTCATACCGGCTGCAACACCGAGATGGATCAGCCGGGCTTCTTCCTTGCCGCTGATGATCTGAATTTCAAGACCGAGTTCGTCACGGATAGTATCGACGATCTCCTGTGCGTTGACCGCTTCACGCATTGCAGAGGTCGCCATGATGACGAACTCTGCGGCACCGAAGGTGCGGGAGAGATCGGTGAACCTTTTCAGTACAAGAACCAGACGGTCAACTGCTTCGGGCTGAATCTTTGCGACACCTGAGACGTACTCTCCTTCGCCGAGACGGATCACATCTTTGATTCTGCTCAGCATGTGGTAAGCGCCGTTTTCGCTGATGGATACGACCAGCAGTCGAGCGGAGTTTGTACCTATATCAACGAACGCAACCACTTTTTCGGTCATGTATCCTCACCCGCCGAAATTACGGAGACGGTTTGCGGCATCTGTTTTGCCTCCGGCATATCTGCCTCGATAGCTTCATCAAAGTCAAGTCCTGCACCAAACATTGCGGCAAGTACTTTGTGTTTTCCAAGATGTGTGAGCGTTTCTTCAATCCGGTACGGAACACGGATGTGGTGGAGGGCGAACGGGTCTTTGGTTGCGAGAAGATAGGATGCACGCAGGTCTCCGTCTCCAGACCTCCCGCTGCCTCCGGTGTTTGCAATCCAGACGCCGTGTACTTTCTTTGCAAACGATCGGTGAGTGTGGCCGCAGATGATGACGTCAGCATCAGTCTCTGCACAGAGCTGTTCAAGTTCAGTCTCCGGCGTTTCCGGGCAGATGTTTTCCGGTGATTTCGGGTGATGCATTACGGCGATGCGCAGATTTCCCCATACGAACCGTATCTCGGCAGGAAGTGAGGCGAGTTCCGTGCGGGAAAGTGGTGAGAGTTTTTTCCAGGTTTTCTTATGCAGAACAAAGCGGCGGCGGTCAAGTTCTTTGGGGCACTCTTTGGCAGTTCCCGAGACGAGAACTGCTTCTTCCGCATTACCCATGACTCCTTGTGCACCGACCGATTCAAGCATCCGCATGGTTTCCTCCGGGAACGGTCCAAAGCCGATGACATCTCCTGCGTAGATGAAGGTTTCACATCCCCGGCTTTTTGCATCGGCAATGATTGCGGACAATGCCGGAAGATTTGCATGGACGTCGGCGAAGAAGGCGATGGAAGATACGGCGTCTGAAATCGAGAGTGTTTTCAGCATGAGGTCTTCCAGGGGTTTGGTGAGATTTTTCTCAAGAGCGTCCCAGAGTCCTTCGTTCTTTTTCCAGAAACTGTTTACCTCTTCGTGCAGATTTGAACGTTTTTGGGCACGGTCAGACTCCAGCTCTTCGATTCCAGGGCGGACTGCCGCAATAAATGCCGTGTTTCCAAAGTAGGCAGCACTTTTTTCCTCTTCAGCTTTCAGGAAGCAGGGAAGAAACTCTGTCCAAACATCACAGTCATGTATGTCGCCGAGATAGTCCTGCAACTCTTTTACCATTCTGATTGCCGGTGCAAGTCCGTCACCGTAGAGATCCTTGTAGGACTCCATGGTGTAGCGGAGTTTTTTTGCGGCTATCCGCATCTCATGATGCGCAGTGATGCGGTTTGGATCAGCAAGGGCTTTTGCATGAAGGAATACATTCTCGCGGCAGAGGCTGATATGATAGTAGGCTTCACGGTACGAGACCGGCGTCTTTGTTTCGGTCTTGTCCATTTTTCCGCGAATGACAATCTCCATGCAGATTTTTTGTATGGATTCAAGCGTCTTTGATTTTTCAAATGCTTCAACTGCTCTGATAACGTCCGGCTGCAAGGCCGTACGCTCCTGCATCAGCCGCAGTATGAGGCATTCTATTCCTGCTCTGAGTTCCGGGCCGGGCTGCGGTTCGTTTTCAGGTTCGATTTCCTGCTCGTCCCTCGTCTCCCGATGAGCCGGTACTCCTGTGAAAAACTGTTTTATTCTGGCAAAAAATCCGTGCGGTTCCGTCTCCGTCTGTTTCGCATTCTGCGAAACAGACGGCTCAGGCAGCAGGGGAACGGATTCTTCTTCCGGTCCGAGCGGTTCCTGATACTCAGGCGGAAGGAACCGCGGCATACCGTGCGGCAGTGCGGTCTTTGGCAGCGTATCCAGATATGCCCGAAGGAATGCTATCTGCACGTCAAGGTCGCGGGCGCGTCCGAGTGAACGCGTGATGTGTTTGACCTCGTTTTCCCAAGCGTGATACTCTTTTGTTCCAAAACATCCTTCATACAGCGGCAGGGCTGCCCGGAGTCTGCGGGATGCAACCCGCATGCGGTGAATGTACTCTATATCAGTGCCTGCTTTGACTCCGGCGCTTTCCCCTGCCATGTCGGCTGCAAGCTGGAGGAGAACTTTTGCGCCGTAGAGTTTGTATCCTTCGTCAGTGTTAGTAATCATGCCAGATTCCGCGGTGCTCCATCATCCACAGCTGTGAGTTCAGCGGTTTTTCACCTTCTTTCGGCAGTACTTTTTCATAGCTTCCGTCGATGTGGAGAACCTGCGCCTGAGCCGTGTCCCTGAGATGCATCTCCAGAATCGTACGGATAATCATGTCTTTGAGATACATGTTTTCAACCGGGAAGAGAATTTCCACCCGCCGTGAGAGGTTCCTTGGCATCAGGTCGGCACTACCGAGGAGGACCTCTTCGTCTCCGCCGTTTCTGAAGTAGTATATACGGGTGTGTTCAAGGAATCTGCCGACGATTGAGATGACGCGGATGTTGTCGGAAACTCCCGGAACTTCGGGTCTCAGACAGCAGACGCCGCGAACGATTAAGTCCACCTTGACGCCTGCCTGACTTGCCCGGTAGAGTGCCATGATACACTCTTCGTCAACGAGTGCGTTGAGTTTGAATGCGAGATATCCGTCGCCGTGTTCTTTCTGTCGCAAAATTTCCCGATCGATTCTGGCGATGAGTTCCTTTCGCATGGTTCCCATCGTTCCGTGCGAGACGAGAAGTTTGCGGTAACTGGTTTTCTTTGAGTAGCCGGTGAGGGCGTTGAAGAGATCGGCGATGTCTGCACCGATATCAGGGTCGGAGGTGAACATCGAGAGGTCGGTGTAGATACGTGCGGTTGAGGCGTTGTAGTTTCCGGTTCCCATGTGGGTGTAGATTTTGAGTTTGTCATTCTCGCGGCGGACGACCATGCACATTTTGGCGTGAACTTTCAGGCCGACGATGCCGTAGATGACATGAACACCTGCACGTTCCAGGGAACGTGCCCACTCAATATTGTTTTCCTCATCAAAGCGTGCTTTGAGTTCGACAAGAACGGTGACCGGTTTTCCTTCTTCGCGTGCTTCCATGAGTGCGTGGACAATCGGCGAGTTCTTTCCGGTACGGTAAAGTGTCTGTTTGATCGCAAGTACATTCGGGTCGCGTGCGGCCTGCCTGACGAACTCAACGACCGGACTGAAACTGTCGTAGGGATGGTAGAGCAGAAGGTCGTCGCGGGAGACTGCGGCCGCCATTGTTTCTTTACCGAGGCATGCAGGAAGGGCTGCTTTGAACGGGACATCCTTGAGGTCGGGCCGGTCAATGTCCATCAGCTCCATCAGGTCGTTCATGCCAATGAGGCCGCTCTGGGAGATGTAGACCTGGGTTGGTATGAGGCGGAGTTTGGTTGACAGAATGCTGCGGACCCAGTCAGGCATCGCGGCGTGTACTTCAAGCCGTGAGGGGGTACCGATTCTCCGCTGCTCAACACTGGACTCGATTGCGGTCAGGAGATCGGATGCTTCATCCTCTTCAATCTCCATGTCTGCGTCCCGCGTCACCCGGAAGATGTAGGTGTCCTTGACTTCCATTCCGGGGAAGAGCATCTGAATGTTGGATGCGACGAGATCTTCGAGGACAACGTAGTGATACTCGGGATTTTTCGCCGGCGGAATCATCTGGTCGTTGGGGATGCGGATGAATCGCGGGAGCGTTCCTTTGGGAACTTTTACCCGCGAGAATACCTGACCGCGGGTCGGGTGGTTGATGACGACGGCGAGGTTGATGGAGAGATTTGAGATGAACGGGAACGGATGGGATCCGTCAAAGGTCATGGGGGTGAGTATTGGAAATATCTGGGTCTCGAAGTAGTTTTTGAGCGACTCCTGCTGTTCGGGACTGAAGTCTTTGAACTTGTGAATGTAGATTCCTTCGGCGGCAAGGGCAGGTTTGAGGTCCTGACTCCAGCACCGACAGGATTCTGCCTGAAGGGGAATGAGGGTTTCGAGGATCTCTTTCATCTGTTCTGTGGGGGTCATGCCGTCGGCCGGGCGTTCAAGAACGCCCCCTCTGATCTGGCGGAGAAGTCCTGATACCCGTATCATCATGAATTCGTCAATGTTGTTGGCGAATATGGAGAGGAACTTGACCCGTTCAAGCAGCGGGTGGGAGAGATTTGCCGCTTCTTCAAGGACGCGGCGGTTGAACTGTATGAGGGATATTTCCCTGTTGATATAGAGAGACTTGTCAGTGAGGCTGATGATGCCTTCGGCAGGTTCCTGAGTATGTTCGGGGGTCATTTGGGTTTATCTCCAGATAGTATACAGGGTATATTTGTCCCTAATGAGTATCAGTCCTTTCTATGGAAACAATATGTTTGGTATGATTTTTATTGAGATTCTATTTTCTCTGTCAGGTTTTCAAGACAAAGTCTTGATACGTGACGGGAACGTATAGGTACAGCATTATGATGCTGGCAGAAGAGGTGGCCCCCGATGAGGTTGGCGATAGTTGGAAGGAGGGTATTCTCGGAGTACGAGGAGTTCCTTACCGGTCTGGTCACGCTCTTAATTAGTGTCAGCTTATCATTTATTGCAGGTATTTATCTGGGATCCGTCAACGGGATTCTTCTGCTGATTCCCGGACTCATGGTTCTTGTTACTCCGTCGATAAACATGCGTGGAGCGATAGCCGGAATTCTGACCTCGCGTCTGTCTTCCTCGATGCATCTTGGTGCGTTTGAGGTACGGTTCGGACGCGGGACGGATCTTGGCGATAATCTCCGGTCGTCCATTCTTTTGACGGTGTTTATCTCCGTAATTCTTGCGGTGTTTGGAAAAATTATCTGCGTGATAACCGGCATTGAGGTCATCAGTCTTGTGGATATGGTGATCATCTCCGTGATTTCCGGGATGCTTGCAGGGCTTGTTGTGACACTGATTGGTGTAATTACGTCCATTGTCTGTTACCGGAGGAGTCTGAATCTGGATATGGTCGGCGCTCCTGTGGTGACAACGTTTGGCGATATGATGACGCTGCCGTTTCTGGTGATTACGGCAGTTCTGATGATGGGTGTACCCGCAGAGCTGAAACTGGTTCTCGGTATTATAGTACTGCTGATTATTGTGTGGGCGGTTGTTTCGACGAAACGTGCGACCGAGACGATGCGGGATGTTCTCCGCGAGGGACTGCCGCTTCTTGCACCGCTGTCACTCATGGGAATTGTTGCAGGCGTTTTGTATACTGAGGGTCTGGAGAGTCTGATTGCGGCAGCTGCTGTTTTGATTCTGATTGCACCGTTTATGAACGGATGCGGTTCGATTGGCGGTATTCTGACGTCAAGAGTGGCAACCGAGATGCATATGGGTCTTGTGGATCCGGATCTGCTGCCGTCACGGGCAGTATTGTGGCATTTTGTGGAGAATTACGCGTATGCCCTTCTGATTCTTCCTCTGATGGGGGTGCTGTCGCATTTCTTTGCGGTCGCAATTGACATATCCACGCCCGGTCTGATGCCGATGCTTGCCCTGTCGGTGCTTGCGGGTGTTCTGGTGATTACCGTGATGAATCTGCTTGGGTATTATACGGCAGTGTTCAGTTACCGTCTGGGATATGATCCTGATAACTTCGGGGTGCCGGTAGTGACCAGTTCGATTGATCTCGTGGGTGCGACGTTTCTGATGATTGCAATGGCAGTTCTGTTGTAATTTCCCGGGACGTATTTCCCGGTCTCATTTTTTCTCCCATAATTCTTTTAACCCCTGAGTTACCAATATGAGAGTATCATACAGCGAGGTATATGCACATGGCAAATCTGAAAGGATCCAAAACCGAGGCAAATCTGGCAACTGCTTTTGCCGGTGAATCGCAGGCAAGAAACAAGTACACCTACTACGCATCCAAAGCACGCAAGGAAGGTTACAACCAGATTGCCGATCTCTTTGAAGAGACTGCAAACAATGAAAAGGAGCACGCAAAGATCTGGTTCAAACTTCTGCACGGCGGAGCCGTTCCTGACACCGTTGCAAATCTGAAGGATGCAGCAGCCGGAGAACACTACGAGTGGACCGATATGTATGCAGGCTTTGCAAAGGAAGCACACGCAGAGGGCTTTGAGGACATTGCCAAACTCTTTGAGATGGTGGCCGCGATCGAAAAGCATCACGAAGAGCGGTACAAGAAACTCCTTGACAACATCGAGAAGTGCATTGTTTTCTCCCGCGACAGTGATGCTATCTGGCAGTGTGCAAACTGCGGTCATCTTGTTATCGGAAAGAAAGCTCCCGAAGTCTGTCCGGTCTGCGATCATCCGAAAGCCTACTTCCGCATTGAGGCACGGAACTACTAACTTTTTTTTGGAGCGTAAATTATGGCAGAATACCGATGCGGTGTCTGCGGCTATGTATGCAAAGACACAGATGCCACACCGTTTTCAGATCTTGCTGATGCATGGAAGTGCCCGGTCTGTTCAGCCGTAAAGTCACAGTTTTCCCGGATTGGCAGTAAACCTGAGGCAGAAGAGGAGTATCTTGGCAGCAGTGTTACCGATGAGATTCACTACATGGCAAGGACCGGCAAAAGTATCACGGAACCCATGGAAACCCTGATGCCGGTCCCGTCGTTTGATGAGATTCTCCTGCTCGGCGGTCAGCTTGCCCACCCTCCGCTGGATGACGGAGCCGCGGTAAGTGTTCGGACGGTTATTGGAAAGAACGCGAAAAAACCGATGGTTCTCGAAACACCAGTCTATATCTCCCATATGAGTTTTGGGGCTTTGTCACGGGAGGCGAAGATTGCTCTTGCAAAAGGGTCGGCTCTTGCAAAAACCGCGATGTGCAGCGGTGAAGGAGGAATTCTTCCTGAGGAAAAAGCTGCGGCATACAAGTACATCTTTGAGTACGTGCCAAATCTCTACAGCGTAACCGATCAGAATCTCTCTGAGGCGGACGCCGTTGAGATCAAAATCGGTCAGGGAACAAAGCCCGGGATGGGCGGTCATCTGCCGGGAAAGAAGGTCACTGAGGAGATCGCAACAATCCGCGGTAAGCCGGTCGGTCAGGATGTGATTAGTCCGTCACACTTTTCTGCGATCAAAACTTCTGCGGATCTACAAGATCTGATCGAAAGTCTTCGCGCCCGAAGCGGCGGCAGGCCGATCGGCGTGAAGATTGCCGCAGGACACATTGAAGAGGATCTTGCGTTCATTGTTCCTGCCGCGCCCGATTTTGTAACGGTCGACGGACGGGGAGGGGCGACGGGATCATCGCCGAAGTTTTTGAAGGATGCGTCAAGCGTTCCAACCGTGTATGCTCTCGCCCGTGCGGCGAAGTTTTTGCGGATGCATGCTCCTGAAATTGATCTGGTGATAACAGGCGGTCTTCGGACGAGCCGTGATTTTGTGAAGGCCCTTGCACTTGGAGCGGACGCTGTTGCCGTTTCGTCTGCGGCACTGATGGCTCTCGGATGTAATCGCCATCGTGTATGCCACAAGGGGACATGCCCTGCGGGAATTGCCACGCAGGATCCGGCTCTCCGGGCAAATCTTTCGGTTGAGGAAGGGGCACGGCGGGTCGCAAATTATCTGAATGCGTCTACTGAAGAGCTGCGGGTCTTTGCCCGCGTGACGGGACATGCGGACATTCATGATCTTTCGGTTACTGATCTTGCGACAACCAGCAGCGAGATATCCGGGCATACGGATATCCCGCATGTCTGATTTTTTTTGAATATGAGTTACGCGGTGTGAGTTCATGTTGGTGTTTGCGGGTGTCTCATTCGTTTTTGG
>CAZABQ010000008.1:0-32150 GCA_964483485.1 uncultured Methanomicrobiales archaeon
AGATCTTCCTCTCCCTCTTTTACCGATGCCTCAGGACGTAACATGTTTGACCCTGGTTACAGAAGGAACGAAGCCCTGGCATACGGCTCATACCATACCACCAGCAGCACCTCCTCAGAACGCTCAGGATGCTTCTCCTCATATGCCGCATCCGGACCCAGCGCCTCGAGCTCATCAAGCGTATTGATATTTTGAAACATCTCCAGATTCGGATCAAACCTGGCGCAGCTCCTAAACCCTCCTCTCCTTTTCACACCCCAGACCCTTCAGCGGATACCGGATGAAAAGTGCCAGAATCGGACACAGAACCGTTGGAATAATCAGCAGAAACATCGCCGCGGAAAGTGACCCGAGAACATCAGCCGCCCATCCGATCACCGCAGCACCAAGCCCTCCGACCCCCATCGAAAACCCGAGCGTCAGACCTGACGCAAACCCCACATTTCCCGGCAGAAGATCCTGAGTCATCGTCACCGACATCACATAGCATGACGACGCAAAAAACGCATACATCATCACCCCCACATACATCAGAACCTCACTCGCAGAAAATATCAGATAAAAGAACGGAATCGCGCAGGCAAGACCAACTACCAGCATCTCCTTACGCCCAAACCGGTCCGAAAAATACCCGCCTGCAACCTGCCCCGCAACCCCGAAGAACAGCATCACCGTCACCACCACCGACGCCGTAAACGTATCCATCCCGTGATGCCCAAGAATCAGCAGTGTCGGCAGATACGTAATAACTCCAAGATACGCCCATGCACGAAGCGAACAAATAGAAACAACCAGCCCTGCCGGAACCCACCAGAACCTCCTCCTGACAACAGCCTCCGGCACCGGATTCTGTCTTTCCCTCACCACCGCCCCGGCCTTTCCTGCCTCCCGAAACCTGCGGTTATTTCGATACATCCACGTAGCCCCCACGATACCCGGAATCACCAGCCACGCAACCGCAGGGAGACCACCAACCGCAATCAGAATACCTGCAATCAGCGGACCTATCGCATACCCGACACTCCCACTCGTCGTGAAAATCGAAGTATACAACCCTCGCTTCGCCGGAGGACTCAACCGGTACATAATATCCATCGCTGCCGGATGGAACAGCGCATGACCAATCGCCGCCCCCGCCGCAAGAAATAGCAGCAGAACATAATTCCCCGAAATCGCCGTCAGACTAATACCCACACTCCCGATCACCAGACACAGCGGCACACTTGCCCGCCATCCCGTCTTATCCCCGTACAAACCCACAAACGGCTGCGTCACCGACGACGTCACATTAAACACCGTCACAATCAGACCGGCAAGGAAATAACTCAGCCCCATCCCGGCAATCAGCAGCGGAAGAATCAGCGCCAGAATCGGCGTATAAATATCTATCAGAAAATGCCCGAAAATAACTCCCCGGATCTTTTGACCAGCACTCTCGTCCATAACTCCCCCCCAATCAATGTACATATGTACCGTCCAAGTTATAAATAGAAATCCGCAGAACGCCCTGCCTCATCCCGCCAGCAGTGCTATCACACTGTCCTATTCCAACAAAATATAAATAATCATTCCCAATAGTATTATGCCTTAATTATAAGGAAGGAAAGTAAACATGGACAAATATCGCTGTGTAATCTGCGGATACGTATACGACCCGGAAAAAGGAGCAGGCATTATGTACCCTCCGGGAACACCGTTTGAAAAGCTTCCGGACACCTGGAAATGCCCCGTCTGCGGCGCACCAAAAAGCCAGTTCAAAAAGGTGTAAATCCATGGCAACGCGTGAGATTGCCGACCGCATCTACTCGGTTGGAACCATTGACTGGGATCTGCGGTACTTCGACGCAATTATGCCCACCCCGAGGGGAAGCAGTTACAACGCCTACCTCGTAAAAGGCAGCGAAAAAACCGCCTTAATCGACACCTGCAAACCCAACGACGAGGCAGACTTCATCACCAACCTCATGCGTCTGGAGCAGCACTCGCTTGACTACATAGTAATCGACCATGCAGAACAGGACCACTCAGGTCTTCTCCCTCTGCTGCTTGAAATCTTCCCGAGTGCGCAAGTCATCACCAACGAAACCTGTAAAGGTCTCCTCTTGGCGATGCACCATCTCGAAGAAGTTGAGGCACGCTTCACCGTTGTAGGCGACCGCGAAACGCTCTCACTCGGCGACAAAACCCTGAAGTTCTACCTCGCACCCTGGGTCCACTGGCCCGACACCATGTTCACCGAAGTCGTCGAAGACAAAGTACTCTTCACCACCGACTTCCTCGGCACGCACTACGCAGCACCGCAGCTCTTCCAGGATGACACAAATCCTGACTACCTTGAAGCAGCAAAGCGCTACTATGCAGCCATCATGATGCCGTTCCGCTCCTCGGTGCAGGACCACCTCAAACTCGTCGATGAAATTGCGCCAAAAATCATCGGTCCAAGCCACGGACCTGCCCTCAAAATGCCGGCGAAGATCATCGACCTCTACCGCGACTGGTCGAGTGACGCTCCCAAAAACCTTGTCATCGTAGCATACGTCTCCATGCACGGAAGCACCGAACTCATGACAAAGTTCCTTGTCGACGACCTCGTCCAGCGCGGCATTCCGGTCCACCAGTACAACCTTCTGGAAACCGACACCGGTGTACTTGGCAGCGCCATTGTGGACGCCGCAACAATCATCGTGGCAACCCCGACCGTACTCTTCGGCCCGCACCCGGTAGCCGTCAACGCCGCCTACCTCATCCGTGCCCTCCGGCCCAAAGTACAGCAGATCGGTGTCATCGGCTCCTATGGATGGGGCACCAACGCAGTCAACTATCTCGGAGAAATGCTCTCACCCCTCAGCGTAAAAATGCTTGAACCGGTTTACATCAAAGGCCTCCCCGACGAAACTGCAATCAAAGCGCTCCATACATTGGCAGATGCCATCGAAGAGCACCATAAAACTCTCTAAAACCCTTTTTTTCCCAACATCTTACCCCGATACTCATGTATATATTGTCCTTGAGCAAACATAACACTCATGACAGAAGCAAGTGAAATCTACAAGTGCAACATCTGCGGAAACACCGTCAGAATCATCGGCAAAGGAGCAGGCCAGCTTGTCTGTTGCGGCGAAGCAATGCACAAACTCACCGAAAACACCACCGACGCAGCTCAGGAAAAACACGTCCCCGTCATCACCAAAACCGATGGCGGATACAAAGTAGCAGTCGGTTCAGTCCCCCACCCAATGGATGCAGACCACTACATCACCTGGGTCGCCCTCAAAACTGACGATAACATCGTCCACGAAAAATTCCTCGCACCAGGCCAGAAACCCGAAATCATGGTCAAGACCACTGCAAAAGCGGTCAAGGCCTGCGAATACTGCAACAAACACGGCCTCTGGGCCAAGACCGAATAATACCCCTCACCCTATTTTTTCTCACATCCTTTCCGATTGTCTCTCGATTGCCAGAACTCGGCATCATGACATGGGAAATATCGGTATGTTCATCGTTTTTTCCGTGGGTGATCGGGAACAGAGGTACAAACCCGCATTTCCAGAAAAATCCGGGTCACCATACCCTACCATTATATTTCCGCAGGTTCGATCATCATATATCAAATGGGCCTCATCCGCGAACTTGCCAGTGTCGGGCGCGATCTGGGAGCAGTATTCCTCTTATTAGGTATTGCAACCCTCCTCCCTCTCGCCATCGGGGCTTATTATCAGGAATGGCACGTCCTTCCGGTCATGTTGGAATCCACGCTCCTCTTCTTCGCACTGGGAATCTTCCTTCGTCTCCTCCCCAAAGGAGACAAACCGGCACGCAGCAGCCTCTCCATTGCCGCAACCGCTCTCGTCTGGGTCTTTGTCAGCGCCATCGGCTGCGTCCCGTTCATGTTCACCGGCATGACATTCCTGAACGCCTCCTTTGAATCCATGTCCTCCCTGACCGGTACCGGATTCACCTTCGCCCTCAATATTGAAGACTGGCCGCGGACACTCCTCTTCTGGCGATCCTTCATGCAGTGGATAGGAGGCCTTGGAATCATCGCATTCACCCTCACCATCGCCAGTCGCTCAGGTCTCGTCACCCGTGGTCTCTACCGTTCCGAAGGCCGCTCCGAAGCCTTCATGCCGAGCGTCATTGCAACAGCGTTTCAGATGTGGAAGATCTATCTCGTCCTCACCATCATCTCAATCCTTGCTATCATGGCAACCGGCCTTGATCTCTGGGACGCTGCCAACGTAGGACTGTGTGCCATCTCAACCGGCGGGATGTCCATTTATGCCTCAGGCATATCCCACTTCAACAACATCGGCCTTGAAATGGTTCTCATTCCCATCATGCTTGCCGGTGCCCTGCCGTTTCGGCTGTATTACCTCCTCTACACACAGGGCTCACTCAAAGAAGTTCTTTCAGACCGTATCCTGCACCTCATGGTTGCCGTGTTCCTGTTCGTATCCTCAGTTCTTGTACTGGACCTCTACCTCACCGGATATCCCCTTGTCGAAGCGGCACGTGAAGGACTCTTCATGGCAGGAACCGCAATCAGCTCGACAGGATTCCAGAACACCACCATGGTAGGCTGGGGCGCTGCAACCATCCTCTTCCTTGCCGTGTTCGTCCTTGTAGAAGGAGGAGCGGGAAGTACATCTGGAGGTATCAAACTCGACCGTATTCAGGTAATGTTTGAATCAATGATCTGGTGGTTTAGAAAAACCATCGCCAGTCCCCGTGCCTATATCTCCATGCGCCACAACGGCAAGTCAATCGCAGGAAAAGAAGCCGACATGCTCATTGCAAAATCCCTGCTCCTCATTCTCCTTTATATCCTCATGGTAGTAGTTGTAACCATTGTCCTTCTGCACGACCCCTACTTCTCCAAAAACGTTGTCGGAACCATCTACGACGTATTCAGCTGTGTCGGCAACAACGGCAGTGCCACCGGTGCTTTTGGTCCTGACATGCCGGAATATACAAAAATTCTCCTCTACTTCACCATGTGGGTCGGCAGACTCGAAATTATTCCGGCCATTATTCTGGTATGGGGAATATTCCGCAGATTTGAATGGCACATGGGAAACGGTCCGTCCCGCAAGTGATCCGGTAAGAAAGATAGATTGTCACAAGTCAAAATATCTGTGGCATGCAGGTCAATAGAATAAGGAATGAGACAGATAGCCCTCTACGGCAAGGGAGGTATCGGAAAATCCACCACATCCGCAAACCTGTCGGCTGCGTTTGTGGAATCGGGTCTGGACGTCATGCAGATTGGATGCGATCCAAAACATGACAGTACCAGAATGCTGATGCACGGTCGCTGGATTCCAACCGTGCTCGAGCAGATGTACGAACGAAAGGATCTTTCGATAGACGACGTCATCTTCACCGGCTTCGGCGGTGTCCGGTGCGTGGAGGCCGGAGGACCGGAGCCGGGCATCGGCTGTGCAGGTCGCGGTATCATTGCGACATTTCAGCTGCTTGAAAAAATGAAAGCCCTCTACGGCGATGTCATCGTCTACGACGTTCTGGGCGATGTTGTCTGTGGAGGATTTGCCATGCCGATGCGTGACGGGTATGCGCAGGAAGTCTATCTGGTTACCAGCGGTGAACTGATGAGCCTGTATGCGGCAAACAATATCTGCAAAGCAATTGCCCGCCTCTCGCAGCGCAGTACTGCCCGATGCAGGCTTGGCGGCGTTATCTGCAACTCGAAAAATATGGATAATGAAAGAGAACTTGTTACCGAGTTTGCAAAGAGGATCGGATCACAAATGGTACAGTTTGTTCCCCGCGACAAATCCGTTCAGGCTGCCGAGGTCAACCAGATGACCGTAATCGAACATGCGGGGTCATCTCCTCAGGCGGACGTCTACCGCAGTCTTGCAAAAACCATTCTTGCGAATGCTGACCTGCGTATTCCCACTGCCCTCGATCTTGACGAGCTGGAAAAACTTGCCAGAGAATATTTATGAATCACGGATGGCAGGATGCACCTTAGGTGGTGCCCTGTCGATTGCCTGTTTTATTCCGGGAGCAGTAGCCGTAGTACACGCGCCTGAGGGTTGTGTGCATCAGACGTTTTCCATGCTGCATGCCATGGTGAACGACTGCGACTCTTCCGCAATCCCTGAGATCATCGTCTCGGGAATCGGGGACCGTGAAGTGATCTTCGGCGGCGAGGACTGCCTGAACGCAGCCCTTGATCGTGCGGCGGAAAAACAGCCGGACCTGATCTTTGTCATGACCTCATGCGTTCCGGAAACAATCGGTGACGACTGCGGTGCGGTCTGCGGTCGCCATCCGTATGCAGACCGTATCATCTACGTACCGACCTCCGGTTTTCTTGGCGGCAGTTCAAAGGACGGGGAAAATGCCGTCCTTACAGCTCTTGCGGTCCGTGTTCCCAAAGCCCGGACTGTCCCCGGGACCGTTGCTCTCATTGGCGAAAAAAATCTTGAGTCTGAAGCCGACCAGAACTATGCAGAGATCGAACGTCTGCTTGCCCGCCTGAGCCTGCGCATCACGGTACGATTCTGCCGCAACAGTAACGCGGCAACACTGATGCAGCTTGGAACCGCGGGATGTTTTATCGCGCGTGACGACCGGTGTACCGCTGCGGCCAAAGCAATAGGAGAACGTTTTAACCGGCCGGTCATCCCTGAGTTTCCCCCGGGACTTTCCGGCTGCATCGACTTTTTGCAAACCGTTGGCAGCGCCTGTGACATTCCCCGCGAAAAAATCACAGCAGCCGTTGCAGATGAAATCTCGTATCAGAATCACATGCTCCAGAAATTTTCCGGACTCACCGGCAGAACCGTATGCCTTGGTGCTGAACCGTTTTCCGGAACCTCCGCAGTCGCCCGTGAAGTGATGAAACGCCTGTCAATACAGGAAAGTATCTCCGGCTTTCCCATTCGTCTGCCGTTTTACCTCCCCATCGGAACTGCGGGTGTGGAAAAGATGCTGTATCTTTGGAAGCGGGCGGTAAACAATGGCTGAAGGATGTACAAATCCGGTATGGCCCTGTGCAATGACCGGCGCTACGGCAACCCTCGCAGGATTTTCTGACCTCTGTGTGATAATTCACGGCTCGTCAGGTTGTTACTATTACCCGAAATCCCTGCTGAAGGTTCCCCTGTTCAGCACCTATCTGCTGGAGTCGGAGATTGTGTTTGGAACAATTGACCGGCTGCATGAAGTGGTTGCCGAAGTCGCTGCAACCGGAAAACCGGTTGCCGTCGTAAACACCTGCGTACCCGCACTGACCGGTGAAGATCTCAGGACTGCGTTCTCTGATACCGCAGCGATCTTTGTAGACTCGCCGGGATTTTCTGGCAACGTTGAGGAAGGCGCTGCACAAGCATTTGCCGCCCTTGCTCCGCAGGTCTCGGACCTGCGGAGCGGCGTGAATATTGACGGCATCAATCTCCTTGATCTCTTCTGGCGCGGCAATCTGCATGAAGCTGAACGTCTGCTCTGGCTACTTCAGATACCGGTTGCCGTGCGGTTCTGTCACGACAGCTACGCAAATCTCCGCATGGGTGCAGCGCCCTTCACGGTTTCTGCAAACTTCTCCTACGCCGGAGGAGTCGGAGAAAATCTCGGCAGCCTGCTGTTTTTGGATCTTCCCGGAACCGTTGCAAAACTTCAGGAGCAGTTTCCTGATGCCGACACCGACGCGGTCCTTACCGAATGGAAACGTGCCGAAGATCAGATCTACTACTCCTGCGACAAGTATCTGCGTAAATACAACCCTCCCGTTGTCGCGGTCGCTGCACAGGAAAGTTATGCGGTATTTGCAAAAGCGATGATGGAACGCTACTTCGGTTCTGACGTGCCGGTGGTAATTGCGAGAAACCGGGACGCCAGAACCGTTCCCGGTTCTGTGAACTCTGTTGAGATCAATACCGCTTTCAGTGCAGCAGAGCCGGACCTTATTCTTGGCTCCACCTTTGAAACCGTTGCCTGCCGTCGTGCGGCATTTTTTGGCATCACCCCGCCCGATCGGAGCCGCATATCGATTGCCGCCCGTCCGCTTGCGGGAATTGAAGGAGGCCTTGTTCTGATGGAAGGGGCACTGAATGCCCTGATGAACATGCATGCAAGAGATCGGCGGGATGGATAGCTATTCCCAGTAATCATAGTCATTCTGGAATATATGCTGCCATAATTCTGTATTTGTTCTGATTCTGCGCGGAAACTACGTCATGCAGTTTCCCTGTCTTGATATTTATAACGATTTATCATTTTCAACCACCAGTAATTTATAGCGCGGAAATCAACGCGTAATTCGACACATGACTGAAAGTATTTCTACGAATGTCGCATCTTCGATCAATCCGGCACCAATCGGCCTGTTCGGATTTGCATTTACCACGATTATGCTGAGTTTATGCAACATTGGCATCTTCGAAATGAACACCGTGATCATTGGTCTTGCATTCCTCTTTGGCGGCTTGGCACAGTTCCTTGCCGGTCTTCTGGAATGGAGGGGAGGCAACATCTTCGGCATGGTCGTCTTTACCTCGTTCGGCATGTTCTGGCTGGTGTTCGCACTTTCAGCCGTACTGCCCGCGATGGGTATGGGCGCCGCTGCAACCTTCGTTGCCATGGGATGCTATCTCATACTTTGGGCAATCTTCACTGCAACCGTTGCCTTAGCCGCAACCGGCAAAGGCATCGTTCTTCCGGTTACACTCTGGCTGGTCTGCGCCGTATTCATCTGTCTTGCAACCGCTGATTTCACCGGAATCGCCGAAGTAAAAATTCTCGGCGGCATCATTGGCGTGGTTGCCGGAGCCTGCGCATACTACATCGGTACTGCGGATCTGATTAACGGCATCCATGGATGCAAAAAACTCAAACTCTAATTTTTTCAAAAAAAAAGCATTTTGCGGCAACTGATACTGCCGCAAAAATCGTCTTACATTACTGCTTCAATTCTGGTCATCGCCTCTTCGAGTCGCTCCATTGAGGCTGCATACGAGATGCGGATCCATCCCGGAGCACCGAATGCCGTACCGGGTGTCGGGGCAACGTGCGCCTTGTCAAGCCAAGTGTTTGCCATTGCCACATCATCGCCGCCAACGTTAATGAACGCATAAAACGCCCCCTCGGCCGGAGCTGTCCTGAGGCCGAGTCCAGCAAGTCTGCCGATCACAAACTTCTTGCGGCGCTCAAACTCCTTGCGCATATCCTCAACACAGGTCTGATCCCCGTTCAGCGCTGCAACCCCTCCCCACATTGCAAACGTGTTCACACAACCGACCGAGTGCTGCATTACCTTATCCATTGCAGGAATTACCTCGGAAGGAGCCGCAAGATAACCGAGCCGCCATCCGGTCATCGCATATGCCTTTGAAAATCCGTTGATGGTGATCGTTCTCTCATGCATATCGCCCACCGTTGCGATCGATACATGTTCTTTCCCGTAAACGAGTTTCTCATAGATCTCATCTGACAAACAGAACAGATCATGATCCATGCACACATCCGCAATGAGTCGGAGAGATGACCTGCCGAGAACCGAACCAGTCGGATTCGACGGCGTATTTACAATGATCATCTTGGTCTTATCCGTGATCACATCATAAACCGACTCGTCCACCTGAAAATCTGCATTCAGTGAGTAGTGAACCGCTTTACCGCCGGCAATCTGCACACACGGATCATAGGACACCCATGACGGATCGATCACCACGACCTCATCTCCCTTGTTCAGCGTCGCCATCATTGTAATGCGGATAGCATCCTTTGCACCCGCAGTCACCATTATCTGCTTCTGTGTCACCGGAATGTGATTCTCTTTCTTCAGCTTCTCTGCAACCGCAAACGTCAGCTCGGGAATCCCCCGTGACGGGGCATAGTGCGTCTCCCCGCGGTTCAGTGCATCAATTGCCGCCTGAGTGATATGTCCTGGTGTTGCAAAATCCGGTTCTCCCACCGCAAGACTGATCACATCAATCCCGGAAGCTATCATCTCCTTTGACCGGTTGTTCATTGCCATCGTCGCCGACGGTGCAACTCCTGCAATCGTCTTTGACAATGTTCTCATTCTGAGAGTCTCCGAACCATCTTCACTGCTGACTCAACCGCACGCTTTCCATATTCAACTCTCTCTGTCGCCTCAAGTCTGGTCATGCCGGGTCCGGAGATGCCGAGAGCCACCGGTTTGTCGAACTCAAGAGAAAGATCAATGATCTTTCGTGCTGCGTGCTGCACCACAATCTGATCATGATCCGTTGCGCCTTCAATCACGCATCCGATTGTTACCACTGCGTCGATATCAGACTTCTTCAGAAGTTTGCGGATGGCAAGCGGCATATCATAGGCTCCGGGAACATAGATATGCTCCCTTACGGATGCTCCAAGGAACCGTGCATGCTCTTCTGCCTCCATTTCCATCATATAGGTAAGATCGCGATTGAATTCTGCGACAACAAATCCGAGTCTGACTGGTTGATCGATCATGAGTAATCTCTGTACAATTCTGTCGCAAAAGTATATAGTGGTTCACAAAAAAGTGTCAACTCAAAAATGAGTTGTTATGCATACATTACGCTTTCTTCTTTGCCGCTGAATGTCTCGTTTTCTGGTAGCACCAGGAGAAGATCAGCACTGACAGCGGCACCAGCGTAACAATACCAAGACCAGTTGGTGTTTCTGTAACAAGATACCAGCCGAAGTTGTTTGGAGTGAGCAGAGCGAGCAGGATAATGTGGACAATACCAAGAGCGATAGCGATCAGCGTCGCAATCAGTACGGTGATCCTTTCGCGGTAGAAATACCATATAAGTCCGCTTACCACACCGGCGGTAAGAGTTGCAAGACAGCAGGGAATAACGGTTGCACCGCCGAGACTGAACCGGTAGGCAGCACCGATGATTGCCGCACCAATACCGATAATCGGTCCGAACCACAGACCGCCGTAAATCGGACTGCCATCACGGACATTCAGCAATGCTCCCTCGTACTGAATACTTGCAAGTGATCCAAGTAACGACATTATGCCAAATATTACAATACCAGCTGAATATCTGATCCAGTCGGTAAAATCCCCTTTCATATCATCAAGAAGTCCGCTTCGTCCAAGGGCAATACCTAACAGTGCTGCAAATCCGAGGTTGACACCGAACAATGCGATGATATCCATCACCATCTCCATTGTACGTATTATCTATCCATGTTTCAGTATTTGATAATGGCGGTTAGTTGTACCTGATTACGCAAAGTATTGATCCATGCCTTGTGAAAATTCGGGAAAAATTGTGGGGGAACGTCCTTAAAAGAGTATTTTATCTTGTATCATTTACGCTCATGTTCGTGCAGGTGATGAAGGTCAGGCGTGTGCGGGTGATCATGGGCACAGGTTTCATGGCTATGTAGGTGTGTGTGCTCTTCGGTGACCGGCGGGTTATGCAGGTGGGTATGATGATTATCATCATGAGTATGGCGATGATCATGTGTCACGGTCGTATGTATATGCCGGTGGTGGTGACCGCCGGATGCGGCGAAATATGCGCCAAGAATCATTATTGCCGTTGCCGCCGCAAACGAAAGCGTGAGTTCGGTTCCAAATATCAGAAACGACAGGCCCACACCGATGAACGGGGCCACTGCATAGAACGCACTTGTCCGCGCAGCACCAAGTGTCCGCTGGGCAAGAACATAAAAGTAAATAGACAGACCATAGGCAAAAAATCCGAGAACCAGTGCCGCAGCAACACTGGTCATACTGCCAAAAATCACCTCTCTTGCGAAAAACGCAAGAATTAGTGCTCCTGCGCCCGCACCAAATCCTTTTATCACTACAATCTCTACCGGATTTTTTAAGGAAAGCATCCGGGTACAGTTGTTTTCAAATCCCCAGGCAACACAGGCAAGCAGCACAAGAATCGATCCTGACGAGAACGTAAAACTGGTCATATCCTCTACAGTAAGAATGATACTTGCGCAGACAATCAGAATGATCGCAAATCCCAGCCGTTTATCGATGGTCTCCCGGAAAATAAAAAATGCAACAAGCGCGGTTGTGACAATCTCAAAGTTGTTCAGGAGCGATGCGTTTGCCGCAGTGGTCATGGTAAGACCAAACATCAAAAGAACCGGTGCGGCAATATCGAGTACGATCATCCCAACCACATACGGCAGATCTTTTTTCCCAAGCGGGGCTTCCCGCTGTAAATTTTTTCGTGAAGACTGCAAAAGGCTGATGCAGAACATCCCGGTTCCTGCGCCAAGATACAGAAGAGCTGCCAGAAATGCCGGAGGAATACTCTCCAGCAGAAGTTTTGCTGCAGGGGAGCTGATGCCGTAAAGCACCGCTGCAAGAATGGCAAAACCGATTGCCGCATATTTCGGATCTGGTCTGGTCTGCATACGTTTCAGACTACTATTTTTCTCGGTATACCCATATAATTCTGTGTTAGAACTGATTTTTTCAATGTTGTGCGAAAATATTACGAATATTTTCCGATCAGATAAATCAGTATCATCAAGAGGCTATTTCCGCAGATTTTTCAGATACTCTTTCACTCGTGTCTGCACACAATAAACCAGGGTTTCTTTGAAAAAGTACTTTTCAGGAAAGAGAAACTTCTATACTGGTGAGGACTTAGTTAGATACAGCATTATGTCATCAAAGCCCTCCCTGTTAGAGAAGCTAAAATCGGATGATCCGAAAATCAGTCTTGTTCGCGACATTTTGTCAGTCGTCGTCATTGTCGCGGTGATTGGTGCCATCCTGTTCGGAGTATCGGGAACATGGCCGGCAATTGTTGCTGTTGAGTCCGGCAGTATGGTGCCGAATATGAACGTTGGCGATCTGATATTTGTCGTTGAAAAAGATCGGTTCGGCCCTTTGATGACCTCGGCTGAAGCCCAGGCTGCCGGAGTTACCTCATTTGGCGGTTACGGAGATGTGATTATTTATCAGCCGAACGGCAACTCGCATGTAACACCGATAATTCATCGTGCGCTTGTGGAGATCAATGAATCAACAGCGCTTGAAATGGGTTTCACCGGCAGTGCGGCGCATGCCGGTTACATCACAAAAGGCGATCACAACCCGACGATCGATCAGGGAAATATGTTCACGAACATTGGGGTGATGCAGCCGGTCAAAGATGAGTGGGTCGTTGGAAAAGCGCTGTTTGCCATTCCTCTGGTGGGATATCTGCCGCTGCATATCTGGGAATTTGCGATTCTTATCATTATCATTTTGGTTGGGTGGGAGATTTACAGCCGCAAGAAAGAAAAAGGTAAAGAGGCAGCGAAAAAGTCTCAGAAAAAAGGTGGACGTAAATGACTATCCCGAGACTAAATCACGCTGACCTGTGCAGAATCCTTGATGACACTCTTTCAGGCAGCCGCATGAGTGTATCTGATGCCGCAGCTCTCTTCCGGTTAACCGGTCGCGATGTATGGAAAGTTGCAGCTGCCGCCGACATGCGCCGCGAGGAACTGGCAGGTGACACGGTAACCTACGTGCGAAACATGAATCTGCACGTAACCAACATCTGCAAAAACCGGTGCGGACTGTGTGCGTTCGGCAGAAAACCGACCGACCCTGATGCATTCTGTTTTACGGACGAGGAGTTCCGCGACCATGCCCGCGACGCGGCAAAGAAAAATGTCACCGAGGTTTGTTATCTTGCAGGAGTTCATCCGTCGTTCACGATCGAAAATTACGAATCGATGATTCATACGCTCTGTGAAGAGATCCCAAATGTACATGTGCACGGATGCAGTCCTGACGAGATCTCTTTTGCCGCACGGCAGAGCGGTCTTAGTACCAAAGAGACGCTGATCCGTCTCAGGGAGGCTGGTCTTGGCTCGGTGCAGGGAACCGCGGCAGAGATTCTTGTGGACTCAGTACGTGATGTTATCTGCAACAAAAAAATCCCGTCTGCCGAGTGGATCAGAATCATCCGCGAGGCGCATGATCTCGGATTTAAGGCAACCTCAACGATCATGTACGGTTCGGTTGAAACGCCGGAAGAGCGTGCAGAACACCTCTCGATTCTCCGTTCCCTTCAGGATGAAACAAATGTGTTCACCGAACTTGTACCGCTCTCGTTCCTGCACCACAACACGCCGCTGGGACAGAGTGGCAAAGTTGCGTATGGTGCAACCGGCCGGGAAGACATTCTCCTGATTGCAATTTCGCGTCTGTTCTTAGACAACATGAGAAATATTCAGGTGCCATGGTCAAAGATCGGGCAGAAAATGACGCAGCTCGGCCTTATGGCGGGCGGTAACGATATCGGCGGCACCATGTTTGTGGACTCACTGTCACGGACTGCCGGTGCAGGGGAAGAGGCCGACTACTTCAATCCAAAGGATATGCAGTATCTCTGCGATGATATGGGCAGGAAACTGGCACGCAGAGATACGCTGTATCATATCCTCGAATAATCTTTTTTTCACATTTTTCTCAAAAAAGAGTTGATCTTATCTGACGATGCCGATGTAGGGCAGGTTTCGGTACTTCTGATCCCAGTCAAGACCGTATCCCACTACGAAATCATTGCCGATGGTAAAACCGATGTAGTCGCCTTCAAACGCAACGACCCGGCACTCATGTTTATCCAGAAGTGAGCAGACCGCAAGCGATGCGGGATTTCGTGAGAGAATCAGCTGCTTCACATGGCTGAGTGTTCTGCCGGTGTCAATCACGTCCTCAATAATTATCACATGCTTGCCGGCAACTGCCTCTTTTGGTACATCCAGTTTCATCTCCAGAGTTCCCGTTGAATTTTTTCCCTCGTAGCTTTTCGCCTGAATGAACTCCATGAAAACCGGACGTGTAATGCGCTTTGCAAGTTCGCAGGCAAAAAAGCATGCTCCTTTCAGGGTACAGAGAAATATGATCTCTTTTCCTGCGTAGTCACAGTCGATCTGTTCTGCCAGCTCTCTGATACGTGCCTCAATTTTCTCTTCAGAGATCAGCTCGTCAATAACATCTGCCATAAACTCTGATGATCTATTGTACAAATCCGCCAATAACTCTGCCGGTAAAAAAGGTGTTCCGGCAGAACGATTTCTGCTGGGCGCAGTTCCCTGTCTCCTTCCATCAGTACATACAACCGGTCCGGTATCACTCAGGCCCTGTCTTCAAAACAGCTGCGTGCTCTCACAGAACCGGAGCAGCGTTTCAAATCTGGCGTTGCATGAACTTTTGAAATGCAGCAGTACTCATCTTAACCCTGAAGAGACTAAAGAAAAAATGTCCTGGTATTCAGGAACCGTACAAAAGAAAAAAAATATTTTTTATTATTCCGCGTGGTAGTGGTCAAGCGGTTCAATGGTAATCTTGTTCGTCTTCATCGACTCAATTGCCTGAACTGCCGCCTCTGCTCCGAAGATGGTTGTGATATACGGTATGCTGTAGTCGATTGTTGCCCGCATAATCTGGAAGTGATCTGCCCGTGCATTCTTATCGCCCGGTGTATTGATAATCAGATCAATACCTGCGCCCCGGATCATATCAATGATATTCGGGGAACCTTCCTGCACCTTTCTCACCAGATTCATCTTGATTCCCTGCTGCTCCATGAACTTGACCGTTCCGTCCGTTCCATACAGCGAGAACCCAAGATCCGCCAGCTTCTGTGCAATTGGCAGAATCTCTTTCTTCTGCTGATCGGTCACTGAGATGAACACCTTTCCTTCAAGAGGCAGCTTGTTGTCCGCGGCCTGGCTTGCCTTGTAGAAGGCGCGGCCAAAGTCGTAATCAATACCGATGACCTCACCCGTACTCTTCATCTCGGGGCCGAGAATCGGATCAACGCCCGGCAGACGGGAGAACGGCAGCAGAACTTCCTTGACCGCAACATGCTTGATCTCTTTCTCCTGATAGCCGAGGTCTGCGAGTTTCTTTCCAAACATCACTTTTGCTGCAATCTTTGCAAGCGGCAGGCCGGTTGCCTTTGCCACGAACGGCACCGTTCTGCTTGCCCGCGGATTTGCCTCAAGGACATAAACCGTTCCCTTGTGCAGAGCGTACTGGATATTAATCAGACCAACGACACCAAGAGACAGGGCAATCTTTCTCGTGTAGTCTTTCACGGTCTCAATCTGTTCCGGCGTCAGCGTCTGGGTCGGAATCACACAGGCAGAGTCTCCGGAGTGAACACCGGCCTCTTCAATGTGTTCCATGATTCCTCCGATGAGAACATCGGTACCGTCACTCACAGCATCCACATCGAGTTCGGTTGCGTTGTCAAGATATCTGTCGATCAGCACCGGGTGGGTATTGGACACTCTGACAGCTTCCTTGATGTACGTCTGCAGTTCAAGCTCATCATGGACAAGCTCCATTGCACGGCCGCCAAGAACATAACTCGGGCGGACGAGCACCGGATAGCCGATCCGCTTTGCAATCTCGTACGCCTCTTTTTCCGAGTACGCAGAACCGTTTGCCGGTGACGGAATACCATCCTTTTCAAGAAGAACACTGAACCGGTTTCTGTCCTCTGCAACATCCATATTGTCAGGGCTGGTTCCAAGGATTTTTGTCTTCAGACCGAAGAGTTTGATCTCCTCCTGAATTGGGATTGCCAGATTCACCGAGTTCTGTCCTCCAAACTGTACCATCACGCCGTCATAGTCTCCCTTACGGAGAATATTGATCACGTCCTCCAGCTGCATCGGCTCAAAGTAAAGCCGGTCGGATGTATCAAAGTCTGTGGAAACCGTCTCCGGATTGTTGTTGAGAATGTGGACCTCGACTCCCTCTTCACGCAGAGACTTGACTGCATGCACCGTACAGTAGTCAAACTCAATTCCCTGACCGATACGGATTGCACCTGATCCAAGAATCAGCACCTTTCTTTTCGGCGTGTCCTTGAGTTCACACTCCTGTTCCCAGGTAGAGTAGTAGTACGGCGTCTTTGCCGGGAACTCTGCTGCACAGGTATCGACCATCTTGTAGGTCGGGAGTCCCACAAGACTTTCAATCTTGTAGATGTTCCAGCCGGTCAGTTCGCGAATCTCGGCGTTAGAAAAGCCGAACTTCTTCGCGGTCTTGACGAGTTCCTCGGTCGGGTGGGCACGGAGTTCAAGCTCAATGTCAACGACATGCTGGATCTTTTCGAGGAAGAACGGTTCAATCTGCGTCAGCTGATAGACCTCGTCTACGGTCATACCGAGCCGGAATGCATCAAACAGAGTCGGGAACCGCTCATCGGTAGGACGCGAAAGAATCATCTTGATCTCGTTGATGTCGGTATGATGGTAAATGTCCGTGTCAAGGGAACGCAGGGCTTTCTTAAACCCTTCCTCAACGGTTCTTCCGATTGCCATGACCTCACCCGTACTCTTCATCGCAGTGGTGAGTGTGCGGTCCGCGGTCTTGAACTTGTCAAACGGCCAGCGTGAGACTTTGACCACAACATAATCAACTGCCGGTTCAAAGCACGCGGGCGTTGTACCGGTGACGGTGTTTGTAATCTCATCAAGCCGCATACCGATTGCAATCTTTGCGGCAACTCTTGCGATCGGGTATCCCGTTGCTTTTGAGGCGAGTGCCGAGGACCGCGATACACGCGGGTTCACTTCGATGATACGGTAGTCGCCGTTTTTGAAGGCGAACTGGATGTTACATCCTCCCTGAATGTTGAGGGATCTGATGATCTTGATTGCCGACCGGCGCATCATACTAAACTGATCAGCAGTCAGGGTAAGGATTGGAGCAACCACAACAGATTCACCGGTGTGCACTCCCATCGGATCGACGTTTTCCATACCGCAGATGATGATGCAGGTGTCTGCTGCATCCCGCATAACCTCGAACTCAATCTCGTTCCAGCCTTTGACCGACTCTTCGATTAAGACCTGATGAACACGGGACTTGGTAAGACCGTGCTCAACAATCTTTCTCAGCTCTTCTTTGGTCTCAGCAACCCCTCCGCCGCTGCCTCCAAGGGTATATGCCGGACGGATAATTGCCGGAAGGCCGACAATTTCGTATGCCTCTTCGAGCTGCTCAATCTTGGTGAGGATGAAACTTCTCGGGACCGGCTCACCGATCTCCATCATCAGATTTTTGAACATCTCCCGGTCTTCACCATGGTAGATTGCTTCAAGCGGAGTGCCGAGAATCTGGACTCCTTCAAGTGCCCCCATCTCGTAGAGTTCTGCGGTGAGGTTCAGACCGGTCTGTCCTCCCATACCGGAAAGAATACCGTCCGGCTTTTCCTTTTTGATGATCTCGGCGATGACTTCTGCCTTCAGCGGCTCAACATAGACTTTGTCAGCAGTTTCCGGGTCGGTCTGAATTGTTGCCGGGTTGGAGTTGACCAGTACGACTTCAATGCCTTCCTCGCGGACGGCTTTACATGCCTGACTTCCTGCGTAATCGAATTCTGCAGCCTGTCCGATCTGGATCGGTCCTGAACCAATTAAGAGGACTTTTTTGAGTGTTGGGTTTTTAGGCATCGGGGATTCCTCTGTACATGATGTCGTAGATTGGTTTTTCCGCTCCGTCATGAACACCGTCGTGTTCGGGGTGGAACTGCACACAGTAAACGCCGAGGTCATTGTTGACAAATCCCTCAACGGTATGATCGTTTAGATTGACGCAGGAGATCTCACAGCCGTCCGGCAGACTCTCACCGATTACGGCGTAACCGTGACCCTGGAAGGTAACGGCAACGGAACCGTCGGAGAATCTGACCGGCTGGCTTGCGCCGCGGTGGCCAAGCTTGAGTTTTTCAACTTCGCCTCCGAGCGCTGCTGCAATGATCTCGGTCCCCATGCAGACCCCCTGCACCGGGATGGTGCCGAGTATGTCTTTGACCACTGCGACCGCTTTCGGTGCAGCGAAGGGGTATCCCGGGCCGTTTGTGACAAACAGTGCCTGTGGTTTGTCCGCAAGGATTACATCCGCCGGAGTCCCGTATGGGTAGATCGTGAGATCTGCGCCGCGATTGTTTAAACTCTGCAGGATGGATTTTCTGCAGCCAAGGTCAAGGACTGCAATTTTTTTGCCGGACCCTGTGATATGATAGGTTTCTTTACAGGTAACATTCGGGATGAGCTCGCGGCTTTCCTGAACCGGTGCCTGCTGTGCCAGACGAACCGCTTCGTGTCCGTCGTCGGAGCCGGTGATAAGTGCGGCACGCATGACGCCCTGTTCTCTCAGTTTGATGGTCAGCATGCGTGTGTCGACACCTTCGATTCCGATGAGCCCGTTATCCTCGAAGTACTGTGCCAGTGTTGGCTCATGCTTAGGGAACTCGCACAGCTCGCGGACAATTGCGCCTGCTGCATGTACTCTGCCGCTCTGGAGCTGATCGGGATTTGCGCCATAGTTTCCAACAAGCGGGTAACCGAACATCAGGAGTTGTCCGGCTGTGCTTGGGTCACTGAGGGCTTCCATGTATCCGTTGGATACGAGGGTGACCACCATTTCACCGGATGCAGCGCCTTCGACGCCGAAGCCGCTGCCGGTAATGATAGTCCCGTCTTCAAGTCCTAAGACTGCCTTCATGTTTTGTACCATCTACATGTCGGTTGTGCGGGATAATAAGGCTAATCTCTGATTGGTATATTGCAGTTTTGACAAAAATATACTCGTTTGCAAAATCTATGGTGTAACTTGAAATTATAAATAGGTGCTCTAAAAAATATATTTTTATGGGTGGTCTCGTCGGAATTTACTTTTTATGCAGAGGACAATTGCCGGCAGAGTTTTTGACTGAGGGTTTTTCAATGATCAGGATGCATCTGTTTTTGTTTCATGCACCAACGCATAGGTGAATATGCCCTGATTTACCCTGTCGATAGATGTTTCTTCTGTTGCAGACAAACAGAATAATCAACATATGCCGGCAGGACATCAGGACATGATCTCTCTTACTGCACTCGCAGAAGACCTTCACTCCCGGGGAGCAAAGCGGGTCGCAGTACAGCTTCCTGAGGGACTGAAGCCGGGAACCGCCATGCTTGCCTCCGCACTTCGCAACGAAGGTTTTGAAGTCGTCATCTGTGGGGATGCGTGCTGGGGAGCATGCGATCTTGCTCGTGATGCTCTTGCCGACGCGGACGTTCTGGTTCATATCGGTCATACTCCGGTGACGGCAGAAGAGAATGTTATCTACATTCCGTTCCATCAGGACATTGACCTCGGCATTCTTGCCTCCGCTCTTCCCTCCCTCAGTACATATACAACCGTAGGCGTAGTCACCACCATTCAACATGCCCATCAGACACAGGACATGGTCCTCTGGCTCAAAGACCATGGGGTGAACGCAGTCTGCGGGCATGGTTCCTCGCGCACTCCCGAGGCCGGACAGATTCTTGGATGTACCTACGCCGCAGCAAAGAATGCAGATGCAGACGCGTATCTGTTTGTCGGAACCGGTGTATTTCATGCAATCGGCGTCTCTCTTGCAACCGGCAGACCCACATTTGCTCTTGATCCCTATGCCGAGGGAGGGGTACAGGAGGTTTCGGCCGATCGTCTGCTCCGTCAGCGGTTTGTGCAGATAGAAAAAGCAAAGACTGCCAAAAGTTTCGGCATTCTGCTCTCCAGCAAGTCCGGTCAGTGCAGAAAAGAACTGGCAAAACGACTGGAGCGTCTCACCGACAATGCCTCGATCATTCTCATTCGCGAGGTTTCTGAGATGCAGCTTCGGAATCTGGGTTTTGACGCCTATGTCAATACCGCATGTCCGCGGCTTGCTCTGGATGATCAGAGCAGATTCCCGGTTCCGGTTCTCTCTCCTGCTGAGTTTGAGATTGTGCTCGGCCTGAGATCATGGGACGATTACACAATCGACGAGATAGAGTAATATGAAACTCCGCCAGCTTGAGATGCAACTGCAAAAGATCAAAGGCTTCTCTTGTCCGAGCGCAGCAGCAGAACAGTACATGACACCCGCATCCCTTGCCGCCCGCATGCTCTTTCACGCGGCGATGAACGGCGATATTGCCGGTGCACGTGTCTGTGATCTCGGCTGCGGAACCGGCATGCTCTCTGTTGGCGCCGCACTCCTTGGCGCAGAAGTAACTGCGGTTGATGTTGATTCAGCAGCTCTTGCTGTTGCCCAGGACAATGCCGAACTATTCGGTGTGAACATTGAGTTCATGGAGCACCGCATCGGTGATCCAGCGTCTCTTCCCGTTACCTCGGATACCGTCGTAATGAATCCACCGTTCGGCGCACAAAAAGAGCACGCTGACCGGCCGTTTATTGATACTGCTCTTGTGATAGCACCTGTCTGTTACGGAATTTTCAATGCCGGCAGTATTCCCTTTGTTGTTTCCTACACCAAAGGTCGTGCGGAAATTCGGGAAAAAATAGCAGCGCAGCTTCGTATTCCCAAACAGTTTGCCTTCCACACCAGAGAGTCCGTAGAGATTCCCGTAGAAATAGTACATCTGGAACGAGTCTGATGAACGAACTTGCAAAGCGCATCTCCGTTCTCGCCGCAGGGCATGGGGCGGTCGACTTCTATCTGCCGGTCATCTCGACGAGTCTTCCGGTACTGATTCCGATCTTTTCAGCCCAGGGTATTACCTCATATGCAATGACCGGTTTTCTGGTCACCGTAATCACACTCACTCTTGCCGTTGCCCAGCCGGTTTCCGGCTGGCTGCAGGACAACGGCAGATGGACGCTTGGAGCAAGCTGGGCGGTACTGATGACTGCTGTCGCGATAAGCCTGTTTGCCTTTATCCAGAACTACTGGATTCTTCTGTTTCTTGCCGTTATTGCAGGTATCGGGAACTCCATGTTTCATCCGAATGCCTATCAGCAGATCTATCAGATCTCCACACCTGCAAACCGGGGAACACTTCTTTCCCTGTTCTCGGTCGGCGGCAGTTTTGGGTACGGGGCGTCTCCTCTTATTGCAGGTGCCCTCCTTGTGTGGATGGGCCTTCCGGGTCTCATCTATCTGATAATTCCGGGAATCATTGTTGCTGCAATCATCTCGCGGTTTCCGCAAAAACCTGTGGTCATCAGAAAAGAGGAGAGAAAGAATGCGGCGGCCTCTGCCGGATCAGGATGGACGCGTGCCGGACTGATGCTTGGTATCAGTTCACTGCGGACATGGGTCTACTACGGATTTCTGGCCTTTGCAACTGTGTACCTCACCACGTATGCAGGCATTCCGTACTTCCTGGCAACCCTTCTGATAACAGGGATGTTCTACGCAGGAATGATTGCAACGCTCATCTCAGGATTTACCTCCGACCGTCTCGGTCGCAAAGAAATTCTTCTTATCTCCTATGCATGTTCCATCCCTGCATACCTCGGCATCTTCCTTCTTCCCGCACCACTCTCTCTGATATCCCTGCTTGCTGCCGGCTTTTTCCTGATGGCACCGGCAACCATTGAGATTGCAACAGTTCAGGAGATGATGCCGGGAAGTGTCGGTTTTGCCTCGGGTATCGTGATTGGTATTCCGCAGGCTCTGAGTGCAGTGGCAATTGTTGTGATCGGTGCTCTTGCCGACAACATTGGTATGCCGATCGCCCTGACATTGCAGGCTGTCCTGATGGGGCTGGCTGTTATCCTCTGTCTTGCTCTGCCGTATCCGATGAAGCATTTCAAAACAATGGTCCGGAACGCTCCCTGAGACTATCTCCCATAAAAAAAGAAAAAAATCAGACCCTTCTCAGGAGAAGAGCTGCCGCCGCAAATCCGATCAGAACTCCTGCGAGCGGTACCGGCGCTTTCGTTGGTGCGGACGGTGCCATTGTCGTCGGCTGCGGCGTCGCCGTTGTTGAAACTGTTGTGGTAACAGTGGTTGGTTCCGGTGTCACCTCGGCTTTACCAAGCGTTGCACGGAGTGTCTCGGTATTTCCGGCGGTCAGAACATAGTTGCTCTTTGTCATTGTGGTATAACCGTCTTTTTCAAACCGGAATGTGTGTTTGCCGGGCGCGTATCCGGCGAGCTGCAGTCCTCCGTCTTTCGTCGGCGGAACGGTTCCCGCATACACATCATCAACGTACACATCAACCCCGTCAGGATCACTGTAGACAATAACACCGGCAGCCGAGGTATTTTTCATCAGATTCGCCGTGACCGATGCAACACCCGAACCGAGCGGCTTTACATAAAGGTCAGGCACAACGTACTCATCGTATCCGGCAAGAACCACGCGGACTTCATAATGTCCCTCGTAATAATCCGGTGCGGTGACCGGAGTTTTTCCTTTGTAGACACCGTCAATGTAGACATCCGCGTACGGCGGACTGGACTGAACCGTGATGAAGTTGGTGTTCGCATTTACTGAGGCATTTGCCGCCGCTGCCGGGGCTACCAGCAGAAGAGCGGCGATGAAACAAAATATACACAGATATTTCAGCATGAACTCCTCCATTTCCCTGTGGAACTAAGTACAAAAATAGTGGGCGGCGTTCTATATAGTATTTGTTGCAAAAAAAGGATTCAGTGCCTGAAAAAGATCAGGTATCCGGCGGCAATCAGTATTCCTGCAAATAGAGGTACAACTCCCGTCGCAGATTTGGCCGGGGCGGTTGGAACAGCTGCCGGATTCAGTGACGCTGTTTGTCTGAGTGTTTCTCCTACCGTGACCGCAACCGTTGTCTGCCATGTCAGGTATCCGTCGCGGCTTATCAGCACACTGTAGGTTCCCGGAACAAGCCCTGAGATCGTGAGCGGTGTATATCCCCGGAACTCATTGTTCAGAGAAACCGTCGCACCGGATGGTGATGAGTCAAGTTCCATTGAGGCTGTCGTTACCGTTCCTGTCTGGGTCTTTGTCGGAGACGGAGTGAGGATTGGAATCAGCCGGACGTTGGTCAGATAGGTTGCATACCCTGCGGGTGTATTATAATCAGTCACCGTATAGGGTTTGTATCCAGACATTTCAAGCCGGATCGTGTGCGTCCCGGGAGTTAGATCAGCAATCTGGAGACCCCCGTAGTGTGTTGTTCCTTTATAGATATCATCCACGTACACAACTGCTCCGCTTGGCGAACTGTCCACCACAAGGCCGGCAAGGTTCTCAGACTTCTGCAGATTTGCCGACATGGGAACCGTGTTTGCACTCGCTCCTCCCGGAACGTAGACATTTTCCACCACATACTCATGGTATCCTGCCTTTACCACACGCACAGTATAGGTCCCTTGCAAAATATTGACAAACGCATTATCAGTCTGGCCGACATACACATCGTCCACATACACATCAGCAGGTTTTGGTGAGGATATCATGGAGATTGCCCCGGTTTCCCCGGGTGCGGCATATGCCGGCACACAGATTACCAGACAAATCAGCAGCATACCTAAAGCCGCAAGAACGGTTTTTCTCATACCAGTCTATACAGCGTGTGCCTGCATATAATTTATGCTGATGCCAATATCAGACGGAATGAAAATGCTATTTATCTTTGGTGTCCTATTGATATACTATCACTAAAACTGGTGAACATATGGAATTCAACGGTGTAGAACTCGAAGACACATATGCAGAAGGCTTCCCGGTGTGGGTCGCCCGTGTCGTAATTACTGCAGTAACGAAGGAATGGGCATACAAAGCAGCAACCGAAGCAACCGGTTTTGCAACCTCTACCATTGGCTGCCCGTGTGAAGCAGGCATTGAGAGATACCTCCCGGCATCCGAAACCCCCGATCACCGCCCGGGTTACGCAATTCTGATCTGCTGCGGCAAGAAAGCACTCAAGGAACAGGTTCTTGAGCGTGTATCCGAGTGCGTCCTGACTGCACCAACCACCGCAGTCTTCAACGGCAAAGCAGGATCTGAAGAGATCATCCCGATTAAACTCCACTTCTTCGGTGACGGCTATGAGTCCAAAGTTGAAGTCGGCGGCATTCAGTGCTGGTCCATCCCAATCATGGGCGGCGACTTCATTGTTGAGGAAGAGATCGGTGCAATCAAAGGTGTCGCAGGCGGCAACTTCCTGATCATGGGCGACTCTCAGATGTCCGCACTTGTTGCAGCAGAAGCAGCAGTCACGGCAATTGCCGAAGTCCCGGGCTGTATCACTCCGTTCCCCGGAGGCGTTGTCTCGTCCGGCTCCAAGGTTGGATCCAAGAAGTACAAGTTCATGGGCGCATCCACCAATGAAAAGTTCTGCCCGTCCATCGCAGCCAAGGTCGAGGACACCGATATTCCGGCAGGCGTCAAGGCAGTTTATGAAATCGTCATTGACGGTGTTGATGAGGCAAGCGTCAAGGCAGCAATGAAGGCAGGCGTTCAGGCAGCATGCAGAGTTCCGGGTGTCGTGAAGATCACCGCAGGAAACTACGGCGGCAACCTCGGCCCGTTCAAGTTCTTCCTCAAGGACTGTCTGTAAATTCATCCCCATTCTTTTTTGTTTTTCCTTCTCGCAAACTAATGTTTATCCCCTGACAAAACGATTGTGTACTTGTATGACCGCTGAAGTGCTCATCCTCCTGGGATGTCCGCAGATTCCGGTCCAGTCACCGCTCACCCTCTATATTGCCGACACGCTCAATGACCTTGGAAAAACTCCTGTGGTTGCTGCAAACCCGTCGGCAAAGCAGCTGATTACAGCAAGCGATCCGAAAAAATACTACATTAAAGAGTATCGTGACGTTGACCGGACCATTGCCGATCTTGCGGACGGCAAAGTCAGCTATCCGCTGATCATCTCGTTGATCCACAATGATGCCGGACTGACCTATACGGCTACTGCCGCAGCTCTTGCGCCAAACGCACTTCTGATCACCATTCTGTATGGTGAACATGCCTATGACATCGCCGGAGAGATCGAGTTTCCGGCAGAAAAAGTTGTGGCACCGGTAACGCACAATACGAGACCGCTTCTTGCAAAAATTGACGAGGTTCTGGAATGGGCTGCCTTGAAAATATGAACTACGAAGTCCTGGCAAGAAACTGTAACTTCAAGGAAGCCAGGGATATTATCAAAAGCAACAGCACGGAAAAATATGAAGTTCCCCCGGGGTTCAAACTTCTGGAAAAACCGCTGCTTGGAATTCCTCCGATTGTTGTCGGAGTCAAGGATGAGAAACTGGTGTACGGGTACACGAAACCCTGCCACGGGACCTTCGTCGTGGTTGTGGAAGATCCCGAGGGTATCGACCACGTGAGACGAAACGGCAAACCGGTCTGGTAAACAGTATGCTGGAATTTCTCCTTCCCACTCTTTTGATCGCGGTAGGTCTTGCAATGGATGCATTCTCTGTATCGCTTGCCGGCGGTGCGGGTCTCAAAAAAGATGTACTGAAAACCGCACTTATCGCAGGAGCACTGTTTGGATTTTTCCAGTTTGCGATGCCGCTTATCGGCTACGTTGTCGGTGTTCCCCTTACCGATCTCATTACACCGTACGGGTACTGGATTGTCTTCTTCCTCTTCGTGTTTGTCGGCGCAAAGATGATCTACGACGCCCTCTTTGGTGATGAGGAGTGCGGTATCGATCTGACCGGCTGGAAGGTTCTTGCAGTTCTTGCGGTCGCAACAAGTATTGACGCACTTGCAATCGGTGTGAGTTATGCACTGCTTGGTCAGGAAATTTTTACTGCGGCAATCATCATTGGCATTGTCACGTTTGCCTTTTCTGCCGCAGGAGTTGGTATCGGCAGTAAACTTGGCTGTGTGTTTGGGAATAAGATGGAAATCATCGGAGGCGTTATCCTCGTACTGATTGGCTGCAAGTTTCTGCTGGAAAATATTTTGTGACCACCGCACAAAAAAATTCACCATTTTTTCGAGAGGCACTAATGCGCAGTTCTTCGGGTGCATCTGCTTCTTGAGCCTGATAAGACACTCTATCCTATCGTAATTTTCGGCACGGTGAACCGGATATTCTGAAAAATAAAGAGAGGTGATTGTTCTCGGTTATAACCGGCGCTTCCCCAGCACGGCAGCACAGGCAACGGAAAAAATTCCTGCAAAGGCGAGAGAGGCGGACTGCTGTGGAGCTGTTGGAACAGTCGCGGTTGTCGTGGGGAGCGGGGTTGGAATCGTTACCACTTCAACCGCTGCGGTTGGCGTCGGCGTTCCGAAAATTTCTGCCGGGAGTTTTGTCACATTTTCTGCAAATCCCACTGCATAATAGGAAAAGCCGGGTGAGGTCGCTGCATACCAGTCCATACCTGCTTGTTGACCCTCTCCTTCCCATACATAGGAGGTTGCAAGTTTTTGCCAGGTATCCGTGTAGCGGAGAAGCTGAATGTCATACCTTGGATCGAATCCTGCGTCCGTTACGACACCGACCGGAACACCGAAGAGGAAATCAACCTGTTCGATTGCAGATACAGGAATGTGTTCGACCTTCATGTCGTACAGGGCAGTGTATGGTTCGCGCGGCGTCGGAACCGGATTTGCCGAAGCCAGGGGTACCATCACAATCCTTGCATTCTGCGGAATGACCGTGCCGTCCGTGGTCACGGAAATGACACGGATGTAGGGTGCATCGTACGGGTTGCCGAAGGAAAACAGCCCTTTTGTTCCTCCCTCCTGTAGGACAGGATAGGCATCAGAGAAGATGAGGGTGTAGCGGCTGGGATACTTCGCGTAGATGGAGTCTTCGTATGAATCGCCGCCGACATCTCCCACGTTCAGAGACAGGGTAATGGTTTTTGGAGCACCGTTCGTGTAGTAGACTGCCGGAACATGGTAGGTTATGCTGAACAGTCCCTGTACATTACCGAAGTTCAACTGGACGAGTTCTTTCCATGACGGTTTCACAGGGTAGAGATTGGGGACAGTGATATCCCATGTCCCTCCCGGGTACTGGGTTGCCCCAATCCAGACGGTACTGCCGAACGGGATGATGACGGTCGAGCCGTTGGCATAGGTTTGTACGGGTGATGAATCGGCATATCCGTCAAACGAAACGGTGAGCGTGTTGTCATACTCGACTGCCGATGCGGGCAGGACAAGAACGAGCATCACGCAGAGCAGAAGGAGGGAGCTATACTGCATACCATTCCATTTGCCATTCTGCATTATTAAGTACCTGATAGGCTCAAGAGAGATCCGGTACGGTTGAGTGAGTCCATCATTTTTGACAATGCTCCGTCCCAGTCGATGTTGCTGATGGTCTGGTTTTTGTCTTTGTTGGTCAGGGGCATATTGAAAATATTGTCCATGAACGCAGTAAGATTTTGTCCGGCATCATCAGCTTTTGGTGTTGCGAGTCCAGAGCTATTCACAAACGACATGTTGAGATTGCCGCTGGGATCAAGAATTCCTGAGGTTATATTGTCAGCTTCGGCGCGTGTTATGCCGTCTTTGGAAAATACCATGCCGAAGAGTTCTATTTTGACGTTGAATTTATCCTGAAGTGAACTGTTGGAGAACAGACTCTCATATACAGGCGTAATGGTTATCTTCCCGATTGTCTGGTTGCCGAGATTGATGTCAGTTGTCTGATCTCCGATACATCCTGCCGAGAAGATGGTGAGAAGAAGTACAACGCAGACGCCCGCGACAACCGGAATTTTCATGCAGAAATAATTGCATGTGAACGGGAATAAAGATTTGCCGGGATTCTCAGAAAAAAAGAGTTTTTGTTATTTTGCCATGATGTCCATCACAATTTTACCGTAGGCAGGTCTTGTGATGAGAACACCAATCAGAATACCAAGGATACTGATGATGGCAAATCCTTTGAGGGTGGAGAGGTCCATGACAATCAGCGGGAACATGGCGATGATGACCGTTGCAGCAGACGTCATGATAATGGCGAGTGCACGCGTCAGTCGTTTCAGGTACAATGCCTGCGACGGAACCTTTCCTTCGTGGACCACTTCATCAGTGATGATCACCAGCTGATCGATACCGGTTCCAAGAACTGCAATCAGTGCCGCAATTGCCGCGATGTCCAGCTGCTGGATGAAGACCGCAATACCGAGCAGGATGATGATCTCTGCAACGTTTGTTGCAATCATCGGCAGCACAATCTCGATAACCCGGTAACGGAGATATATCATAATTGCGACTGCGGCGAGTGCTGCAATACCTGCAATCAGACAGACAATCTTGAAGTAATCACCAAGCGTTGCCGACGTTGAACCGGATCCTGCGATCTCCACCTGTACCGGCAGTGCACCGGCACGCAGATGAATTTCCAGCTCCTGAGCCTGTTTGTGTCCGTCTTCTCCCGCGCCTGTTCCTGCGTACAGACTGTTTACCGGGTGGGTTGCAATCTGCATGGCAAGGTCATTCGAGAGCGGGGCACTGTAGACTTCCACTCCGTCCAGATACATGTTCAGGTTATGTGCCTGCGGATTGGTGGTAGCCCCGTACTCAATGCATGCCTGCTGGAGAGCTTTTGCGCCGTCATTGTTGATGTTGAATCCGACTCCCCAGTTGTTGGACCCTGCCGGGTTCTGGGTCGGGTTCTGAACAGATGCGACTGCGTCACCATAGAGAACATGGGCGGTTTCGTTACCGGTGGTCACGATCCGGATCTCGAAGAGACCCTGTTTGCCGACAAGCTGCTGTGCTGTCTGCATGTCAACGCCTGCCATTTCGATGCGGACATACTGGGAGACGCCGTTCGTATTGGCCAGAGTATTGACTTTAACATCGTTGGTTCCAAGACTGTTGACTTTGGACTCCAAGATGCGTTTGACGGTATCTGCGGTTTCTGAGCTGACACCTTTTTCGTAACCGATGAAGGTCGCTCCGGCTGCCTCAACGGCGGCACGCAGTTCCTCTTCGGTTGACTTTTTCTGGATTTCCAGATGATACTGATCTATCGGTACTACCGTACATCCAAGTTCAGCTCCCATCTTTTCAGCAACTGCGGTTATATTGGCGCCGGAGCCGATTGTGACGACATCTGCCTGGAATTCGAGCTGAATCCATGATCCGCCGTCGAGATCCAGACCAAACTGGAGGTTGGTCAATGAATCGCCGCGGTCTGTGAACGGAACGAAAATTGCGGCGAGGGCAATGATTACCAGAACAATGACGAGAAGGACACGCAAGTCCTTGATTGTGGCCAGCCATCCGGATGCTTTCTTTTCGCTCATGATTTTGACCCCTTAATTTTTGGTTTATTTGCAGCAGGCTGTTTGTTTCCCTCCTCTTTTTCCATGTAGAGGCGGAGAACTCCTGCGTTGAATGCCCAGGTAAAGATCATATCGCAGATGAGACCAATGATGAGGACCGCGGCAATGTTGTAGAGTGTCGGGACCTGTCCGATGAGTGCGACGATGAACATGGCAACAATTGCGGCGAGCGTTGTTGTGGTCATGATGAATCCGGTATGGAATGCACCTGCCATTTTGTCGACGAGTTTTCCCTGACGTTTAAGTACTTTGCTGGTCAGGAGAATGTTGCTGTCAACAGAGTAACCGATGAGCATCAGCAGCGCTGCGGTTGTTGCAAGCGAGAGTTCGACGCCGACGACGTTCATGACACCTGCGGTGATCGTGATGTCGGCAACTCCGGCGAATACCACAGTTGCTGCGGGGATAAGTTTTCTGAATGCGATGAAGACAACGACCGCCATACCAATGAAGGCAAAGAGGATTGCAATCATTGCCTGAGACTGGAGTGTTGCTCCGAAGTTGGCGCCGATCTGATCGATGCTTGCGTCAGGATATTTTTTGAGTGTTTCTTCGTTGAACTGCATCATCTGGTCATTCGGCATTGGTCCGAACTTGAGGTAATATCCTCCGGCGCCGACACCCTCGTCAATGGATTTCAGAGGGTAACCTGCGTAGAATGCAGAGATCTGTTCTTTGGTATCGGTGGTGTGAATTGTCACGGCTGTACCGCCGGCAAAGTCAATGCCGGGGGTAACGGGCATGCCGGTATTCACGAAAGTAAATCCGACAATGGCCGCGGCAACAAGAAAGATGAGAAACGGGATGAGCATCATCCGTTTCGGATCATATTTGTTGATATCATACCGGGGTAGTTCCATAGCTTAATTATATTGATTTTCAAAGGATATAAGAAAGCCCTACTGATTTCGTCTCATCCGATGATGAAAAAAGAAGAAAAAAATGGTTATTGTTTTGGTTCGGGAGTGTTCTCGCCTTTTTGCGCTTTCATGTCGGCGATGGTGACATTAGGGTGATGGTATCTTGGCCGGTCATCGGTTTTGCCACCGCAGGAGATGGCTTCAACCGGACAGAACTGGAGGCAGGCAAGGCATCCTTCGCAGTGGTCAAGCCATTCTTTTTTGCCTTTGGGAAGAGCGCGGATGTTGTTGACCGGACAGATGTCGCGGCAGATGAGGCATCCGTTGCAGCTTGGGCTGACGACAAATTTTTTGCCAAATTTGGGAATTCTTTTCATGAATGGTTTGTACATGACGAATCTGAGAAGTTTTCCCATGGTTGTGAGATCAATTGGCCGGGACTCGCGTTTGCTGGCTGCGTCAACGAGGACGGCAACTTTTCTGAGTGCGTCTTCACGGATGGTTTTCTGTTCCGGTTTTGCAGGCGGTGCAGACATTGGGATGTAATTATCCGGCATCTGAATCCACCATGCGGCGTTGAGGTTGTGTCCGCTCGCTTTGGCGAGGGCTGCAATCTGCTTGGTGGGCGACCCAAATTTTCCTCCTTCGGTAACGACGGAGAAGACGTAGCCCGCTTCTTTGAGGTCAAGGATTTTGAAGAAGTTTACGACGATGTTCGGCAGGCCCATTGCGTAGAGGGGGTAGACGATGCCGATGTTTGCGTCTTTTGGAGCGTGTACTGGTTCTCCTTTCAGCATGAGCAGGGGAATGGGGACGAGTTCGGTGTCCGCCAGCCGGGCGGCTATGGCTCTTGCAACCGCGAGGCTGTTGCCGGTACCGGTAAAGTAGTAGAGTATTGTTCGCATGGTGGTGATCGACCGGCGTTTGGTGTATGGTATCTTGGCCGGTGTTCCTCCTGTGTAAATATTTGGCGGATGTAAGATTATAGATTGTGCTGGGGGTAATGAGAATGTATTTTCTTTTCTGTTTTGTGTGGGTTTCCTGAGAAGAATCGCACGCGTGCGTTTCTTAAACGCACGCGCGTGTTTTGTAAATACTCTCAGGATTCATCTTGAATAGGGGAGAGAGTGATTTATTCCGGTTTTTTAGATGGTGATTTGTTTCCGGAAAAACGCACGCGTGCGTTTCTTAAACGCACGCGTGCGTTTCATTTCCCTATCGTATTCGGAAGATACTTTGCCCCCCTTCCCCTTCCAAAGAGAGTTAGTTTTTCTTCAGAAAC
>CAZABQ010000009.1:0-29915 GCA_964483485.1 uncultured Methanomicrobiales archaeon
ATCTTAAGTCTGACGCCGTTGGCCTGGCTTGGCTACCCTCGCAAACTGAAATAGCTGCACACCCGTAATACGGTCACACAGGCTACCTTGCTACCTTATTACATGGAACTTCCAACATAAAAAAACGACCGAAAACGGTATCTGAAAACGACAACCGATATAAGCGAAAAAGACAGATCAGTATAAAGAATTTCTCAGACTCTCGTAGTGTAGTGGTCAATCATTCCGGCCTTTGGAGCCGGAGACGGCGGTTCGAACCCGCCCGAGAGTATCATTCCTCTTTTACCCCCTAATCGGCAACCTGATGAATTGCCCAAACCAAATACTACAGACATGAAGATTCTCATCGCCGAATACACCGCGGCACGCAACCCCACGCTTGCACCAGAAGGAAAAGCAATGGTCGCCGCGCTTAAAGGAAGCTTTGAACGTCTCGGACACACCGTTCTTCAGCCGTCCTCCGGAAACTTCAACGAAGAAATCTCACGCCTCGCGCCTCAGTGCGACTACGGCCTTGTAATCGCCCCTGACGAACTGCTCTCTGCATTCACCCACACACTGGAACTCGCAACCCATAACATCGGCACCGACAGTACCAGTATCGCCGTCTGCGCAAACAAACGCCTCACCTCAAAAGTACTCGCAGGAATCGGTATCAGCGTCCCAAAAGAAGTCACCGCTGATCATCCCGGAAAGCGCGTCATCAAACCAGTCAAAGGAGCAGGTTCCATCGGCGTCCGCATTGCAAAAGACGGCGAAAACCCAAACAAAGAGGAAATGGCAGTCGAGTTCCTCGAAGGAGAGCATTACAGCGTCAGCATCGTCGGCAGCCGCGTTGTCGGTGAAGCCTGTGGATTTTACAGCGGACTCCCCCCCGTATTTCTCAGCATCAACCGCCAGTATGCAGAGATCGACAATAACGGCGTGTTCTCCTACCACGGCGGGGAAACCCCGGTTCATCCCGAACGCGAAGACGAGATCATCGAAGTTGCCAAAAAGACCATCGAACGCCTCGGATGTCAGGGCTATGTCGGTATCGATATCATCGTCGGTGAAAAAATCTGGGTCCTTGACGTCAACCCGCGTCCGACCATGAGCCTGACGGGCATCGTCGAAATACTCGACGAGGAAATCGCCGACATCCTTCTCAAGGCAACCGTCGGTCTTCCGCCGGAAAAGGTTCACTATAATGGGAAAACCGCAAAATTCACGGAAACCGGCGGAGTCACGGTTCTATGATCGGTATCGACGTCGGCGGAGCGAACCTCAAAATCGTGGACGGTAAAAACGTCCGCATTCACTACTGCCCCCTCTGGCGTGAGTCCAATCTCGCCGAAATACTCGGACAATATCAGGGAGAAGAGGCAGCGGTCGTGATGAGCGGTGAGCTTGCCGACGGCTTCTTCAACAAAACCGAAGGAATCCGCTACATCGTCGACGCAGTCAGAAAAACATTCCCGGACGCGCTCTTCTACGGAACCGACGGGCAGTTTCACACAGAAGCATGTCCCGAACTTGCTGCCGCAAACTGGCTCGCATCCGTTGAGTACCTGAAACAGGTTTATCCTGAAGGCATGATGCTTGACATCGGCAGTACAACCGCCGACATCGTGCCCTTCGCAAAATTCGGAGAGCTTCTCGGCATGACTGACACCATCCGCCTTCAGAAAGGATACCTCGTCTATACCGGAATGCTCCGTACACCGGTGGCAACACTTGCAAACTCCGCCCTCATCGCAGGCATCGCCACACCATTCTCAACCGAATACTTTGCCTGCAGCGGTGATGCCCATTATGTCCTCGGTCACCTCACCGAAACAGAGTATACCGCAGCAACTCCGGACGGAAAAGAAGTCAGCCGTGAAGCATGTCTGAGAAGACTTGCACGGACAGTCTGCGCCGATCTCGAAGAGATCGGTGAAGACGGAGCAGTAGCCGTCGCGCAGGCATTCTGGGACGCACAGAGATCTCTCGTATGCCGCGCCGTCCAAAAAGCTGCGGCAGACGCAGCAGCGGAAACGATTCTCGTCGGCGGTATCGGCTCACCGGTATTTGCGCCGCTCGTCGGCGGCACGGATCTTACCGCAGCAACCGGCATTCCTGCCGATGCATTACCTGCATTCGCCGTAAAAGAGATAGTAACCCGATGAAAATATCACTCGCCCTTGGCCTTCTGATCGGATCAATCCTTCTTACTCTGATCTGCTGGCTTTTGGGATTCCCGTTTTTCTTTTTGTTTTTGTTCCTTCCGCTGTTTCTGGCGGGCACGCGACGTTCCCGTCCCGTCAGGCGGTGCCCGGTATGCGGATGGGAAACCAGAGGCTGCGAGAACTTCTGTCCCTGCTGCGGCACTGCCCTTGAGACCTGCCTGCCTCCCGACGAAAGAAAACAGTGAAAACGGCAGCGGAAACCCGTAGAAGAAATTGATCTTCGGCACCGGCAGCTCCGAAAGGGCATATTTTCTCACCGAGCCGCGATCGATCTCAATGCCCATCGCATTGATGATATCTGCCGTATGGGTAAATGAGTGCATCAGTGACAGCGCGATCGCCAGATCCACCACTGATGAACCAAGTCTGGTATCAGGATAAAACGGCTCGTTCGCATACAGCAGGGTCCCGCACTCATGACACCGGAACCGCCTGACCAGCACCGTGATTTTTTTCTCGCCCGTATCAGTATGGATCGTCGCATACGTCTTCTCCTTCGTATCATACGGCGCAGCGCGGCCTCCGCAGAAAGGACACGGACCCGTCTCTGCAAACAGAACCTTATCAAGAGAGGAGATGCCGCAGACAATAGTGTCGGCAAGCATCGGCGGAATCTTAACCGGCAGACGGGACACGGATAACTCATCAGTTATTCTGTCGCCCAAACCTTATGAGTTCTCGGGTTCTCCTGAGAATGAATTTATATTGTCACTCCTCCCATCAGTAAATCAGATGAAAATACGTGGAATAACCGTTCGTGTGCCGCCGTTGTTGTTTGCGGTCACCGTGTTTTTTGCGGCAATGTGCGCCATGATGTACGGCTCGTCAAAAGATGCAGCATACATCTATATCGGCGCCCCTCTCTGTGTGATTCTCCTGTGTATGCCGCTTGCCATGAATTACATGACCGAAAAACAGCTGCTCAACCAGATGCCGGGGATGAAGGCACGTGCCAAATTTACCCGTGCCCGCCAGATCTCACCGGCGATGCTTGGAACACCGGTCATTGTTGAAGGAAAAATTCTCAAGGTCTCAGGTATTCTGATGGGAAAACCCATGTATCTGGTCGCCGACTCCACCGGCCAGATCGTTGTCAAACGGTTCGCCCACCCGGAGCCAATGGTCGGTGTCGGTGCAACCGTTGAGATTATTGGAACCGTTGCAAGAAAGATCACCAATGCCGATGTTGTCTACGTAAACGCGGTCTCCATTCGCCCCATCAAACAGGTTCGGGCCGACACGCCCGAAAAACCTGAGGATAAATCATCAGTCCCTGACGAAAAAATCCACATAAAAAAACTCCATTAACCTTTTTTGTCACGTTCCAAACAATTATCCGAAACGAAAGAGACTACCTTTCGTAGTGATATCCATGAAAAAACTTGAGGGGAACGTAGCACTGGTCACCGCATCGACCAAGGGGATAGGTCTTGCCAGTGCAAAAATACTGGCAGCCAACGGCTGTACGGTCTATATTGCCGCACGATCCAGAGAACGTGCGGATGAAGTGATAAACGGAATTACCAAAGCCGGCGGGAAAGCAAAATTTGCCTACTTCAACGCACGTGAACCAAAAACCTACACCACCATGATTGAAGAGACCGTAAAAGCGGAAGGAAGGCTTGACATTCTCGTAAATAACTACGGAGCGACTGACAGAGCCGTGGATCTTGATCTTCTCAGTGGAGATACGGACGCGTTCTTCCGTATTGTTCAGGAAAATCTGGAGAGTGTCTATCTTCCCAGTAAAGCTGCCGTTCCCCATATGATCAAAAACGGCGGAGGAAGTATCATTAACATTTCATCGATCGGATCCATTCGTCCTGACATCTCAGGTCTCGCCTACTGTATCGCAAAATCCGCGATCAACACGTTCACCCAGAACATTGCAACCCAGTATGCGCGATACAATATCCGCTGTAACGCCGTTCTTCCGGGCATGATCATGACGGACGCGCTCAAAAACAATATGACCGCAGAGTTTCAGAATGCCTTCCTGCGTCACGTCCCTTTAAACCGGGTCGGAAAACCTGAAGACATCGCAAATGCGGTACTGTTCTTTGCCGGAAGCGAGTCTTCGTATATCACCGGACACATTCTGGATGTCGCCGGAGGATTTGGTGTTCCAACACCGATGTACGGCGACAACCTGATGAGATAAAAAATTACATTCTCTTTTTCGCCGCAGAGTATTTGCCAAGGACATCCATATACTCTTCCGGGCGGTTCATGATATCAAGCGTGTCCCCTGACCCCACAAGATCATAAAGACCGCGTCCTTCTTCAAGCCCTACCTCAGGGATAGGCTCGGGCAGCATTACATGCATCGGAATAGGATTACCGTATCTCGGATTGGCAACCCAGCCCTCTTTTTTCATGTAATAATACGCCGCACCGCACATCGCATCGATCTCTCCGTACTCACTGGAAAAATCCGTTGAGACAAGATTTGCCATCACCAGATCCTCGCGTCCGGGATTAATGGTGACATGACCATATCCCGGAGGAATAAGAACCGTATCGCCTGCGTGGGCAGGAACCAAAAGCACATCCGTATGATCGCGACGCTGGAGAAGATAGTAGGCAAATCCGGATAAAACCTCATAGACCTCGGGATAGGGCAGGCCTGCCGGGTTTTCCGGATGATAATGACCCTTGGTTTTTGTGTACTCACCGTTATAGACGCCCGACGGAATCATCGTTATATCGTATCTGAGATGATGACGCTCAAGCCAGGTGTGATCACCGTGGGTCTTGTAGAGATCGCGGTACATGTAGTAGAGCGGAGTAGCAGGGTCTGCGGTAGGGGGACGGGCAAAGACATTGGCCATATCGGCAACGGTTCTGACACCCGGATCCGGCAAAGTACCAGACCAGTATTTATTCATGGAATACATGTATTGCAGGCATTCTATAAGGACAATTTGCCTCTCACCGATTACAGACCGATAAGATCTCCCAGAGCCGAGAATACGCCAAGCATATCAAGCGCTATTACGATCATCAGCACGACAAAGATCTTCTTGAGAAGTTTGTCAGGAAACCGGTTCGCATACTTCACGCCGATGAGCGCCATCGGCACCGCGGTTACCGTAAGAATCGTCCACATCACCAGATCGATATACCCGACGAGATAAAATCCGTATGAGGAAAGGTTCATGTGGGCTGACATGCCGTTCACCATATACGAGGAAATACCGCCAAGCGTGATGAATACAATCGCAGCAGCCGACGTCGCAATCGCATACCGCATCTGATACTTCCCAAGAATCGTCAGGAGCGGCACAACAATCGTCCCGCCGCCAACACCAAGCAGACCGGACATGAATCCGGCAAACCCGCCGATGCCGACACCCGCAGGAGTCGATAAAGACCGTGCGTCACCAAAGGGAAGCGCCGTTACCATACGAACAGCACCAATGATGAGCATCACCCCGAACAGAAATGTCAGCACCTGTACCGGCAGATACGTGGCAACTGTTCCGCCAAGATACCCGGTCACAATTCCCGCGAGACCAACAATCACCGCATCGCGCCAGATGACATTGCCTTTGCGTGAATGACCAAGCGCACTGGAAAGAACGGTCGGGAGTGCCACAGCAAGACTGGTGCCAAATGCCACAAGAATCGCCGTCTCTGGAAGAACGTCCGACGCCCTCATCACGAAATACATGACCGGTGCGAAAATAAATCCGCCTCCTACGCCGAGCAGCCCGGACATAAAACCGGCGAACAGGCCGGTCACAATCAGAAGACAAAAAAGAAGCGGCTCCATACTATCCATCTCACGGAATAATCTCGCAGCCGTTGTAGCGGGTGTGAGCAAACGACTCGCGGGTAAGTCTCCCGTCGGCAATCATCTTCCGCAGACGGGGTAGCTGATCTGAAAGGGAGGTATGCAGCGCGTGAACCGTGTCGCAGACGAGTGTGTAGTGTTCACGCCAGGGCCGGACAATGTTTGAGTAGAGGCATCGTCCTCCGCAAAATCCGTAAATGTCACAGGACGGACACGGCTCCCTGATCGAGATCTCCGGCAGATGACAGGGATCTGCGTCACGAATGTGGCCTGCATAGTAGTCTGCCATCCCGACCATAATAGGACACGGAGCAATCCAGCCGTTCGTCATGATGCTGTAGTTCGAGTAGCCGGACCCGCAGCGAAGTCTGCTTTGGTTTTGGAACAGCAGGTCCTCGGTTGTTGAGAGGAACGGATACCATTTGGGAACGATCCCGGTATTTTCGATGTGGGAAACCCAGACATCCGCGAGTTTTCGCACCCCTTCGGTATAGGAGTCCTTCCACTCCGCAAATCTGCGGTGCGAGTAGTCACCGGTAAAATCCGCATCCATCTGCCAGTGAATCGAGGAGAAATGATTCCTGAGATGCGTCACTGCCGCGTAAATATCCGTGTCTTCGGCAACCGTCATGCGGGCGATCAGCTCGCCAGCGTATCCGCGACGACGGATGAGATCCGCCGTCGCGAGGACGCGGTCATAGATGCCGCAGCCGCGATGACCGTCGGTCAGTTCGCGGCAGCCGTCAATCGAGAGAAGAATGGTTTCAAACCGGTTCACGTACGCGGGCGGCAGGTCGCCAAGTTTCGTACCGTTGGTCTGAAGCATAAAGCGTCTGACCGGGGCATGATCCATAATCTCCATGACAAGATCGGAACGCAGCAGGGGTTCGCCGCCGATAAATGTCAGTACACAGTCAGGATCTTTGGCAAGAAAACGGTAGAGTTCTTCCAGCGGATAATCGAGAGTTTCAACGATGGTCTCATCGATCGTTCCGGGAGAGCCTCCTGCCGGATCCTCCTCCTCAAACATCTTTGCCCGGCAGTAGGAACAGCAGAGATTGCAGTCGTCGGTTACGATCAGATGAAAGAACATTGCTTTATGCGACCCGGAGACCGTTTTCCTCGGCAATACCGAGATATGTTTCTGCGACGTACTCGGCCTGCTTTTTCGTCATGCCGTAGGTGTTGAACTTCCAGACCTTCGTTGCTCCCGGAATGATTCCGGTAATGCCTTTTTTGCCGAGAGCGCTGGAGAGGAAGAATCCGCGTTTCTTATGCGTCTGCGCAACCACATCGAACGAGCCGGTTGTGTCAACACGGGTAAGCGTGTGTTTTCTTGGATACTCGGAAAGAATCTTTGTTCCTTCGATGGACTTCAGCGCATCAACAATGAGCTGACTGTTTGCCATCTCCTGGTCAAACTGTTCAACCCGTGCCTTTACCTTTGGGAACGATGCGAGCATCCCAATGATTGGGGCACCCATGAGAGAGCAGCCGATGATACCGACTTCTTTGATGCCAAACTTTCTGCCGGTGAGATCGCCCGTCATCTGCGTCGTTCTGAACACTTCTTCGGCACGCTCCGCGGTCGCCGCAAGAACTCCCGAGGGTGCCGGAGCCGCCATACTTTTGTGGCCGGAACCTACGACGAAGTCAACGCCAAGATCTTTTCCGTTGACCGGCATAACGCCCACGGTGTACACACCGTTGTAGAGTACCGGAACATCATACTGGTGGGCGACTTTGGCAATGCCTTTGACATCATGCATGTTACCGAACTGATAGTCCACATGATCGATGTAGAGCAGTTTGGGGGCGACACCGAACTCGCGGATGACATCTTCAATCCGGTTTGCTGCGGCTTCGGCCGTAATATGGTTGTCCGCGGTTTTTGGAATCTCGCGGACAACGCCGCGGCAGATCTCCACCGACAGATATGAGGTATAGTGTGCCAAAGCGCCAATCAGGACAGGATCACCTTTTTCGACGTAGGTTCCTGCGACCTGCTGAAACGCACGGCGTGCTCCGGGAACAGTCCGCGCCTGATCCATGCCGAGCCACTCGGCAAGCTCGACATGGAACTCCTTTAACGGAGGATTTTGAATATAGTCAAGACGGAAAGGTTTTCGGCAGTTATCACAGACAGAGTAGCCGTCGCCCCAGGCGATGATAGCCTTCATTGCTTCCGGAGTCAGGCGTCCTGCGACCTGAATCGGGTCCAGATTGATTGCCGTCTCCTCAACCATCCGGGTATCAACATTTGCCGCACACTTCATAAGAGTTCCTCCTCAAGGATCGCGATCTGTTTTTTGACCGAGGCCAGGGATTTTTCTGCGGCAGCCTTTTGTGCATCGTCAAACTCGTGGGACGGCGCCGTCTCGCGAAGGAGTGCGCGTATATCAGTTAAGGAAAACAAAGCAGTAAAAAGAGCTTCTGCGGCTCGCTGTGACATGATGTAGTACATCTACGCCTGCATAAAATAACATATCGATTAGGAAAAAGAAAATGGGGATTGCTGAATAATTTTATTCCATTTCCGAAAAGACGAGCTCGTAAACCCAGTCTTCGAGCATCTTACAGTGCTCAACGTTGCACTCTTCCTCGCACGCAACGCACGGGACGATTGTTTCTCCTGCCATCAGAAGCATCGGATCAATTACGTCTTCTTTTCTGGCTATTTTGACAAGATAGGTGCGGATGCCGTCTCTGCGGCATTCCTCACGCTCAATGTATCCGCCGTCCTCAAGTTTTTTGAGGACGCGCGAACACATTCTGCTGTCAACGCCAAGATCTTTCCAGAGTTCGCTCTGCAGAACACCCTCGGGATTTGCCCGGATGTGCGCAAGTGCTGCGACCTCATGGTCACTCATCTGGGATGCTGTCATGGAATTTAGTTAATTGGGGAGATGCTCAGGATGTTGTTTCCGCGGATGACGACCGTGCCGAGATTTCTGCGACCGGCTTCACTGACCTCAATTGCCTCTTCAAGGTGAAGGTTGAGGTATTCATCTACTGCAACAAGACGTCCCTCGAACTTACGTCCCTCATCCTTGATCTCGACAGAGATCTTGGAGTCTACAAGAGAGTTGACCTTTTTTATTGGAAGGACAATACTGGATACCATACCCTTATCGTTCGTCACCGAAACTAATTAATCTGATTGTTTACAGTATGATCGAGGCAACTGCGGGTAGTGTCCGAAGCTCTTCGATGGCTGCGGCGGGGAGAGTTCCGTCGATAATTATTACCAGCCGCGGCGACTCGGCGATGTAGGGATCGGTCACAAAGATCTGCCGAAGAGGAAGATCGTGCGAGGCGAGGACGGCGACAGCTGATGCAACGATGTTTTTATCGCCGGCATTTTTGGGCAGAATAGTAATAACCGAGAGGCCGAGATTTTTTGCAACATCCGTGATGTCGGGCGTGACACGAAGACGGAAAAATATCTCGCGGATATCATCCATCTCAAGGATACGCTTAACGGTCGTGTCAACAACTCGCCGGTCAACGCCGACAACGCGGGAGACCGCAGTCGCAGAGATCTCAATGCCGTTCACAGTAACTTTCCCGGAACTGCTGCTGATACCAAAGCCGTTCTCAAGAAGGAACTTGGCAACCCGCTGCTGCGATGGTGAGTCGGAAAAAGGTTCGAGAATTGTACGCCACATGTACAAAGTTGTGTATCGACGAATGTATTTATACTATCTCCTGCGACGGTGAAAAACGGGAGGGAGAGCACTGGTTTAGTATGCCTCCGGGGAGACCGGGACAGGAAATACCCAGAATCCCGAAATATCAGTAGATTTATTAACCAGTATGACCCACATGTATAGGTCGCACTGACAAACCCCGAACGGGTTTTCAGCCAGAATGCGAGGGTAGCCAAGCCAGGTCAACGGCGCTAGCTTGAGGGGCTAGTCTAGTAGTAGTTCTTGGGTTCGAATCCCATCCCTCGCACTGTTTTTTCAGAGTTTCTTTTGTGCGTATCAGAGATCGCTGTTTCTGACCGACATTTATAAATGTTCTCAAAGAGGAGTATCAAGTAGTATGTTCCAGAAGTACGAGACGAAACCCAGCGGTTTGATCTTCGGAGGAGTATTCGCACTCATCCTGTCCATCTTCGGACTGCGGGCATTCAACACCTATCTCCTTACCACGACCGAATTTATCGCAAACGAGATCTACGTGGTCATCGCAGGAGACATTATTGGTATTGCCGTAGGACTGCTGGGTCTTGCTATGCTTGGATCCGGTATTTACTATATGATAAAGACAAAAAGAGAACAAAAGTCAGACGATTGATACACGAAAAATATTAGATGAGTGGATCTGGAATACTGCCCATATCGCTTACCGGAAGTCTGGTATTTTTCACGAGGAGCGGCTGATCCGTTTCAATGAGTCGATCTATAATGAGCATTTTTCCGGGCTTTGAGGTGGCAAAAACCGGAACCCCGACACCTCCCTGTATCAGCGCACAGGAGGCGGCAGCTTCACGCACATACTTCGAAGCGCAGGAGAAAATCAGATCCGAAGCTTTTGCAAGACGGACAGCATCATCCAGAGACGCAACCGAGGAAGTGTGAACTGCGATGATCACTGCCTCAGGGTAAGTATGGCGAATCTCTTCGGCAAGTTCGTGCTGGAAACCGGCAATGGTTACCGCAACTTTCGTCCACCCCATCTCATGTGCTTTGGCAAGACCTGCGAGAACATCCATTGTACCGGTTTCTTTGTTGATGACTATGCCGCCCGCAGATTCGATACGTGCTATTACCTCAGGGTAGGGAGTGGTTGAAACAAGACCCGACATTCTGCCGCCGATGCCCTGAACCAGTTCGGGAGACCGGACGATAACCGTACCGGCACCGTCAGAGGCAATAACCGCCGCCTCAAGTCTGCCGGTCCGAAGGCCCGTGGTCATCAGTTCTGAGGCACCGAACAGCACGAATGTTTCTTTGTCAAGAACTTCGCGATCTCTGGTACACATGCCAAACCGGCTGATGCGGGAGGTAATATTGTCCGCGACTGCGGCGGCAGTAATCGGGTCCACCGGCTTTGCAAACCGTTTCGCGAGGGGGCACGAGTGAATTTTCGGCTCACCGGTCTCTACGACGACACCGTCCCGGATAACGATCCGGGTCATGCCGATTGCTTCGATAATATGTTCGTCGGACATCAGAACTCACCATTCGGTGCATAGATATGGCCTCCCGAGAAACATAAAGGCAGTGAACTATGGTACGATACGGGGAACTTGATGCGGCACGCGGGGTTGCAATTCTTTTGATGATCGCATACCATGTTCTCTTTCAGCTGAGTTTTTTTGCGCCGGAGTTGGTGTCGTGGTTCGATCCGTACGTGATGACCGGCGCACCAATAGCCTTCCTGTTCGTAACAATCGCCGGTGTTTCGCTCATACTTTTTACTGCCAGAGAGACGAGCATTCCAAAGGCGGCGAAAAAAATGTTCATCCGCGGCCTCTATATTCTCTGCTTTGCCGCCGTGATCACGATCGCGTCATGGATTTTATTCCCCTCCGGGACCGTAGTGTTTGGGATTCTTCATTTAATCGGGTGTGCCACGATTCTCGCCATTCCGTTTGTGGTCCTGAAAATATCGCCGATGGTGACTTTTGCGTGCGGCCTTGTCCTCATTGCCATCTCACCGCTTCTTGGTTTTGTCAGAGGGCCTGCGATTCTGATTCCGTTCGGCATCACACCGGTCGGGTTTACGACGCTGGACTATGAACCGCTTATTCCCTGGTTTGGCGTACTGCTTCTTGGTGTAGGACTTGGCATGATTTTCTATAAAGGCGGCGCCAGACAGTCGCTGCTGAAAAGGCTTGGCGAGATGCCGCGGGCGGCATCTCCCCTGATATTTCTTGGCCGCCACTCTCTCATAATCTACCTGATCCATAACCCGATAATATTCGGCGTCCTCGTTCTCGCAGGAGTTGTAACGCTGTAATGCGGAGATGCAAACTTATTTATCAATCCGAAATAGAACTCTCTGTAATATGACGGCAGGTTTTTTTGACCGATTCACCGCGAAGAAACCGTGGATTGTGGAAAGTGTCCCGCCACCGGTTACCGGTCACGGAGCGGGAATGAGTGTTCCCGAATACAAATCAAAGCCGTATTTCATCGTTGCATCCGTTGAGATGGGAAATACGACAACCAAATGCATTCTTACCGGAACTGACCTCGAAGAGGGACGATCCTATGTAATTAATAAAACGGTCTCGATGAGTCGTGACGTTCGTTCGCCAAAACCGGGAGAGCAGGTGTTTGGAACAACACTGGACGGAACCGAACTTACCCGCGAGTCGGTAACGGAACTGGTAAAAAATACCCTGATACAGTGTCACCGCGATGCGGATTTGAGCATTAAAAACGATCTGGATTTTGTGGTCCGCAGTACCGGTGTGGTTGCGGCAATGGACTCCCCCGATCAGGTAGGAGACTTTATTGTAGCGCTCGCAAACGGCTGCCTTGAAGCAGGAGTTCCGCCAAAGAAAATGACGCCGCCAATGGGAAAGGATAATCTGCCGCCGAAACTCCGTGAGTTCAGTTTTGCCGACCGGCTGGTGTTTACCGGTGCGGTCGCCGGAGTTACGCCGCCTGCCGGAGCGTCCGGTGTCGAGATGGTCGCGAACGAGATGGAAGGCGAACTTGCGATGGCAGGAATCAAGGAGGGAGCAAAGTGGACCCCGGTCGATTTCCGCAATCCCTGTATCTCGATGGATTTTGGAACGACGCTGGACGGTCGTATTACAAGTGATGTGGATCCGGGTGCAGAAAGTCCGTTTGCAAAGACGATCGGAAACTTCTGCGGACTTGCGGGAGCAATTCCCGACGCTATTATCCGGGGAACCGGCCTTGTGGACAAAAAGAAGGGAACAGCGCTGGATCTTTTCGGCGAGACATGCAGACCTGCGGCGAACCGTGCCACGAAGAAAGCAATGCCGTATGTGGAACGGTGTATGGCTATTCTCGACATTGACGAGGTTCCGGCAGACCGGAAACACTTCGGCAAAGTTCCGGTCTGCGCAGATGTCGCAAAGGCCTCGGGAATTTATCTGCTCGGTGTTGATGTCGGCCATGACGGTGACAGAATTTCAGAGCTTGAGGCAATCGGAGCAGAACTTGCGAAAAATGAGAGCAAAGATGTTATCCGCGAGGTTATTGACCGTCTCTGTGCAGGGGTTGCTTTGCGGATTATCGATCTCTGCCGGGAAAGAAATCTGCTGCCGCCGAACAGTTCGATCGGGTTTACAGGTCGTGCCATCATTTCAGGAAACAAGCCGCAGTACATCCTTGACGGTGTTACGGAGCGGAATCTCTATGATGATCCGGTCGCCCATCTCGTCTTTGTTGATGACGGTCTCGCCCGCGGTGCTGCTCTCATGGGCAGATGTATGAACAGTCTCGGCCACCCGAAGTGTCCGATAGGCGGCGTCCGCGGAGGAAAATGTATTATGGCAAAACGCCAGAAGATTGGAAGGTAATTCCCATGACAGAAACCGAAGAACTTGATTTAATCATTCCGCCGGGAACTCCGCGGAGCATCATCCGTGATATTGCGACGAAGTTTGATGTTGAGATGGTGAGTGTGACACGACCGCTGAATTATGCGAATATGGTCAACGATGAACGCGAACTGATAGCTTTTCGCGGGAAACCCGAAGAGGTCGCAAAAGCGGAAGAGTACCTCATCGCAAAGATCAAAGAGTTCATTGACAGCTGAACGGCAGTTATACTCCCCACTCTTTTTCAAAAAAATTATACTGCGGGTGATCCGCATTTTACCGGGAAATAGGGGCAGCGTTCTTTGAGGCATTCACGATTGCGGGAGAAAAATTCGCAGTGCAGACCTGGAGAAAATTCCAGTGCTACCCCGAGATGCTTTTCGATGAAGGGAACGGCTGTTTCAAGAGCGAGGAAGCTGTCGCGTTTACAACAGCGCGGTCCGCCGGTTTTGCTAATGGCGCTCAGACATGAAGCGGTCAATTGATTGGCACGTGACCATGACCCGGTACTGAGCGGACTGGTTTTCGTCACAATCGAGTAAAACATTCCGGCAGAGAGAGCTGCACCACAGGAGCCGGCAATGCCGCAGAAACCACCCGGTACCATTGAACCCCGGCGAATCATTTCGTCGAGGGCGGAGGGAAGATCAATGCAGCCGCCCGCGTTACGATAGGCTGCGAGGAGAGCTGCCCCGACAAGAATGTGGTGTTCGGGTCCGTGCATATGAACAGACGGACTTCGCATCATTTCCACGGCGATTTCAAACGGATTCTTTGACGCGGTCGTCAGACAGACGAAACGGACGGCAGAGAGAGCCGGGGATGCGTGGCAGGCGTCACAGACGAAATGACCGTTTTCGCATGAGGCATTACTCGAAACTCTCCTGCTGCAGACTGAACAGGTCATCGTTTCAGCGCAGGTGCGGTACCGGAGAGGTGCTCCGCAGATAAGACAGGCAGGTTCAGGAGACGTATGTTGTTGCATTTTTTGACCTCATAAAGAAAGAAGCTGAAGAGTACAGCCGGTTAGAACTGCCGCGGCGAATATCGCAGTTACAAACACGGCAACAAGTCGTTTTTCAAATATCGCAGACAGCATGGTTATCTCAGGGATACTCATGCCTGCCCCTCCGATAAGAAGGGCAGCGGCAGCTCCTGCACCCATCCCTTTTTCAAGGAGAACAGCAGCTATCGGAAGAATGGTCTCCGCACGGATATACAGCGGAATTCCGATCAGAGCAGCTATCGGGATGGCAAAGAGATTATCCGGCCCGGCAACCGAAAGCACCCAGTCCGCCGGAAGAAAACCGTAGATGAATGCGCCGATTCCCGCACCGATCAGGAGATAAGGAAGCATCTGCCGGAAGATCGTGACTGCGAAGCTGACGATCTGCTGGCCTTTGGTTCCTGAAGAGACGATCTCACCTTCGACTGCAACTGCCCTGAGATATTTCCGGTAACCGGCACGGTCAAGAGTGAGACCAAGACCTACAGAGAAGATAAACATCAGAATCGCATAGACAACGGTAACCCCAGGTCCGAAGATGACCAGCATCATTGCGAGAATAACCGGATTGAGGAGAGGGGATGCGAACAGAAACGACATCGAACTGGAGAAGGAAACTCCCGACTTCAGCAGACCGAGAGTTATCGGGATGGTGGAGCAGGAACAGAACGGTGTCAGTGCGCCAAAAGCCGCGCCCAATACACTGCCGGTAACCGATCCGGTTTTTCCAAGTATCCTCTGCATTTTTTCGCGGGAAACATAGACATGCAGGATTCCCACCAGCAGACTGACGATCAGGAACAACACCAGCAGCTCAGCAGTGATAACCAGAAAATAGGATCCAACCGAGAACAGCGTATCAGATAGGTTCATTCAGATTTTCCTTTTTCTTCATCCGGTTTTTCCGGAACAATTTTCAGATTACAGCAACAGCAGTCTCCGCCAAAGGCAGCTTTTTTGATTTTCTGCATCAGTCCGTTTTTTGATTTTTCGTTACTCATGGTTCTCCTCCGTATGTAGTACAGCCGCACCCTCGCACAGCCTTACAGTTGTGCAGCCGTTCGACTGCTTCCGCGTACTCGGGAAGCAGAGACAGCGTACGGGAAAGATACTGCTGAAGTTCCAACGGAAATGTTTCGCTGATTTTGTAATATGCCCATTGTGCCTGTTTTCGTGCAGACACCACACCGGCATTTTTGAGAATGGTCAGATGTCGGGACGCGTTCGGCTGGGATAGCTCCAGACAGTCCATGATCTCACAGACACAGAGTTCGCGCTGGAGAAGGAGAGCGACTATGCGGAGACGGGTCACGTCGCCAAGGGCTTTGAAAATTTGTTCGGTCATAATGCTACGAGTTTGGGCAGTCTACGGACATGATCCTGAATGATACGAATAATTGCGAGGAACTCTTCGTCGGATTTACCATCAGGATTTTCAATGTGCCAGGATATTTTTTGGGAAGAATGGACGAGCGGGCAGGAAACTTCACATCCCATCGTAACGATGATATCCATTTCAGGGAGTTCACTGAGGGGTTTGGGTCGCTGGTTTGCCATGTCGATGTCATAGAAAGATTTCATCAGCCGCAGTGCGGAAGAGTTGATCGATGAGGCCGGGAAAGTTCCTGCCGAGTATGGGTCAAGCAGGTCTCCGGCAGAGGCCTGGCACAGGGCTTCGGCTATCTGTGAGCGGCAGGAGTTCTGGACACAGATGAACGCGATTTTTTTCACACCTGATCCTCCATACATCCGCAGCCCTGAATGCAGCAGCAGCCTTCGCGTTTTGGTTCAATGAGATGCTGCGGCACATGCAGAATCTGACGTATCTCCTCGTTGGACGGATATCTACCGGTAATCATCGGAAAGCCGTTCACCAGAGTTATCGGCAGGATAGTATGCCCGTGCTTGGAAATAAGCTGAGCTACAGGGTTGCTGCCGGTGAATTTTTCCGGAAACATCCGGCAGGAGTATCTCTCGATACTGATTCCCTGATTTTTCAGGCGGGATACAACAGTTGTTATCCGCGAGCCATCGGGACAGCCCTGACCCGTATCAAAGATTTCCATGGTCGCCATTATATTATTATATTCGCATATTTGAATATAAGGATTTTGAAGGGAGCGGGCAGCCGTCAGGGAAGAAGTCCTATGAAAGAAACATCAGAAATTAGAAAGACTCTACTAAAATATTAACGAAAAACAAGAAGCCTCAGGCGTGATTTGAACACGCGACCTCGTCCTTACCAAGGACGCGCTATGCCGGCTAAGCCACTGAGGCATTGCGTGATAACAAAGTAGGAAGTTAGTTCATTTAAACATTATGGATTGAAGCTGAAATTGCCTCAAAAACATATGTCCAATCATGTCTTGCTGCGGTAAAACAGTAGACCAAACGAATTTCGCGCATCAGATCAGTTCACAAATCCTGCGGGACGCAAGAAACGCTGTCGAAAAACAGGCCTGTAAATTGTAGCCGCCGGTATCCCCGTCGATATCAAGGACTTCACCGATAAAAAAAAGTCCCGAAGAAACCTTGGATTCGCAGGTCTTTTTGTTGATCTCCTCAAGAGTCACGCCTCCGGCGGTTGCCATTGCCACTTTGAAATCCCCGACATGATCAATCGTAACCGCATACTCCGCGAGATTTCTGACCAGCTGCGAGCGCATCACAGCGGTCAGCTGTGCGCCTGTGGTGCCTTCGGGGATTCCCGCCTCTTTTACCAGCACGCGCAGCAGACGATCCGGACAGCAGGTAAACGTAAACAAATTCTGAACCTGTTTTGCTCCCGAAGCCGCACACGCCGCACGAATCAGTGCGTCCAACTCCTCGGGTTTTTGGGGAGAAAACGCTATTCGCAGCTGATCCGAATCCCGCATCCATCGTGCCGCATCCAAAATTACGGGGCCTGAATACCCAAACCGCGTAATCAGCAGATCGCCGGACCGTGTCATAATTTTTTTACCTCCCCGCCAGAGGGAGACACTCACGTCCGGGAGAGAGATTCCCGAGAGATCAGCGAGGCGGTGATCCGCAACATAGACGGGAGATAACGACGGGCGCGGTTCCACAATGGCATGCCCGAGTGCCCCGGCAAACAAAAACCCGTCACCGGTAGAACCGGTCTGCGGATACGACCTGCCGCCGGTCGCAACAACCAGTGTTCGGGAACGAAAAACACCGTAACCTGTCGTTACGGTATACAGACCATCCTCAAACGACACAGATTGGACAGGAGCAGAACTCACGATCTCCACACCTGCCTCATCACAGGCGTCAAGCAGGGCGTCCAGAATATCATCAGCCGAAAGAGACGCAGGAAACAGTTTGCCGGACTCCTTTTCCACCAGCATCACCCCGCGGTCTTCAAAAAATTTCTTGACCGCAGAGTTTGGGAATGCCATCAGTGCCGGTTTTACAAATGCACCGTGATCCCCATAATGGGAGGTGAAACTTTTCATATCGCCTGAGTGCGTAATATTACACTGACCAGACCCTGCGATCAGGAGTTTTCTCCCTGGAAGAATCATCTTCTCCAGAACCAGAACCCGCCCTGTGGAAATGTTTGTCGCACAGAAAAGACCGGCAGGCCCCGCCCCGATAATGATGCAGTCATACTCCTGATCAGACATAAGAGTATATACACCCGCAATCCTTATCTCATCTTCTCTCTAATATAATAGGAGCACTTTATAGTGCTGACTGAAGTAAGTCCGACGTGTCTGTCATTACGACACTGCTGTAATAAGGCTTTGGGATTACGACGAGTCAGTTCGGCTCCGCAGAACCTGCGGAAACGCGACATGCATCAGACATTTCTGTTAATGCAACTGCTCTTTTCGTGACTTACGGCTGTTTCCATTTGATTCCGCAAAGGAAACGGTTCTCCGCTGTACGGGCGGACAGTCCCATCGGAGGTGAAAACAATGGCACGCATACATGCAAGAAGAAGAGGAATCGCCTCCTCGGTCAGACCATTCCGCCAGGAAGTTCCTGAGTGGTCCAACACCGACGTACAGGAAATTGAGAAGAAGATCGTCGAGCTCCGTAAGGACGGCCTTACCTGCGCTCAGATTGGCCTCGTCCTCAGAGACAAGTTCGGTGTTCCGAACGTGAAACTCGTTACCGGCAAGAGAGTCAATGCCATCGTTCGTGAACACGACCTTGACACCGACATCCCTGAAGATCTGCGTAACCTGATGCACAAGGCACTTGCCATGCGCAAGCACCTTGGCGAGAACAAAAAAGATCTCCACAACAAGCGTCAGCTTCAGCTGACCGAGTCCAAAGTCCGCAGACTGGTAAAATACTATGTCGGCACCAAACGCCTCCCGGCAGGCTGGACCTACAAACCGGAGACCGCAGAGATTCTCCTCTCCAGATAAGACAGCCACGCATCCGTCATGTCACTCGAAACCGCAGCAGAAACCCTTGGCAAACGTCTCGCATCCATGGAGTACGTGGAAATGTACTCCCATTACGATGCTGACGGCATAGCAGCTGCTGCGATCATGTCAATAGCCCTCACACGGGCAAAGATCGCGTTCAAGCTCCGGATTCTTCCGGGGATATGCGAAGATGATGTGGAGAACCCTGAATGTTCTCTTCTCTGTGACTTCGGTGCGTCGTGTACCGGTCTTTCTGAAAGCACAATGATCATTGATCATCACGTGCCGTACAACACCTCCCCGAATCATGTCAATCCCCGCAGCTACGGCGAAGACGGCGAAACCGAACTCTCCGCCGCAGGCTGCGCGTATCTGGTGGCAAATGCCCTTGGAGACAATCGCGATCTGGCGGGTCTGGTAATGCTTGGTATCATCGGTGATAATCAGACTGTTTCTGGAAGGAACAGTGCTATCGTTGGTGATGCGGTTGCAAACAACCTGATAAACCCGGATCGCGGTATTCTGATGCCCGGCAGATCTACAAAAGAGCAGATTTCCAACTCTCTGCACCCGTATCTGCCGGGCCTGTCAGGCAATCCGGCAAAAGCGGAAGCGATTGAAGCAGCATGTGTGTCTAAAATTTCAGACGAGGCATATACTGCCTGTATGCTGTCAAGGATTGTTCTTGAGTCGGATGCTTCCTACGAGGCTCTCATGAAACTCTACGGAGATTCGTGGAGTCTTGAGCGTGAGGTTATCCAAAATGCCCACGCATTCACTGCGGTTGTTGACGCGTGCGGCAAGGTCGGAAAATCCGGCATTGCCTACGCTCTCTGCTGTGGGGATGCTTCCTATCTGGATGAAGCATGGAATATTGCCGTGGCACACAGAAACCACATCATTGATGCGGTGAAGTCTGCTGAAAAAATACGGGACACTCCGCAGATCTGGAGAGTAAACGATGCGTCTGCCGCAAGTGATGCGGCAGATGTTCTCATTGAATCCGCAGATGTCCCGACATTTGTCATCGGCAGAGGACCTGTATCAGTGCGGGTCTCTGCACGTGCTCCGGCAGGATATGCCGTAAATCTGGAACAGCTTATGAAGGCAACTGCGGAATCATGCGGCGGTTCCGGCGGCGGGCACTATTCCCGCGCCGGAGCTGACATACCGCTCGACCGCGAGGACGAGTTCCTCGCAGGTCTGGAGGCAGCGGCATGTATGTAAGCGGGACAATCAGATCCTTTCATACCAATGCGGAAAACGTGGCACAGGCATTGTCACCGGATAACGGCGGGTTTATGACCGTTACAGTCGTGGACGGTTTTGTTTCGGCAAAGATTAGCGGGGAGTCACTGAGATCGGTGATCGCGACGGTGGACGATTATCTGGTGAATCTGTCAGTATCGGAGCGGCTCTCATAACCAGACCGCTTGCGAGATATACAAATCCAATTTCAAGAATTAAGGTTGATACCATGGCAAGAAAAAAGCAGAGTGGTGGACGCAAAGTTGAGGGATGGAAGGCAAAGAACTGGTTCAAGGTCTATGCCCCTGAGTTCCTCGGCAAGCAGTTTATCGGAGAGATTATCTCTTCAGACACGGCAAACCTGCCGGGTCGCGTAATGTCGACAAGTCTTGGCGAGTTAATCCAGGACTACTCCAAACAGAACATCAAGATGTCCTTTAAGATCAATGCAGTGGCAGGAGACGCAGCATACACGCAGTTCCACGGTCACGAGATGACCAAAGACTTCATCCGCGCAATGGTTAAGAGGCGGGCATCCCGTATCGACAGCACGATCACGATCAAGCCGCTCGGCAGTGTTCGTGAGCTTCAGGTGACGATCACCGCATTCACGATCAACCATGCAAGACTCTCCCAGATTCACGAGGTCCGTGCGATGATGGTGAAGGTTGTACAGGAGTACGCAAAGGAAGCAGACTTTGAAACCTTTGTTTCCTCAATGGTCAAGGGCGATCTGTCCAAGAAGATGCTCGAGGCATGCAAGCCGATTTTCCCGGTCCGCAGAATCGAGATCATCAAGTCCGAGTCCGTGAGCTCTGCAGCAGAGCGTGCAGCAGCTCTCGTCCGTTAAAAGAACGGACAATCCTTTTTTTTGGCAGAATTCTTGCGGTGTCAACGTTCTTCGAGGAACAATGTGTATTGCTGAGTGGTCGGCTGTCCAACCGCAGAGTTTCCCTTTAGAGTGTGTGAACAGTTGACGGTATCAGCAGCTGATCATGATATGTCATGGTGATGCCGTCAGGGAACTGGATTTCCGTGATGGTCGGCGAGAGATCGATGGTCAGAATTTTTGAGATGATCGGATAGCTTTGGAGAATTTCTTCCGCCTGGGTGAAGTCAATGACGGGTGTTGTATAGGTAGTATTGTCAATGTCAGCGAATCCTTTGAAGTGAAGAGAGACGCCCGACATGTCGGAGTGAAGCAGTGTTGCTACCCCTCCGTAGTCGTTACATGCTTTTCTTATGTAGATGGCCGGGTCACCGATTTTTGTTAAGACCCCCAGTTTTTCAAGCCAGGAAAGCGTGTAGCTGACGTCAATATTCGCATCACCGTTTTCAAGGACGGTGATTTTGAGAGAGTCGGCAACGATTGCCGATGCCGGGGCTGCGGTAAACGCTGCGAGTGCGAGAATTAGGAGAAGGATTACCCGGTATTGCATAGGTGAGAAAACGACGGGTGAGAAGAAATAGTTTGCTACAGAAAAAGAAGTGCATCGACCGGGACTCGAACCCGAGTTTAGGCGTTGGCAACGCCTAGTGATAACCACTACACTATCGATGCGTGTGTGCCTTACAAGATTGGCAGAGTTCACATATATACATTGTTATTTTGGGTAGGAGATTCAGAGCCCTACCCATGCCCAGGAGCCTGCGACAGCACAGCAGACCAAAAATCCGATGATGGCTCCGGCGTTGATATAGGGCAGACCGGGCTGCGGTTTTCCGGTATTGACCGGGACCAGAAGGAGGCAAAGACCAACAATGCTGCCGATAAGGGCGCCGAGCGCCGGAAGGGCAATACCGCCAACGGAAAGGATGTCCGCGCCTCCTGCATACACCTGTGCGGAGACAACAAGAATGGACGGCATGATCATGTCGCCCATGCCGATCATGTAAGCACCGCGATCCTCTTTTTTGTCGTGGATTGAAAACCCTGAGGCACGATAGGAGTAGCCGCGCGACTTCGGGACGATGAACATGATGGGCATTTTCTGGCGGAGAACACCGTCGGCGAGGGTGAGCATGTGTTTTGTCCGGTGCACGGAGACCGCATCATAGATCAGGAGAAGGATCAGCAGGATAATAACGGGTATGATTGAGAGTGATATGCCAAATATCGCGGCACACCCTGCGGAGATGAGAATTCCTGCGATATTAATCACATACCATTCGGGCCGGTACCACAGGAGCATGATAACAACAATTGCTGCGATTACGGCAATCGGAAGGGCGGGAAGGGAAGGGGCGTAGCTCAGAAGGAGGGATGAGACGACGTAGTATATAACCAAAGCAAGACAGATGCCGATGATTGCACTGATGAGGCTCTGCGCTTTCCATTTGATCAGGACGAGAAGGAGCGCGGTAAACACGAGCATGATGAACAGGAACACAAACGGATTTGCGATCGAGTCGGGATCCTCGAATGCTCCAAGACCAGCCTGGGTTACCGGGTGGATCAGCAGGAGGGACAGCAGACCGGTGAGAAGCATCAGAAGGATCATACCGGCGTACGGCACAAGGGCACGGAGGGAAAATTCACTCATGTATAGGTAACTTAATATTTTAGCGGTCTCCTTAGTTAAATTATGAATGTTCGTCGCGAATGTCTGCCGGAGATTCTGCTGGTAATAGTGATGGCAGTTTCCGGTCTTGCTGCACTCATCAGACTCTGGCAGGACGCTATTGTAGCGATTGGAATTGAACTGCTGATTATCTGTGTGGGTATCCTGCTTCTCCAGATTCTCTGGCGGCTCCGCCGTCTTGAAGAGGAGAGCGCGGCACGCGAGCGGATCATGCGGGGCAATCTTGAAGATCTGGGTCGGCAGTTGATACAGAAGCAGGATGCAACGTCGCAGAAAGTCGTTGAGGCTGTTGAGAGTATTAAGAGCAGAATGTACCGGTAAAATATGGGCGTTGCGCTGCGGCCGCTTATTGCGGATTATAAGGAGTCGCTGTCATGGGATCAGCTGGGCGGTATTGCGGCGATTGATGCATATAATGCTCTGTACCAGTTTTTGAGCGGGATACGTCAGCCGGACGGCACTCCGCTGATGGATGAGGAGGGGCGCATTACTTCTCACCTGAGCGGTCTTTTGTTCAGGACGGCGAACCTTGTGGAGAAAAATATCACGCCGGTGTATGTTTTTGACGGGAAGCCGCCAAAGTTTAAGGAGGCGACTCTTGCCGAACGGCGGGTTATCCGCGAGAATGCGAAGGAGTCCTGGGAGCGCGCAGTCAAAGAGGGCGATGAGGAGACCGCGAGAAAATATGCGATGGCTTCGTCGAAGGTTGATGCGTTTATTCTTGAGTCGTCAAAGGAGCTTTTGAGCGCCCTTGGTATTCCCTGGGTTCAGGCACCGGAAGAGGGAGAGGCGCAGTCTGCGTATATGGCGACTGCGGGGGACGTTACCTATGCGGTGTCGCAGGATTATGATTCGCTGTTGTTTGGAGCGCCGAAACTTTTACGGAATCTGACGGTATCCGGCAAACGCCGGGTGAACGGAAAGTATGTTTCGGTGTATCCAGAACAGCTGATACTTGAGGAGGTGCTCGGCGGCCTTGAGATGACGCGGGTTGATCTGATCGCGGCCGCCCTTCTGATAGGGACTGATTATAATAGTGGGGTAAAGGGAGTAGGACCAAAGACTGCGGTAAAGCTGGTGAAGGAGGGCAGATTTGTAGAGCGGATAGGCGAGGCAGAGAATGCTGCCGAGCCGGAAGAGTTGATACGTTACTTCCTTGAGCCGCCGGTCGAAAAGCATTATACAATTCAGAAAAAAGCGCCGGTACGGGAGAAGGTTGTTGAGATTCTCTGTGAGCAGCACGGGTTTTCCGAAGAGCGGGTTTCAGCCGGACTCGAACGACTCGGTTCAACGAAGGGACAGTCAACGCTGGATTCATGGTTTTCATGAGTCCGGCATTTTTTGAGATGCCGGGTCAACGATGATTTTTGGGAAGGGGCCGTGCTTCAGAGCGTCGTAGTCAGGCCCCCCGTAAAAAAACCAACCAAATCTTTTTGGAGAGATCGCAAGAGTGCCATCAGTACTGGTGCGGGCGAATAATAGTACATGGAAAAAAAGTAACATCGTGAACCCGAAATCGCCGGAATGCATTTTTCTAAACACTAATAACACCTCAGAGCACATACAATTAGCATTATAGAGGATGTTTGAATGATGACACCATTTATCACCATAAAGGACCTCTGCATGGATTTTCCTGCAAATCCTGCCGATCCTTCCGATAATACACCGGCCTGTCCAACGTCGGAGATGGTACGTATTCTGGACCACATCAACCTCGAGATCGCCGAAGGAGAGATTGTCGGTGTCATTGGGAGATCAGGATGCGGGAAGACTGTACTCATCCACCTCGTACGTGGTATCGACCAGCCTCCCACCTCCGGCAAAATCATCTATCACGTCGCCATCTGCCCAAAATGTGGTAAAGTGGAACTGCCGAGCCACGCAGGATCTGCATGCGGGTGCGGTGGTACTTTCAAGCCCAAAGACATTGATTTCTGGGCACCGGAAAATGACGCTGTCAAAACACAAATAATGGCCAAAACCGCGATCATGTTCCAGCGTACCTTTGGTCTCTACGGTAACGACCGGGTCATCGAAAACGTCCTCCGTGCCCTTGACGATGTTAACTATCCCGCAGAAAAGGCCATCGGGAGAGCAGCCGACCTTCTTGAAGAGGTTAGACTCAGCCACCGTATGATGCATATTGCCCGCGACTTGTCCGGCGGAGAAAAACAGCGTGTCGTCCTTGCACGCCAGCTCGCCCGCGAACCCATCTTCCTTTTTGCCGATGAACCCACCGGCACCCTTGATCCGAAAACCGCAAAAGTTGTTCACGATCTCTTAAAGGAAGTCTCAGTAGAGAAGAACATGGGAATGCTTGTTACGTCCCACTTTTCACAGGTTTTAGAAGATGTCGCCGATCGTGCCGTGCTTCTGGATGACGGTAAAATCGTCAAGGTAGGAGCGGCTGATGAGATCATCGAAGCTTTCATGGCAGGCTACAAAGACGAGCTGGAGTACGTCGATCAGGAGATCGGAAACCCGATCGTTCGCGCCGACCAGCTCTCAAAGAGGTTCATCGCCGTAGACCGCGGTGTCATCAGAGCAGTGGACAACATCTCTTTTGAGATAAACGAACGTGAGATCTTTGGTATCATTGGTGTTTCCGGCGGAGGAAAGACGACACTTTCCAAAATGATCGCGGGTCTTTATGAACCGACCAACGGTAAACTGGAGATCCGAATCGGTGATGAATGGATTGACATGACCAAACCCGGCTACCTCTACCGCGGCCGGGCAAAACAGTACGTCGGTCTTCTGCATCAGGAGTACGACCTCTACCCTCACCGAACCATCATCGACAATCTGACGGATGCAATCGGCCTTGAGTTTCCGAAAGAACTTGCCACCAGAAAAGCGATGATCACGCTTCAGATGGCAGGGTTTACCGAGAAAAAAGCAAAGGATGTCCTTGGACGTTACCCGGCGAGTTTGTCTGAAGGTGAAAAGCACCGGGTCGCCCTTGCACAGGTACTTATCCGTGAGCCGAGAATTATTCTCCTTGATGAACCCACCGGAACGATGGACCCCATCACGAAAGTCGACGTCAAACACTCGATCATTCATGCCCGCGAAGAGATGGACGAAACGTTTGTCATCGTTTCCCATGATATGGAGTTCGTCCGCGACGTCTGCGACCGGTGTATGTTTATGCGCGGCGGAAAGATTGTCGCGATCGGTCCGACGCACGAGATTTTGGCAGGGCTTACCGACGCAGAAAAAGATATCATGGCGCGTGCCGTTGCAAACGAACGCGATCGTGCCGCAACAAATGCGCCGAAGTCAGTTCCGACTCAGGCAGATCCCAAAGGGGACGAGATACCTGAACAGGACGCCGGAACTCTGCACGCCAGTACTGATGAAATGTTTGAGATGTGAACCGAAAAACTGGAGATTACTATCGTGACAAACATCCATCTGTATCTGAACGGCGAAGCATTTGAGGCCAAAGCTGGCGCAACACTCGCATCCATCCTGCCGGATCACCCCGCAGGATTCAGCGTCGCTGTTCTCCGGTCCGGGGCGACTGCAGAGTCCCGCGACACGTCCCATCTCCGGTTCGTCACTACCGCCGGAGATATTGTCGTTGAACTCCTCCCGGGTGTTGTCCTGCCGGTTCCGACCGGTGACGTCACAGATGCGAATCTCCGCGTTCACTGGGAAGACAAATATGCGGCAGCGTTTGGACCATTCCATGCCGATTTTATCCCCGACCACCAGTCTTACCGTTACGATCGCGGTGTAGTTGCTCTCGGGTGCGGAGGATACGATTCGGAAACCTCATACCTCATGTTCTCCCGTCTCCAGCACATGGGCGATCATGGTGCGGCAGCCGGCGGGGCGATTCTGGGAACGGTTATCTCCGGTCTTGGTATTATGAACCGGTGGCGAAACGGTGACCGTATCACGAAGATCGAACACGTCTTTTCGTCCATCGACAAAACCAGCGCGGCCCTGACCACCGACCTTTCCCTCAAACTCGAGGAGGGTATGCAGATATTCTCCGAAATCCGCATCAGGGCCGAGGGATACAAAGAGGAACACGCGGAGATCAATACAAGCTGTACGAAATCCGTCGAACACCTGCTGTTTACGATGCGAAACAGCGAGTACCAGATCGACCGGACCGCATCGACCTACATCCGCGACCATGCGGAAGGGAAACTCGACGCCCCGATGGAGCTGCAAAAGCCAAGACGCGAGGGAACGGTTACGGTTCGGACTTCGGGCAAGAGTTCGGGAGCGGTCTACATCTACACCAAAGACGTCCCCAGCAACCAGCATCATACCCGGACGGGAACCGTCACGCGGGGCGTCGAACTGGCACGGTTTGCCTCAGCCGGAGCAAAACTTTCGGTGAAAGTCATTCCTGAACAGTGCGATCTTCGCGGTCTCCCTCTGGGAGAAGCCGTCGCCCGGGCAAAGGCACGCGGTCTCCGAGTGTTTGCCGACAACCGTGACACGGAAGGACGTGTCGTGATTGATCAGAAACCGGCAACAACGCTTGAAGTTCTGAAAGAGGGAAAAGTTTCTCTCACGACGGTGGCTCTCACAGAGGTCATTGACATCTCCCTTGACTACGAAAACGCTCCGCGAACGGTGGATCTGTTCCGCCGGGTCACCGGTCTGAAGATCTACGCGATAGGCAGTATGCCCTTCTTCTACAATATCGATGAGGAGATGTATCTTTTCAAACCGGATTTTGCATCAAACGTCAATATTATCCCTGAAAACGTCCCCAAAACTGCCGTTCCTCCGTATGCCCTTGCCGTCACCAACGATGCACGAAAAGCACGCGGTATGGCGGGCGTCCGGTCTGTTACCAACAACGAGTACGGGCCGACCGGTGAGCCGTTTGAGGGAACCAACGTGATCGGCAGAGTTATCGATACCGAGAAACTCCCGCTCATCAAAGAAGGTGCAACCGTGTTCATCCGCGAGGTTCAGCCATGAAACCCTATGTGCCCCAGTATGTTGGTACCGTTACCAAATACGTGTTCGTCGATTCACCCGACACAACGCCGCAGGACATCGCGACCGCGGCATATGAAATCGCGCAGGGAGTAATGATCAAAGAGACCTGTTTCGGGTGTCAGATCACCGGAAGCCCGGAAGATGTGGAGAGGATCGTTTCACATCTGCGAAAACTTGACCCGTACCGGATTTATATTAAAGACCGCGGGTTTCCTCCGGGCGACGCACGCAGGTGCCGTGCCGATCTCGGCGGAGCGCGGCCCGGTTACCTCGGACACGAATATGAAATGGGCATGGTCCGCTATATCGCCCACGGTCTTATGGAGACCGATAAAATGACCAAAAAAGAACTGAAAGCCGCAGCCGCAAAGGAACTGCCGATGCCGGAAGGGCTTGATGTCGATATCTTGGAATCTCTCATCAAGGAGGAGTAACGAAATGGCAAAAGTATTCATCTATCCGGCAACCAGCCTCATTTTATCTGATCTTGTGGCACGTTTCGGCCACGAGCCGCTCGGTTCGGCAATTTCAATCCGCGAACACATCCAGACTCCGGGATTTGATTCCCCGCCGATTCAGATGACCTCAGATGACCCGCAGAAAGGTCTGAAATGGGCGGCGGTTGAGGTGCCCTCGGGTATTCGCGGGCGGATGTCCCTGTATGGTCCGCTGGTTGAGGAGGCGGAGGCGGCAATCATTATCGATGAGCCGGATCTCGCGTTCGGCTGTATGGGTTGTGCGAGGACCAACGAGCTTCTCTGCTTTATGCTCCGCGAAAGAGATATTCCGCGCCTTGAACTCCGGTATCCGAGTTCAAAGGAGGAGGGTGTGACGTTTGTTGCGGCTATTAAAGAGTTCCTTGCAAATCTCGAGGTGAAAAAACATGAGTGAACAGCCGGTAAGAATTGCCCAGATCACCTGCGGCGCGGAGTACAGCGGTATTCAGAATGAGATTACGACAGCTGCGGAAACGGTCGGCGGCAGGATGTTTTATCCTGATGTTGCTTTAAAAGATGTCAAACGCGCTTACAAGGACTTTGGTCTGCCGGTGAAGAGTCCTGATTTAAAGCTCGCTATCGCCCGTGCCCAGGCGATCGTAGAAGGCAGGATTGAGGCGGACGGTATTTTTATTGCGAGCTGTTTCCGCTGTGCAGAGGCGGCAATTGTCAGGAACGAACTTCGCCGCTATATTGTGGAAAATTCCCGTATTCCGGTGGTTTCTTACTCGTTCAACGAGCGGACGGGCGCGTCCACGCTGCTGACGAGACTTGAGGCACTGACAACCATTGCCCGAAGGAGAGCCTTGATGGCGCGTGAGGTGCAGGTTGGAACGACGATGGGTGTTGATTCGGGGTCCTCGACGACGAAATGTATTATCATGCAGGATAATGAGATCATCGGTACCGGGTGGAGACCAACAACCGAGGTTCTGAAGAGTGCCGATGAAGTAGTCGCTCTTGCTCTGGAGGAGTCAGGTCTTAGAATGTCGGATATTGAGGCGACGGCAACAACCGGATACGGCAGGTTCCTGATTGGAAAGCATCTGAATGCTGACCTTGTACAGGAGGAGCTGACCGTTAACTCGAAGGGTGCGGTCTATTTGGCGAATGCCCAGAAAGGGTTTGCGACCGTTATTGATATCGGCGGTATGGATAACAAGGCAATCAGTGTCAATGATGGTATTCCGGGTTCGTTTACGATGGGCGGTATCTGTGCGGGTGCGTCGGGACGGTTCCTTGAGATGACGGCGAAACGTCTGGATGTCGATATCACGGAACTTGGTGCTCTTTCGATGAAGAGTGAGGGCGGCGAGGATGTGCCGATGAACAGTTACTGTATTGTGTTTGGTACCCAGTCGCTGGTGAATGCTCTTGCCGCAGGATACAAACGTGAGGATGTGGCGGCGGCGGCGTGTCACAGTGTTGCCCAGCAGGTGTATGAACAGCAGTTACAGGAAGTCGATATCAAAGAGCCGGTTATTATGGTCGGCGGTTCGTCCCTGATTCAGGGACTTGTCCGTGCGATGGGCAGGATGCTGAACACCGAGGTTGTTGTTCCGCACCATTCACAGTATATCGGCGCAACCGGCGGCGCACTGCTTGCGTCCGGATTTATTGATAAGAAGAAGGAGGCGTAGATGGCAGGCTTAGACTACTTCGCGGTTGAGTCCACGGAGGATG